>JAONQT010000043.1 GCA_028448965.1 Candidatus Nitrosopumilus sp. | reverse complement strand
AGAATTAATTACAGTTTACATCCCTAAGGGAAAACAACTTCATGAAATTATTGGTTCACTTCAACAAGAACAAGGGACTGCAGATAATATCAAATCAGATTTAACAAGATCACATGTGGTTGATTCACTTGGAAAAGTGGTTCAAAGACTAAAAATGTACAAAAAAACACCTGAAAGAGGATTAGTAATTTTTTGTGGTGCATTGCCTACAGAAGAAGGAGGGCCGTTAGGAAGTGAAGTTGTTACTGCATGGGAAATTGATCCTCCTAAAGATTTGAATCAATATCTATATCGATGTGATGATCATTTTCACGTAGATATTCTAAAGGACATGTTAAAGGATGATAACCTGATAGGGTTTCTAGCAATTGATGCAAAAGATGCGGGTTGGGGTTTACTTCATGGAGACAAAATTGAAGTTTTATCTCAAACAGGTTCAGGAGTTGCAGGAAAACATAGGCAGGGAGGTCAATCTGCAAAAAGATTTCAAAAATTAAGAGAAATGGAATTAAGTTATTTTTACAATAGAGTTGCTCAAACTACTAGAGAGTATTTCATTGATATTTATCCTGTAAAAGGATTGATAATATCTGGACCAGGACCAACAAAAGAAGATTTCATTAATGGGAATTATTTAGAATACAGATTACAAAATAACATCATCAATACAATTGATGCAGGTTATTCTGGTGCAGAAGGAATTAGAGAAGCATTTGCAAAATCAGGAGATATTTTAGGAAGTTTCAGATTAGTAGAAGAGAAAAAAATGATTGAAGATTTGTTTAGAGAAATTAATACAAACACAGGTAAAGGTTCCTATGGATTACAAGAAGTAATAGAATTTTTAAAAAATAATGTTGTTAAGACTTTACTCATTACAGATAATACAAATTTACACAGAGTAGAAGCTGAATGTAGACGATGTAAACATATTCAAGAAGACATTATAGAAAGACCACTTGTAATTCCAAAAAAAACAGAATACAGAAACAATCCTTGTCCAGAATGTAAAGCCATGGATACAGAAGTTAATGAACAGGATATAGTAGATTATTTACAAATTATTGCTGCAAAAACAGGATCACAGTTAGAAGTTATTTCTGGAAGTGCAGAACATGGAAACATGTTGACAAGTTTAGGAAAGGTGGGAGCAATTTTAAGATATAATCCAGGTCATACTAAATAAGAGCAGTTTTAATTTTTTGTGCTAATTCTGACAAGACATCATCAGTTGGAATTTGACGTTTTGTCCATACAGTTCCTTTGTTATTATATCTAGGAATAATGTGAATGTGTACATGAGGAATAATTTGTTTTGCAGCTTTGCCATTATTTTGTGCTAAGCTAAATGCATCAGCACCTGCTCCCAACAATACTGCTTTCGCAATTTTAGGAATTAATGAGAAGATTTTTCCTACATCATTGGAATTCATATCGGTTATGCGTTCATAATGTTTTTTAGGAATTACTAATGTATGACCATCGTCAATTGGATATTTGTCTAAGAATGCAATATGATCATCATCATCATAAATAATGTGACCTTCACGCTTTCCATCCAAAATATCACAAAAAATACATGTCATATCAAAGGATATTTTTCAATTTTATTTATTGTTTTGATTGAATGTTTAATAGGGGTAATTCAATGAGTTTGAACGGTTATGGGTCGAAAAGAGAGAAAAGAGCGTGAAGTTAAACGTGAAAATTATGCAACAAAACATTCTGCAGAAAAAAGAAAACAGACTCTTATCGCAGTAGGTATTTTAGCTGTAATTGCAGTAATCGTAGGCTATGCAGGTTATTTGTTTTTGACAATGACTGTGGAGGCACCAGGTGGTCCTGAAAATGCAGGAGCATTAGGAAGTGAACACGCACATGCAGGGATTTTAGTAAAAATATTTGGGGATGAATTTGATTTCTCAGCACCAGCTTACCAAATAAAATCACCATGGATACATTTTGAATCAAGAGATGGTTCAACTATCCATAAACATGCTACAGGTGTGGAAATAGAATATTTATTTAATTCATTATCAATAGGAA
>JAONQT010000042.1 GCA_028448965.1 Candidatus Nitrosopumilus sp. | reverse complement strand
TTTTTGTCAGGAATTTTTTCATGTTTTGCATTTATTGAAGTAATATCAAATCCATCATTAGATAATAATTCTCCCAGATATCCTGAACCCTCAATTCTAGTATTCTGTACTAATAAAACATCAGACATTATGGAATTAAAAAATAATCTAACTAAGGCCAGATGCCTTTTTGATTAAATGCTTCTAAAACGCGTTCAACTGCTAAAACCATTGCAGCTTTACGCATGTCAATTTTATGTTTTTTAGATAATGCATACGTATCTTTGAATCCTTGTGTAATATTTTTCTCCATCTTAGATGCAACTTCATCAAAGCTCCAATAATATCCCATATTATTTTGGACCCATTCTAAATAAGAAATACAAACACCACCAGAATTTGCCAAAATGTCGGGAACGACGAGAATTTTTTTCTTCTCAATTACCGGATCTGCTTCAGGCAATGTTGGACCATTTGCAGCTTCACCAATAATTTTACAATTAAGTTTTTTTGCAATGGCTGCAGTAATTTGATTTTCTAAGGCTCCAGGTATCAAAATATCACATTTTGCAGTTAGTAAGTCTTCAGTTGAAACTTTTTTACTTCCAGTAAAACCTACAACAGAACCAGTTTTTTGTTTGTACTCTAAAATTTTACCAACTTTTGCACCTTTTGGAATTAAAATTGAACCTTTTGAATCACTAACACCAACAATAACTGCACCCATTTTTTCTAGATATTCACCAGCAAATGTAGAAGCATTACCAAATCCTTGTAAAACTACTTTTGCACCTTTTAAATTAATTTTCAAAATTTTTGCTGCAGCTCTTACAGTATATGCAGTTCCCAATCCAGTTGCAACATTTCTTGCCAAAGAACCACCCATTGAAATTGGTTTGCCAGTAATTACACCAGGAGAGTATTTGTTTCCATTTAATTTACTAAAAGTATCCATAATTTGGGTCATTTCTCTGCCAGTGGTATAAACATCAGGGGCAGGAATATCTTTTTCAGGTCCAATGACTTCAGAAATTTTAAAAGCGAATCCTCTTGTTAGTCGTTCCATTTCTCCATCGCTAAGTTTCTCAGTTTTTGGATTAACGTAGATTGCACCTTTTCCTCCACCAAAAGGAACATCAACAATTGCACATTTCCATGTCATCCAAGAAGAGAGTGCCATAACTTCTCTTTCCATATATTCAACTCCACCTTCAGGATTGAAATAACGAATACCACCTTTGTATGGACCTCGATCGTTATTGTGTTGACTTCTAAAACCAGTAAATACTCTAATTTTTCCATTATCCATTTTAACAGGAATCTTGACTCTCAACATTTTATTTGGCATTGCAAGATATTCTCGAATTCCTTTGTCCTTGATTCCAAGAACGTCACAAGCATCATTGACTTGTTTAGTTGCATTAGCAAAGGGATCGGACTTTACCATAATAACGATAATATTACTATTCAGATTATATAAGTTTGGTTCAAAATAGAAGATTAAGATTTGAAATTTAAAAAAAATCTACAATAACAGAGAGACAATTACCCTTAAATTGACTGAGAATAAACTTTTGATATCATGATGGCATCACGCGGTTACGATATGACACCAACAATGTATTCTCCAGATGGTAGAATCTACCAAGTAGAATATGCAATAGAGACAGTAAAAAGAGGAACACTAGCAATTGGGATTAGTACCAAACAAGGAGTCATCATGGCAGTTGAAGAGAAAGCAAGAACATTACAAACTAAAAATATTACACAAAAAATTTTCCAAGTAGATTATCATATTGGCGTTGCAGCAGCAGGTTATATTCCAGATGCACGTGTTCAAGTGGATAGTGCAAGAGCATTTTCACAAGGAAATAGAATGACATATGATGAATCAGTAGAAATTGCAACAGTTTCAAAATATTTAGCAGATACAGCTCATCAATTTACTCAATATGGCGGAGTACGACCAAATGGGGTTTCAATGATCATTGCAGGAATTGATCAAAAAGGAGAGGCAATCTATGTAATAGATCCTAGTGGAACATATGTACAATTTACAGCAGTTGCAATAGGTGCAGGTGCAGATGAAGTAAATTCATTTTTAGAAGAAAATTATAATCCAGATATG
>JAONQT010000041.1 GCA_028448965.1 Candidatus Nitrosopumilus sp. | reverse complement strand
GCAAAATCACCTGGTGGTCAAGGATTTGATTATAGTGCAGTTATGCATATTGATACTTTACGTGATATGACAGATAGAATAGATCAAACAGGATCAATTATGGTAAAATTAAATGATCCAAGTAAAGCATTTGAAGTAAAAGAATTTTTCTTAGCATCATTTCCAAATGATGATTTCCTAGCAGAAACAATAGAGGAATCAGCTGAACAACAACTTGCCGGTTTTAGATCAGGTATAGCAATGATTAACATGATTGGATATTTTGGAATGATGTCTTCTGCATTTGCAATTGTCACTATTCAAATGATGTTAGTAAATGGAAAAACTAGAGAAATTGGTGTAATGAGAGCAATTGGTGCTAAAAGAAAAGATATTTTGATAATTTTTATTTTTCAAGGTATGTTAATTGGAGCAATTGGTGCTGGAGTTGGAACTGCAACTGGATTAGGCTATACCATTTATGCAAAAGAAACAAAGATGTCATTCAATAACAGTTTACCACTTGAAGTAACTTACAATTGGGAGAAAATTATTCAAACTGCTTTGGCTTCATTCATCCTCGCTATTATTGCATCATTGTATCCATCGTACAGAGCTACAAAATTACTACCTGTGGAGGCGATGAGAACTGGCTAAAGTACTTGAGGTTAATCATTTAACCAAAATTTATGGAGAAGGAGATAACGAAGTAAAAGCTCTTGATAATGTATCTTTTTCAATTGAACAAGGTGAAGTTGTTTTAATTGTTGGAAGTTCTGGTTCAGGAAAATCTACATTACTAAATATGATTGGACTTTTAGATAGTCCAACAAATGGAAATATTCTAATTGATGAGATTAATACTACAACTCTTAATGATAGTCAAATCTCATCCTTTAGAAATAAAAAATTAGGATTTATTTTTCAATTTTCTAATCTTTTAACAGATCTTTCAGTTTTAGAAAATATATTATTGCCAATACAAATTGCTGGTACTAATTCTATTACTGAAAAAGATGCTATAGATTTACTAAAAGCAGTTGGTCTAGAAGATCAAATGCATAAACGTGCAAATCAAATTTCAGGAGGACAAGCTCAAAGAGTAGCTATAGCCAGAGGTTTAATCAACAAACCTTCAATTGTTTTAGCTGATGAACCAACTGGTAATCTTGATTCAGTTACTTCACAAACAATAGTTGATTTAATGAAATCCATGGCAAAAAATCTTAATCAAACTTTTGTTATTGTTACTCATGATAGAGCACATTTTGGAAATGTTGACAAAGTTATTACAATTAAAGATGGTAAAGCATTTCAAGGAGAAGAACCTTCAACAATGGAGATTACTGTATAATGAATTCTAAATTTTTATTAATATTATTTTTAATTGGAGTTGTACCATTTATTTTTACAAATTCATATGCTGATTGGAAAGATGGACCAATAGAGTCTGGAAACTTTGGTGATTCAGCATTTGAAAGAGATTTTGGTGATGTAAAATTATTGGATGCATATTTCGGAACTTTAAATGAAAAAATAGAAATTGAATCTGGAGATAGTAATGTTCCATTTACAATAGAATTTGCAAATGTAGGAACTCAAGATATTACGGGAATTGAAGGAAATTTGGCATTGCCCTTAGGATTTTCAGGTTCAGATGGCCCAGGTGTTGCAATTGGTGCTAATACCAACACAAATTCTCTCGCTGGTACAAATTTTTCTTTAACTTTCTATGTAAATTTGGATAAAAATATACAAATTCAACAATATTCAGGAACTGTAAAAGTTGATTATTCAAGACTAAGAGAATCTGGTGTTAGATCATCTTTCTCTACTTTTGATTTTAAAGTAACTGGAGATAGTACAATCAATGTAAGGGCATCAGAATCCTTTCTTACATCATTAAAATCAAATAAAATTGTAGTAGATATTGTAAATGATGGAACTGCTCCAATTTCTGCAGTTGATGTTACAATAAATAATGCACAAACATCACTTTCATCAAATACTGCATCAATTACAAATATTGAAAATGTTTTAATTTTAGAATCAAGTTGGGATCTGGGAAATATTGAATCAAACTCATACAATTCTTTTATTGCAGATGTCTATGTTCCTGAATCTTTAAAGGGTGAAACTTTACGAATCCCTTTATCA
>JAONQT010000040.1 GCA_028448965.1 Candidatus Nitrosopumilus sp. | reverse complement strand
TTTATCAATAGAACCAAAGTAATTCTTACCCCAGAATCTAATAACAAAGTGGTTTACACCAGCATCCATGAATCTTTCAAAGACAGGTATGATATCTTCAGGGGTACCAACTGCAGTAGATGATCTTGCGATGGCATCTGGAATTTTAGTTGCTGCTTCTCGCATTTTCACAATCCAACTTTGATCAGACATTGAATATTCTGTAAAGTATTTTACGAAATCAAATCCTTCAATTTCTTTTAATCCATGTACTCTCAAAATTTCAGGTTTAAACAAACTAACTTTAACGGCTTCTTTCATTTTTGCCCATGAAGCTTCTGCATCTTCAGAAAAGTATACATCAATATCTAGTGCCATTTCAAAATTATCTTTGTCTTCTTGACTTCTCCCATATTTGTCCATAGCAACTTCAATTTGCTTGCGATGATCTTCAAATAATTCAGGAGTGTATCCGATTGGTAACCAACCTTCACCAAGTTTTCCTGTTAAATCCAAAGTACGTTTACCACCTGATGCCATGTAAGTTGGTGGATGTGGTTTTCTAATTGGTTTAGCCTGTAGACAGGCTTGTTCTAATTTGTAATATTTACCTTCATAGTCTACAGTATTATCAGGATCAGAATGATATAGTGTTTTAATAACTTCAATTTGTTCAGCCCATTTTGAAACTGGTTTTTCAAATGGAATGCAAAATTCTTTAAGGTTCTGTGCTTCTCCAGCACCAATACCAAGAATTGCTCTACCTTTAGAAACTCTATCAAGAGTAATTGCAGCTAATGCAATATTTGATGGATGTCTTCTAATAGCATCAGTAACACAAGTTCCTAATTCAACATTATTTGTAACTGCAGCAATTGCAGATAACATAACCCATGGATCTAAGACAGTTGCATTTTTCCATTGTGGCACATTTGTGTGGTCCATATAGAAAATTGAATCATATCCAGTTTTATCAGCAAGTTGACAGGCAGTAAGTATCTGATCTTCAGTATATCCTGCTCTAGCAACATTTAGTCCGTTTTGAATACCAAACTTTAATTTTTTACTTGCCAATTGATATGATTCTAAATCATTATAATAAAAAGTTTGGTGAAGCTGCCAATTTCAGATATAGTAAATAAAAGAAAAAGAAGTAAAAAATAAATTTTTTACAGATTGCCTGTTTTGATATCTTCAAGACATTTTACAACATCATCTTTAGATATTGGAATTGGGTTTGGATCCAAATGTCCTTTATCAGTCATGACAGTGTCAGCAGCTTCAGAAACATCAGTTTTGAGTTCTAATTTATCAAAACCAAGTTTATCCATTGCTTCTTTGAATCTATCATAGAAGATTGATTTGTTATGTTTGTGTGCAACTGTAGTACAAGAAGATAAAGAATATCCATGAGGTACTCCTTCATTTGAGAAAACATAAGACAAAGCATGTCCTAATGTTGTAGAGCAATTTCCGAATCCCATTCCAGATAACATTGATCCATATGGATAATTTTCTGGTTTGTCATTCATGATTGCATCATAAAGAATCTCAAATGCTTGTTTACATAGAGTTCTGGTCAAGTCATTTCCAAGTTTACTATCGTAACCTTCGGTAGCTTGAGCACATGCATCACAGACAGAATTCTTGATAACTTGTTCTGGAGTCCCATCCATAAAATATGAATCGACTACAGCCATGTCAGCTAAGAATCTATCTTCACGTAACAATTTCTTCTTCCCATCAAATTTTAGAACACAATAAGTTGTCATTTCAGCTCCAGTTCCAAATGTAGTTGGAATTAGAATTTTTTCTTTTTTCAATTCAGGTGCAGCGTATTTTACTACGTCCATTGAACTTCCACCACCCAATCCAATTAGAACTGAAGGGTTTTTGTCTTTGTATTTAGAAATGACAGCATTGACATCATCAATTGATGGTTCAGGTTTTACTTGATCATACAACATATAATCCTGTATTCCCATTCTTGCTAACCATTTGTCAGACAATGCTGGCGGAACGGTTGTAACAACTAGGGCATTTTTTGGATATTCTGTTTCACCAAGTGCGTTTTCTCCAAAATTAATAACTTTTGGAATGCGTATTGTATGCATAAAACAAACATCATTGGTTTGTTTATTATATCTTACAGTGATGTAAATTATATGATTATTCAAAATTTTGAT
>JAONQT010000039.1 GCA_028448965.1 Candidatus Nitrosopumilus sp. | reverse complement strand
TTAGCCATATTATTAGATAGAATTCAAAATGGAGAACAATTTGAAAATGTCTTTCCAGATGCTAAAAGGAAGATTATACCCACGAAGAATGGCAAAAATGTTGAAGTAAATGAGACAAGGGATTAATAGTAGAAACTTGGGAGTGATGAGAGTTGGTAGACAAATACGAAGATCCTTTTGTTAGAATTGCATCAATGATTGGTGGCGATGAATATCTCAAAGTTGCAAGATCACTATTAAAGGCAGAAGATGCAACTGATGAGGAAATTGCCAGTTCAACAGGTCTTAGAATTAACATGGTAAGAAAAGTTTTGTATGATCTTTTCGGTAAATCTTTGATCACTGGTATCAGAGTAAAAGATGAAAGAAAAGGTTGGTTTGTCTATAGATGGAGAACTAGAAGAGAAGAAGTAGAACATTTTATTGAAAATCAAAAAAAGAAAATCGAAGAAAGATTACAACAAAGATTTGATTATGAAAATGCTTCAGACTTTTATCATTGTGGTAATGAAGACTGTCCAAGGGTTACATTTGAAGAAGCACTTGATGGCATGTTCAAATGCCCATCATGCCAAAATGTCTTAAATATAAAAAAGAATGAAAAATCAAGAAAAGCATATTCAAAGAAAATTGATGAAATCAAAAAAGATATGCAACAAACTTTTTGATCAATTAAAAAATAATCATTACTAAATTAAGATAAAAGTTAAAGAAAAAATAATCATATAATTTTTTGTCGTGAATATGTATTATTACTAATAATCTTCATCATCATCATCCTCATCATCATCCTCATCATCCTCATCATCCTCATCATCCTCATCATCACATTGTTCTAATTCTAAATGACTTGGAATTCCATCATCCTGAAAAAATATTTCAACACAAATTGTTGTATCTAAAGTAGATGCCAAGGTTTCAGCCAAATTTTTAGGAAAACTACCTAATCTACTAGGATCAGCAGAATATCTATATTCAGTAATTTGTTCTTCATGGTGAAAATCAATTTCCATATCACCATTAGAAAATGTTCTAACTCTAATTACTTCACCAAATATACTACTAGTCAAAATTAATTTCCTTGATTTGAAACATCATTGGTAAGATTTTCAGCTAATTCCTCATAATGCTGCCTAGATTTTCCCAGTTCATTTAATTGAGATTTTTCAATTACAAGAAGTTCTTCATCAATTTTTTTTGAAACATTTTGTAATCTTGCTTCAGCCATCATGAATAATTTATTATTTTCTTTCCACAAATGTTCTGTAATGTGATCTACGTATAGTTGCATGTCAATAATTAATTTTTCAGAAATACCAGATAAAAGATACTCTTTTGCTGATTTTTCCATTTCATTTCCAATTTCTCTTGAGCGCTGATGATCCATTAACATCATAGCAATAGGCCCCATGTTAGTAGGTAATCCAACTTGTTCTAATGCTGGAAATAATGATTTTTCCTCTTTAGTATGATGACAAACATCAGTAAAATTTTTTGAAAAATCAATAACAGGTAATAAAATAGATTCAGGAATTTGTTTTTTATCATTTAATAATTGAATAGTTGATTGCATAGCTTTGATTACTTTTTCAATTAATTCATGATCACGTCGAAGGGATGTTGTAGACATAAATCTAAAAAAATAAAATCCAATATCTATATCTTTTTAATAAAAATAATTAAAAGATAGAAATTAGTTAACGAGTATTCGTTAACATTTGAATTTAACGATTAGATAGGCTATTTGATTTAACAAATGCCCAGATTCTTTTGGTCATCTCACTAGGAGCGATTGGTTTTTTTCCAAATACTTGTTCTACAGTTTCTTGACGACCTGCAAAATTAATGGCGTATCCTCCAAATGCTGGTTTCTTTGCTTTTGATTTAGTAGCAGCCTTCTTTTTAGGTGCAACTTTCTTTTTTGTTGCAGCCTTCTTTTTAGGTGCAACTTTCTTTTTTGTTGCAGCCTTCTTTTTTGTTGTTGCTTTCTTTTTTATTGCCAATTTCTTGTAATTTTATTTTAAATAAAGTATAAGAACTTACACTTTGATGTAATTGAGTACAAGATAGTTTTTGAGCCTCTTTACTGATTTTAATTTTAAATTAGGGGAATTAGAGATTTTTGCAAAACCTTTTCCTTCAATAAAAGAGGTAGCATCATTTCCTCCAATTAGAAAAGGAGATAAAGTAACTATCAATTCATTAAAAAGATTATTCTTAATGAATTCCCAATTTACAGTTCCACCA
>JAONQT010000038.1 GCA_028448965.1 Candidatus Nitrosopumilus sp. | reverse complement strand
TTAATTTTTGTTTTAAATCCGATTTAATAGAATCAATAACTTCACCAGCTACATCAGATTCTAAAAGAGAAATTTCAAGTTCAAAAAGAATATCATCAATATCTTTTTCATTAAGTTCTTTTTCTCCAAGACTTTGGGCTGCATTGGAAAACGCCTTACGAAGACTATCAAACATTATCTATCCCAGATTTGGCGGTTGTTGGGATTGCATTAACTGATTAATTTGGGCTTTACCTTGTTCTAATCTATTTGATGCATCTTGTTTTTTAGCAGCAGTATCTTGTAAAGCAATTTCAATTTCTTTTATTCTAGCTTCAAAATAATTTATTGCTGCAGGAAAATCTTTTTCAACTGCAACACCAGCACCGATATTTACAACAATTTTGTTATTGGATGAAATTTTTGTTGGAATGTAAGCTCCCATTCCAAGAGGAACTAAAGTATCAGAATCAGGTTGAGTACCAAGTGATTTTATTGATTCAATAGCAGCAGTGGCTTCCCTCAAAATACTTACAAAAGTTCCTTCCCTTTGAGATAAATCAGAAAAGTATGTTTCAAGCATTTGCATCTGTTGCATCATTTGTTCAGCCTGTTGTTCACTCATTTACAACAGATCATGCTGAGATGGTTATAAATTCATTCATGAGCTAAATTAAGAAAATAAAAAATAAATAAAAAATAAAGATCTATCTTTATTTTGCTTTAGAGAATCTATCTTCTACTTCATCCCAGTTTACTACATTCCACCATGCTGCAATGTAGACTGGTCTTTTGTTTTGATAGTTTAGATAGTATGCATGTTCCCAAACATCACAACCCAATAATGGTACCAATCCTTCAGTTCTAGGACTAGTTTGATTTGGCATTGATTTGTATTCAACTTTAGATGTTGTAGGATTGTATACTAGCCATCCCCAACCACTACCTTGAATTACTGCAGTAGTAGATGTGAATTTCTCTTTAAAGTCAGCAAAGCTTCCAAAAGAATCTTTGATTGCATCAGCAATTGATCCTCCAGGTTCTCCACCGCCATTTTGTTTCATGCTATTCCAAAATAACCTGTGGTTATCATAACCACCACCATTGAAATTAACTGCACCACGTTTATCCTCAGGTACTGAATTGATATCAGATAAGATATCAAGGATATCTTTTTCTTGAATTTCAGTTGGACATGTTTCAAGTGCTGCATTTAATTTGTCAGTGTATGCTTGATGATGTTTTGTGTGATGAATCTCCATTGTTTTTGCATCAATGTGAGGTTCCAATGCATCATAAGCATATGGCATTTCAGGAAGTGTGTATTTTCCCATGAAAACTTTTGAAATTTATTCCATTTATTGCTTTAGTAAGCAATTCATTTTTACTTGTTAAAAAACTAAAAAATTCATGAAATCATTACTAATTTTTTCCATTGCATTAGTTTTGTTATCTAGTTTTATTGTATTACAATCATTTCAAACCGATAATGAAATTAAAACATACATTGGAAATAGTGTACCGTATATCGGTTCTGAAATTCCAAGAATGGATGGAATAGATGGAACAGGAATCAAAATAGCAATAATAGATACAGGTGTGGATTTTAATCATCCAGATTTATTCGGATGGGGTCCAAATGGAAAAGTGATTGGAGGGTACAATTTCATTCAAGAAAATCAATTACCTATGGATACTAATGGACACGGCACTAAAGTTGCAGGTATAATTGCAGCAGATGGGAATGTGTTAGGTGTTGCACCAAAAGCAAAAATTTTAGCTTACAAAGTATCAGAGGATGGTGAAGGAGTATCATCAGAATTGATCAGAGGAGCTATTGAAAAAGCAATTGAAGATGAAGCAGACATTATCAATATTAGTTTAGGAGTAAACAGAACAAATTCAAAAATAGATAATGCAGTAAATCATGCATTAGATAATGGAATTTTTGTGGTAACAGCTGCAGGAAATGATGGACCAAAATTAAAAACAATTGGAAGTCCAGGAAGAAATTTTGAATCAGTCACAGTTGGTGCAACTTACAATAACATGACTTCAAGTTTGATTGCAACATTAGAAATAGATGAAAAACAATATACAGTAATTCCAATGGTTGGATCCTCAAAAACAGAGCAACCAATTACTGGGAAAATAATTTTTGGTGGTCATGGTAAAATTAATGACTTAAAAGATATCAATGTTAAAGATACAATAGTAATTGTAGAAAGAGGCAGCAATGTGGAAGGAGAATTATTATTTTTTTCAATAAAAGAAATGAATGTTGCAAATGCAGGAGCGAAAGCATTAATTGTTTACAATAACCAACCAGGAATTTTTTTAGGTGAATTAATTCATGAATTTTCAGAACCAGGATACATTCCACAAATTCCAGTAGTTTCAATGGACAGAGAAGAAGGGCTAGAAATTATTGAATTAATTGAAAACGATAGTGAAGGAATTATGCATTTATTTTATAATCCAGATTTTATAGCACATTTTAGCTCAAGAGGTCCAGTATCACCATTTTACATTAAACCAGATATTGTAGCACCAGGTGCCTACATTAACAGCACACAAAATAATGGTATTTACAACTTTACGAGTGGAACCAGTTTTGCAGCTCCACATGTTACGGGTGCAGCAGCACTATTACTCCAAAAAAATCCAGAATTAGAAAATCATGAGATAAAATCACTATTACTTACAACAGTAAAGCCAGTTTCTGATGCATATGGACAAAAATTTTCATTTCATGAATCAGGTTCAGGAAGATTAGACATAGGTAATGCCTATAATGCAAAATTAATCATTAATCCAACAAATTTTGTCATTAATTTATCAGCAGATCAACAATCAATAGAAGAACAATTAGAAATAAAATTGATTCAAGGAACATTAGAAGGAATTGATGTTAGAT
>JAONQT010000037.1 GCA_028448965.1 Candidatus Nitrosopumilus sp. | reverse complement strand
CATTGAATCTGAATCTAATCTACTTTTACATTATGCAGAAACTGTTCAAATTAGTTGTAGTCAAATCATTGAGACTTTTTCTCATGGCTAATTCAATTTTTGTTATTATGTTTTGATTTAGATTTTAATAATCCACACCTTTGTACTAACCTTTTAAAACAAGTAATATCACAAGTTACTATGACAGATCAAGCATGTGGTTGCGAAGCTGATAGCGGCGACCCAGATTATTCATGTGATTGTGCAATGCAAGGGGCCTGCATATGTAGTGCAGATTGCAAATGTGCAACTGATGTTTGTAAAGAAGCTGTTTCACAAATGAGTTAAACAGGTAATTACAATCTATTTTTTTATTTTTTAATTTAATCGTCTTCTTGCTCGAAGCCCCAAGATTTTACTAACTCTTTTTGGAACTTGTCTGCTTGTTTTTCGTCTAATGAGAATCCACAATTTTTATGAGTAGGAACAACTGTCATTCCATCAAGTTTGAATTCTACTTCAAATAAGTGAACTTTAGAACATTCGCACATTTCTGATTTTTTTTGAATATTCCTCTATATTTGCCTATTTGAATTGAATTTTAATGCTTATTTTTGGCATTTTTTGATTATTTGAATAACGTTTAACTATCGCTTTTGATAATTTTTTTTAGATTTGAAGACAATCCTATACCTTCCAATTATTCTTGTATTATTTCTAGGGCTAACTATGACTTCATCTGCATATGGACAGATTGAAGCTGGAGGTGTAAGTTCTGATACAATCCCAGCTGGAACTACATGGTATGCTGGTGAGGGACTCAAACAAGGTGATTTCTTTTCTTATTCCACATGTTATGTGGACTACAAGGAATGTGCTAATTTTGAAATGAACTTTTGGATTAAAGGTGATAAAATAGTTGGTAGTGAAACCAAATGGTTAGCTGAAGTTGTTGTTTATGATGGAAATAAAGTAATTGTTGGTGAAATGGAATTAGGTAAAATTGCCCCAGAACCTACTGGTGGCACTCCTGAATTAGGTGTTTATCGTGGTGCATTCAAGTCCTCCATTGCTTGGCTATCTGCTTTTGCAACATCTGATGGAAGTTCTGGAGGAAAAGGTCCTAAAGCATTTGATGCCGCATCCTGGGGTAAAATTGGAAATATTGGTGGTCAACAAGTTGTTCCATTAGAAATTGCAACTATTACAGTTCCTGCTGGAACTTGGGAAACTGTAGCAATGTCTTGGAAAACCGGTGGGGCTGTAAGTAAAGTTTGGATTGCAGATGATTTTCCATTTCCGATAAAAGCTAAAACTTACACCCATGTTGCTGAAGGTATTCCGCCACCAGAATATGATTTTGAATTATTAATATATGAAAATAGATCAGACTCTCCATTTGTTGGAATTGAATCTACTGTTAATGAGCTAGTTGAAGCTGGTTGTGATACTGATATTGAAAAAGAAATTTATGTTAAAAAATCTAGTAAAAATTTCAGATATCAAATCCATACTGTCTATGGGCCTGAGTATCCAGTTCAAGGATGTGAAATACAATTTCTAGTTAGTTTCTTAAAATTTAGTGATGAAACTGAATTTTTGAACCAAGTACAATATGATATTTTTGTTGTTGATGATGATGGTATACAAACAAGATCTATTGCACAAGAAGAAGGTAGACTTTATCTCTATTCTCCTTCTGGTCAAGCTCTAATTGATTTTATTGTTAAAGAGGATCCTGGAACTGCAAATTATGTGATTTGGATTTATGGCTTATCTCCAGATGGTGTTGTTCCTTCTGGACCTTCTGATTATCTCCAAATAGAAATTCCAATTTATGATTCTGATGGAAGCATACCTGTTGAAAAAATACCATCTTGGATTAAAAATAATGCAGGCTGGTGGGCAGACGGTACCATAGATGATAATTCATTTGTTCAAGGAATTCAGTTTCTAATTAAAGAAAAAATAATGAAAATTCCAAAAACAACACAAGGAACTGGTGGAAGTTCAAGTGACATTCCAGTTTGGATTAAAAGTAACGCTGGATGGTGGGCAAATGGCGATATAAATGATGAAACATTTGTTCAAGGAATTCAATTCTTGATCAAAGAAGGAATTCTAAAAGTTCCACAATCTGGTCAAAGTAATACTTCTACTGGTTCTGAACCTGAAGCTTGGTACAATTAGAGTCTATTTTTGATGTTCTACATTCAAATTGTTGATTTTTCATTAGTTTTTGATAACAAATGGTAGGTCTCTTCAAACAACCAAAACGTCATTTAAAAAAATTAATCCGAGATGGGGAATATCCTGATGCAATTGCATTTGGGAAAAATTTGGAATCTGAATATTCTGATGATTCTGATTTTATGTTCATTATGGGAAGTATTTACTTTATTGTAGATGATGCAAAAAAAGCATTACCCTATTTTGAAAAATCTTTTCAATTGAATTCTGATGATATTGAAATGCTTACTCTAAAAACTAATGTTCATTTGGCATTGGAACAAAAGGATGAAGCCATAGATTGTTGTAAGAGAATTATACAATTAGAGCCAAAAAATTCTGAAGCTGAATCCTTACTTCAACAATTAGAAAATATTTAGAATTATTTTTCATTTTTCATTTGATATACTTTTTCCATTAACCAATTACAAAATGTTGTGACATTTTCATCAAATTCAGTCCAAATATGCACTGAATGTGGCAAGATATCAATTTTCCAATTATCTGTAAAAATTCTAACCCCTTCTTTATTTTCATACATGTATGCATCCTCTGTTTTAACATCTCCTAGAATTTCTATTGCTTTTTGTTTAATGATTTCTCTATCAATTGGAAATCTCTTTCTTTCATAATCTATGATTAAACTTAAATCTCTTTTTCCATACATTTCAAATTCTTGTATTCTTCCTTCCTTTGGAAAATTTACAATTAGTTTGATATTGTATCTTTTACCAACTTCTTTTCCAATTTCTACTATTTTGTTATATCCTAAACCTGGATTTTTTTTGATAAGAAATCTAATTTGAGCAACTTCTTTTTTTAATTCATTCTGTAAATCTGTAATTAACTCTGAAAATATCATTAATTACTATCTAAAAAATTTCTATTATAATTATGTGATTATATATTCTAAAAATTACACTTTCTACTATTTTGTAAATCTCTTTATGCTTGTTTTCCCTAATGTATTGAATGGTTGTATTACTCATTGCAATTGTAGTGGGCATTCTCGTTGTAGCAATTTTGATAATAAAGGCAACTAAAACATCACCCCGTGCTATAGTGGGAATGGATATAAATTGTAAAAAATGTGGAAATCGAACAAATGGGTTATCCTGCCCTAAATGTAAAAATAAATCTCAATCATTTGGAATTTGAAGAATTAACGAATACATTTAATGAACTTTATAATTTAATGAAAATACTAAGTAAAAGATAATATCTCATTA
>JAONQT010000036.1 GCA_028448965.1 Candidatus Nitrosopumilus sp. | reverse complement strand
TTGTTCTGCACTTTTTTCTATATTTGTTGCAAGAAAACAATCAATGTATTGTAAACTATATCCTAACAATGGATAATATTTTATTAAATGAGTCATTTTTTTAGCTTTATATCCTGTTTCTTCTAAAAATTCCCTTTTTGCACATTCTTCTGAAGTTTCATTTTTATTTAATATTCCTGCAGGAATTTCTAGAACATTTTTGTGTGGAAACCTAAACTGCTTTACCATTATTACTTTATCATCATCTAATGCTAATACTGCAGCAGCATTTCCTTGTTCAATAATTTCATGTTTAACATTTTTTTCTCCAATCAAAAAATTATAGAGGCTTACATCAAATGCTTTACCTTTATACAATTTCTTTTTTTTGTCCATTTTAGTCTAACTTAATTATATTATTTAACATATTTTTTTCTTTTAAATCAGTATAAATTTTATAATCTTCAACAGTATCAAATTCTAACCATCCATTTTTTGTTGTTGACATATTGATTTTTACTCCTTCATTAATCATACTTTGAATTAAATCTACTAAACGTGAATTTTCAAATGTTAGATTTGGATTCAAGGGATTATGGTCTTTTGTTGATTGGAGTTTAGATTTATGATAAACATCTTTCATCTCTTTACTTCCATTATTTTGAATTTTCATTAAACCAATGAAATGTCCATCTACATCCTGAACATTATTTACGTTTTGACCTATACTTATCACATCACCTTTCTGATTTGTTGTAACTGTTTCATGTGCATCATCCAAAGGATTATCAATTCTTAGTTTCCAATATTTTAACCAATCTGTATCTACTACCACTGTTACATCATCTTTAGATGAAATTAATTTTTGTAAAATTTCTTTCTCAAATATAATGTCAGCATAGGAAATTATTACTTCTTCATTAATTTTTTCTTCTGCACAAAATAAACTTTCAAGCATATTTGTTTTATCATATTTTTTATTAAAAAAAGTTTGAATATCTGGAAAGTTTATTTTATTAGAATTATGGCCAACTACAACTGAAATATCTATTATTCCACAATCTTTGAATGTTTTTATTATTCTTTCAAGCAATGGTATTTCTCCAAATTCTATCATAGATTTGGGAATTTTTTTAGTAATGGGCATTAGTCTTTTTCCTATCCCTGCAGCTAAAATAATTGCCTTCATATCTAAAACTAGAAATTTTTTTCTTTTAAATGTATAAAAAAAACTTATTTTTACTAATTTGTTTGTGTTGGCATTCGCCAAAGCTTTTTGATTGGAATCATTTTCAATGCTTTACTTTTTCCAATTTGTGAGTCACCATAAACATCTATATTATTTTGTACCACTTTAAATTGATCTTCAGTTAGAATGAATGATAATTTTGTAGTTTCAATTTTAAATTCTTCAATATTTAAATTATTTTTTTCATTAACCCAATTTTGTACATCATAATCAAACTCATATTTTGGGATTGTTTTCATCCTGTCTTTACCCATAACATTGTGTGATAACCCTCGACAATAATCTGAAATCGCTTTAAATTGTTTTTCAGTTTCATTATCTACTTTTTTTGATTTTAGTAGATTATGTGCTGTATCAATTACATGTTCAACCCAATCATTCATACATGTTGTAACTACTTCTGCTAGATAATGATAGATCACTTGTGTTCCATCTTCTCCTGATAGCAATTTGTTATATTCACTATCTTTACGGTAATTTTCTAAAATCTCTTCTGGAGAATCCCATAATTCATTTATTGTTGCTTCTTTGAATTTTTCTGAAACTGTAATTACTTTTTCTGGAGAATTTCTTATTTCTTTCATCATTTGATAATAAAGATCAAATACATCAATATTATTTTGTAACAGAAATTTGATTATTGCTTCAAACACAATTCCTTTATTTGTAACAAATATGATGAATGCAATTAATCTAAGTTCAACATACTCTTCAAATGTTAATGTATTTGATCCAATAACAACTTCTTCAATTTCTACTATGTTTTTACCACTGCTTAATTTTGCAAAATCTCTTTGGATTACTCGAAACTTTGTTTTCAAATTCCATTTTTTTATTTCTTTAGGTGTTTTCATTTCAGAACCATCTAGCAACATGCATGTATGAACAACAATTTCATCCATTCTGGCATGAACTAAACCTCTAAGTGTTTCAAGATGATTTTGGTATGTTTCACCTGGTAATCCTAAAATCACTTCTGATGTAGTTTGTAATCCTGATTCTTTGATTGCAGGATAAAGCTCTAACATGTGATCCACACTAATATTTGAACGTCGAATATTGGTTAAAACCTGTTTATCTAAAGACTGCACTGACATAGTTATACGTAATGAATCACTTAATCTTCTAATTGCTTTAATTATCTTTTCACGTTGATTTTTTCCAGTGGTACATTTTATGAATTTTGGATAATTCATTTTTTCTTGCATATTTGCAAGTTCTTCACATATTTCCTGATCTCTTGGATACATTCCAAAATTTAAATCACTAATATGCAGACTTGGTGTATTTTTAGGAACATGTTTTGAAATATAATCCAATTCTGAACGTATTCTATCTAAACCAAACATGTTTACTTGATTAACTTCATCCTTTCCGTCTGTACAAAAAGTACAATGAAATGGACATCCCCTATTAGTTTGAATCATAGGTGTTAATTTTCCATCAAAAAATTCATCTAATAATCCTGATGTATATGGAGATGGTATTTCATCAAGTTTTTTTATTCTAATTGTTGGAATTGAATATTGTATTTCTCCTGATTTATTTCTTGTAATACATCCATCTATTGGGTTTTCTAAAATTTTCTCTTGCATTTGTTCTGGATAATCAAGTTTTAATATATTTTCTATAATATTTGAAAATCCAGTTTCCCCATCAATTGGTACATATGCATCAATTTCATAATGTTTTTTCATAAATTCTTTTTGTGATGGAATATCTATTGGAAAATTTGGACCTCCCCAAATTTTAATTGCTTGTGGATTTTTAATTGATAATATTTTAAACATTTCTGAACTAATATTGTGCGACCATGCATAATTACTCAACCCCAAAACATCTGGGGGTGCTTCTTGAATTGCTTTTTCTAATTTAGGAATATATTTAAAAATTTTAATTTCTACATTGTCTCCAAATTGTTTTTTACAATAAGTTGCAATAAAACCTACATTTAGAGGAAATGCCTCTGTAGCAAGTGTAACCGTATCATACGTTAGATCAGCTAAATAGATTTTTAATGGTTTGAGCATTGTGATATATAAAATATATAAATTATATTTATATCAACCCTAGTTTCATTTAGGCTAGAAAATTGTTAATTTTTTTTAATTCTGACCACAAAAAACCCTCTTTTTCTAATCCCCTACCTGATAAATTATCTTCCTCTTTTGGATCATTTTCTAAATCATAAAATTCTTTTGTATTGTTATATTGATTCCATATAAGTTTCCATTTAGATGTACGAATAGATTTTACATTGG
>JAONQT010000035.1 GCA_028448965.1 Candidatus Nitrosopumilus sp. | reverse complement strand
ATTTTAGAATTTTCACAAATTAAAGGCTCAATTAAAGAAGTTGAATCTGTATTTGACGTATCTCAATTGGAATCTTGGGATGAAATTAAAGCATTATTTCAGTCTCTAGAAAATCGAGGTGTATCTAATGTTAGAATTAACTTTGGAATAGTTAGAGGATTAGACTACTACTCTGGAATTGTTTTCGAAGTATTTGACAAAAATTCAAAACTTGGTGCTTTAGCTGGTGGAGGTAGATATGATACATTAACTAAAGCATTCAAAAGAGATGATATTGGTGCAACAGGTGTTGCAGGTGGAGTTGAACGAATTATTTTGATAATGCAAGAACAAAATATTGTTTCAGAAATGAAATCATCTAGAGTTTCAGTTTTATACATTAATGATGAAATGCAAAAAGTTGCGCATTCTATCACATCATTACTCCGACTAAATAACATTCCAACTGATATTGATTTAGCGGGAAGAAATCTGAAAAAACAAATGGATATTGCTAACAATTCAAGATTCACAATTATTGTTGGACCTCAAGAATTAGAACAAGGAAATGTAGTGCTTAAAGATATGAAAACTGGAACTGAAGGAATTATATCTTTAGAAAAATTAACTGACGATCCAAAATCTGTTTTCAATTTAGAAATGCTTTAGTTAGATTCATTATTTCAGGACCATTTGTTAATGAACCAACAACAATACAATGATTATTTGCTAAAATCCCTGATGAGACATATGGTACACCACCATTTATTGATGATTGTTCTACATTCACGCCTAATACATCTGCAATAATTTCAACATCTTTCTCTTCTGCTTCAGGATGAATTGCAGCACCTGTATTATTTGCTCGAAGTGTAACTCCTGCTAAATGAGTTCCAGCTATCTTTTTTTGAAGTACTTCTACTCCCAATACATCTGATATCACTTTACAATTTTCTTTAGATAATGCTGGTGAAACAATTGCTCCTTTATCATTAGCACAAATTACATTTCCAAGTGCATTAAATTTAGTATCTAAAACTCCAATTTCTAACTCGGTTTCATTTTTTAAATAATCAAATTCATCTTGATATGCCGTAGATGGTAATAGAAATCCTTTATTGTTCATAACTGATAAAGATCCAATTAATCTAGTGTTCGCAACTGCTGTGTACATAACTTCGATATTCAAATATTCTTCTAATTTTTTTGCTTTAGTTTCTGCAAATCCCATTGGAACTAATCCAATTGTATCATTAACACTAATGTAAACACCAATGTTTGGTCCTCTATACACATCATATTTGATAATATCCATATCCAAGTTATTGTTCATTCAACATTATGAACGTAAGGAAATTTTTCCTGCCTAATTCATTATTTTTATATTAATTTGATACTTTTACTCGGTATCATCTAGCTTTAAATAATAACTCTATGAAATTTTTGTTATGCCAATAGCAGAAAATTTTCCTGAAGGCTTAACACCAACTGGAAAAATCAACCTAGATGATGGAAATTTCCATATCATGTGGGGTCCAGGTAAAAAAACAAACACGGATGGTTCACAAGCAGAAGTGTTTGCAGATCCTGAAGTTGTAGCAGCATATACTGCAAGAGGCGAAGAACAAGTTCCTTTGGGTGTTAGTGGAACTATGGTTGCAGTTGATTGGGATTCATGTGTTGCAGATGGTGCATGTATTGAAGCATGTCCAGTACAAGTATTCCAATGGTACAGAACTGAAAAAGATATTCCAGCAAAAGATATTGTTGGACAAACTTTCGCAGGAACAGGCAGTGATGCTAAAGATGAACGTAAAGATCTAACTGATAAAGCAGATCCAATTCGTGAACATGATTGTATTTGGTGTATGGCATGTGTATCTGTTTGTCCACCTCAGGCAATTAAAGTTGATCAATCAAATGTTGAGAAACACGAGAGCGCAGCCAAAACTCTGTAAATAAATCATTTTTAAATTCTAGATAATTTTCATTTAGTTTCAACTAATTCTCATTAATTTTAAATAATATTCTCAAGGTTTGGAATATAATGGCAGACTTACAAATACCTGAAGACTTTTGTCAACAAGGAGATCCTACAGGAAAAACAAGCCACAGTGATGGTGAAAATTTCCATTATATCTGGGGTGACGGAAGAACTGATGGTGCAGCATTCTCAAACGAAGACGTAAAGGCAGCTTATGAAGACAGGGATGAAGAACAAGTTCCTCTTGGAATTCATGGTACTAGTGTTGCAGTCGATTGGGATTCATGTGTTGCAGATGGTTCATGCATGAGTGTATGTCCAGTTCAAACATTCCAATGGTTCAGAACCGAACAAGATATTCCAGCAGCAGATTGTATGGATGCAACCTTTGAAGGAACTGGTTTAACCGAAATGGATGAAAGACTAGATTATACCGACAAATCACAACCAATCAGAGAACACGATTGTACGGTTTGTATGGCATGTCAAGAAATTTGTCCTGAAGGAGCAATTCTTATCGAATCAACTAATCAAGAATGGCATGAAAAAGCAGCTGGAACATATGTTATGATGAAATCCACTTCTGTGAATCCTCATGCACACGATTAGAGAATTTTTCCTTTTTTCTTATTTTTTATATTTCATTATCAACAGATTTTAATCACTATTTTCAACATTTTTTGCCGAGGTCGCTTAGTTCGGTAGAGCGCGGGCCTTGAGAGCCTGTGTGCGCAAGCACGCGGGGGTTCAAATCCCTCTCTCGGCGTTTTTATTTTTCTATTTTTGCAAGTTCTGCAAGCATTGCAGATAATTGGATTTCTGCATTTGCTCCAACTAAAATTCTATAATCATACTTTGCAATTATTTCTAAAATTTCTGATAGTTTATCATTTTTGGATTTAAAGACAGCTGAGTTAATGTATTTGAGAAAATCAGATGCTGACATTCCATAAACTTTAATCAACTCAATCATTTTTTCTCTTGATTCTACAACTTTACCTGATAATGCAATTTTTAATACTTCATCAACATCAGTTGTTTTAGTTAATCCAGCGGATGATGCTACAGTTTCCTCAGTAATTTCTCCCAGACTTGCTGCAGCTTGCATTAAATTAATTGCATGTCTTAAATCGCCTTCAGAATAATCAAAAATTAATTTTAAACCCTTTTTATTCACTTTAATTTTTTCTTTTTTTGCAATTACTTCTAATCTACCAATAATATCCTCTTCTGAAACAGTAGTAAATTTGAATGTGGCACATCTACTTTGAATTGGATCAATAATTTTTGAAACATTATTTGCAATTAGAATAAACCTACAAATCTTTGCAGTATCTTCAATTATCCTTCTAAGTGCTGTCTGAGCATCAGAAGTCATTTCATCTGCTTCATCTAAAATAATAATTTTAAAAGGCACATCTGATAATCCTGCAAATCCTGAAAATTTCTTCACTTTCTCTCTCACCATTCCTATACCTCTTTCGTCTGAAGCATTTAGCTCTAGTAGATTTCCTTCAACATTGTCCCCTAGAATTTGTTTTGTAATACATAATGCAGTAGTTGTTTTCCCAACTCCTGCAGAACCAGAAAACATCAAGTGTGGCATATCTGTTGGATCCTTGATCAGAGCAGATAAACTACCAATAATTTCAGTTTGTCCTACTATCTCTGAAATTTTTTTTGGTCGATATTTTTCTACCCACATTCCTGTTGCAGACATACGAGTATCAAAAGCCTAATCCCA
>JAONQT010000034.1 GCA_028448965.1 Candidatus Nitrosopumilus sp. | reverse complement strand
CAAGGTAATCTTTCAAGATGGGGAATGTTAATTGCAATTTCTGGTGCATCAGCAGCGATAGCGGGTGTAGGTGCGGGAGAAGCATTTGGATTCCACCTTGACCATATGGGACCACTAGAAGGTTTATTGGAAGAAGGAGGAGCCTTGCATTCAGTTAGCTGGATAGTAGGAATTCTTAGTGTTGCTGAATTAACATTTGATCAAGTAATCAATATTTTGAAAGTATCATTATTCATTGGAATTGTTCATTTGGTTTGGGCAATGGTTCTACGTGTAATTAGAGGACTAAAAGAAGGACAAAGAATGGTAGTCTTTACTGAAGCAATTCCAAATATTGCACTTTATGGTGGAATTGTAGTTATCATGATGTGTGCAATTGGTTCACAATATGATGTGATGAACATGTATTCTAAAGTACACACTGAAGCAGTTCCTTGGGTTACAATGTTCCTCGGAGATTGGGCCCAAGTTTGGATTATCACAAGAATTGCAGTAATTATCGTACTTGCATCAATGATCATAATGATGGTTGGTGGTGTAATGCATGCAAAGAAACATCCTGAAGATGGGGCAGATCCAGCGAGTGTGATAATGGAAGTTCTTTTAGGAAAAACAGTAGAAGCTTTGGCTCACACAATTAGTTATGCGAGACTTGGAATTATGCTGCTTGTACATGCGGCTTTACTGATGACAGTAAATAATGCGTTTACATCTCTAGGTGGTATTGAATCAGGTGCTGCAATAGTTATGATAATTGGAGGAAACTTGGGAATCATGATGATTGAAGGATTAATTGTATACATTCAGTCCCTCAGATTGCACTTGTATGAATTCTTTACAAAATGGTATGTAGGTGGTGCAGAGCCATTTAAACAAATTAGACCAGAGTTGATTTACAATCAATTCATTTGGAAGAAAAAATAAATTTTAAAATTATTAGAAAACTAAGCTTACTCTGTAGGAAGTTCCATATCATTTCCCCATTCACCCCAAGATCCCAAATAGACCTTGACATTTTTGAATCCAAGTTTTTTCAAAACTAAAAAAGAATTGGCTGCACGATATGCCCCTTGACAATAAGTAATAATTTCAGAGTCTTTTGGAATATCATACATTTCAGACAAGTCTTGAACATTTTTGAAAGTACCATCTTCAGAGATATTTTGATTCCAATCAATATTGATAGAATTTGGGATATGACCAGATTGAGCAGCTCTAACTATACTTCCATTATATTCACCATTGGAACGTGCATCAATGATTTTTAAATTATCTAGATTATCTCTAATATGTTCAAATCCAGATATTATTGCAGGATTAGTTTTTCCTAAAAATTCTGATGGTTTGAAGTTATTTGCTTTTGTTTCAAATGAGAGGTTTTCTTTTTTCCATTTTGTAATTCCACCATTTAACATGAAGACATTTTCATGTGAAAAATACATCAACATCCAAACACCTCTTGCTGCAAGCATTCCAGATATAGAATCATAAAATATGACTTTTTTTTTAGATGTGACACCAAGAAATGAAAGTAGTTTTCTTGCTTGATTGTTAAAATTTTCAATTCCTTGTTTTGTTGTATCAATCCAATGAAATGCAAATAAGTCTAAATGAACAGATCCTGGAATATGACCTTCAGAATATTCTTTGAAAGATCGAGTGTCAGCTATTATGATATCAGGATCATTAAGTATTGAATTTAATTCAGATGTAGAAATTAACATAAATTTGATAAAAAGTTCAAAGGTAAATTCATTTGGTTTTGATGTAATTAATTAATTTTAAATCAATTCAAAATAATTTAATGAAAATCCATTACACATAGTGTAGGGATAATAAAATAAAAAGAGAAAAAAGGGTTTTTTTCTATTCGTTTACGTATGCTCTTTCGCCATGCTGTGCCAAATCGAGACCAATCTCCTCTTCTTTTGGAGTGACTCTGATTCCGCCCGGCCAAACGGCATCCATTACTTTTAGGATTACAATTGTAACACCAAAGGCATAGCCTATTGATATTGCAGCACCAATGATGCTGATTGCTTGCTGTTCCATTCCTTCTGCAGTACCAGTCCATGCTCCGATACCGTCTCCAGTATCCCAAACGTGTGGACTAGCCAATGTACCAGTCAAAACTGCACCTGTAAGACCACCCATTCCGTGTACTCCCCATACATCTAATGCGTCGTCCCATTTGCGTGCACTCTTGAATGCAATTGATGCATAACAAATTGTACCAGCTGCAATACCGATTATAATCGCAGCCATTGGACCTACCCAACCAGAGGCTGGTGTGATTGCTACCAATCCTGCTACTGCTCCTGATGCAGCTCCCACAACACTTGGTTTTCCTGTATGTGCCCAAGACATGAGCACCCAAGTGACTGCAGCCATACCAGTTGCTGTATTTGTAACAGTCCATGCGCTGACGGTAATGCCGTCTACCATTACTTCACTACCTGCGTTGAAGCCAAACCATCCAAACCAGAGTATTCCTGCTCCGAGGACTACCATTGGAATATTGTGTGGCTCCATTGGTACTTTGCCATATCCAAGACGTCTGCCAAGGACTAAGGCTCCGGCCAATGCCGCAAATCCTGAAGAAATGTGTACTACAGTACCACCTGCAAAGTCTAATGCGTATGATGGCGATAGATCTGGATCGAGGTCTATTGAACCTCCTCCTATGTAACCGCCTCCCCAGACCCAGTGTGCTATTGGGTCATAAACGAAGGTTCCCCATAAGAGTACGAATATCATTAATGCGCTGAATTTGATTCTGTCAATCAAACCACCGATAATGAGAACTGGTGTAATGATTGCGAAGGTTGCTTGGAACATTGCAAATAGTTGGTGAGGTACTGTACCTGGCCAACCTTGACTACAATAGTCTCCGTCCTTCATTTCATTCATTTGGTAAGCATTTGACCATGTATCTGCACAAGGACCAACCTCACCTAGAGGGGCCCATGCTGAGACCATGTTAAAGCCTGCATAGTCTAGATTACCCATGAACATGTTTGCATCATTATCAATTCCGCCAAATGCTAGTGAGTATCCCCATAGAACCCATTGTACTGACATTAGACCCATAACAATTAGGGTCATACCAAGTACGTTGACGATGTTCTTTGATCTGGCTAATCCGCCATAAAAGAAACCGACTCCGGGTGACATGAGTAGTACCATTGAAGTTGCTGTGAGCATCCATGCTGTATCTCCTGTGTCTATAAGACAAGGCATCATGGCTCCTTCACCATCACTATCGTACCAACATTCGTTAGGATTTCCAGTGTAAATTCCACTGGTTCCTGCGACGTATCCGTCCATACCGTCATCAACACTTTGTGCAAATGCTTGTGACATTGCACCAGTTGCTGTGATAGATACTGCGGCTACAAGTAATAGAGCATACTTGTAGTTTCTAGAATTCATTAAATTTTAACGAAAATGAATATTATTAAAGGGTTGAAGACCCTATAATTCTTCAAAAAGTAAGTTATTATATTATAAAATATTGTGATAGTAACATAGAATATGAAAAATATGATAATGGTGAATATATGAAGAGTAAATCAAAGGGGAAATTAGCAATTTTTGATACATTCAAGACTAAAGGTAATGATCTTACAGGTGAAGCAAAAAGACAAAGATCAATAATCACAATTCTTGGCAGTAATGTCAACCCAGCCGAGCGAACAAGAACTGGAATTTCTCAAAAAATAGCAAAGAAACAAGACATTACTTGGAAAAATATCTATTCAGGAATATTTAGAGATCTAGATGAGATCTTACTTCCAATGGAAATAGCAGAAGAAAATGGTAGATTGCCATT
>JAONQT010000033.1 GCA_028448965.1 Candidatus Nitrosopumilus sp. | reverse complement strand
TGTTTATTTAGATCAATACCATTTACTTGAAATGAATCTGAAAATAATCTTAAATCAATTCCAGTTCCACAACCTATCTCTAAAATACTCTGTACACCTGGTAAAGAACTAGCTAAATCTCTAACATATTTTGAAAATTCTTCATTATATCTTGATTCATTTTCATTAGCATATTGGTTCCAAAATTCTTCATCATATTGCATATAATTTTTCTACCAAAGCTGTATTTGTTATTACTTCTATTTTCTAGTGTTGACATTTACATGGAATTAATTTTGTATCAAAAGTACAGTCATGTGGCCCATCTGATTTTCCTTGAGTTGGAATATTTTTCATGCAATCTTCATGACGTCCCTTTCTACAAAACCAACAAATTTCTGGCGTATCCCCAGTTGCACACAAATCCATGATTTTTTATATTTTTTATGGCTAAAAAGGTTCTTTGAAATTAAATAAATGTTAACCATGGCAAAAATCTTTCATCCTTACCCATGACCACATCTGTAAATGATTTTTGTAATGCTTTAGTTATACTTCCCATTTTCCCAGTCCCAATTTTTACTTTATCGATTTGTGTGACTGATTTTATTTCGGCAGCAGTACCTGTCATAAAAATTTCATCTGCATTATAGAGATCATCTCTTTCTAAATCTCGTTCAATTACAAATCCACTATTTTCTTCAATAATTTGTATAATACTGTCTCTTGTTATTCCTTCTAACCCTCCTGCTGATAGTGGAGGTGTTTGAATGATGTCATCCTTTATGATGAATATGTTTTCAGCACTTCCTTCTGCAACTTTTCCTTGTGAGTTTAACATAATTGCTTCATCGTATCCATTATCCAATGCTTCCATTCTTGCTAAAGCTGCATTTGCATAGTTTGATGCTGCTTTTGCTTGCATTGGTTGAGATCTTGAATCAATTTTTATCCAACTAGAAACTTTACACTTTGCTCCAGAAAATTTACCAGCTTTTGACTCACCCATTTTCCACTCCCAACATGAAATTGACATATCTACTTTGTTTGTAGTGGGAGTTAATCCCATTGTTCCATAACCGTAATATGCTAATGGTCTGATGTAAGCTTCTTTGAGTCCACTAGTTTTTACTGTTTTTAAAATTGCATCTGAAATTTCTTTTTTAGTATATTGCATTTTCATTGAATATAATTTTGCAGATTTGAATAATCTTTCTACATGTTCTGGTAATCTAAACACTGCAGAACCATTTGGTGTATCATAACACCTAATTCCTTCAAAAATTGATGTTGAATAATGTAATGCATGTGTCAATACATGGACTTTAGCATCTTTGAATGGTACTAATTTCCCATTCATCCATATTTTACCCGTTTCTATCATAGGAAAAGAAAAAAATCCTCGTAATTTAAAGAATTATTTTTTAATAATATTTGTTATATTTGCAAAATACATATCAGATAAAATTGATAATTTAGTATGGAATGGACTTTAGGGTTTTTGGGAATAGTTTTTCTAATTCTAGGCTTGATTGGTCAGGCATTTCAGATGCGTAAAATCCGATTAAAAAATTATCCAAATGATGAATTAGGCTCACCAAATATTTTCATGAATAAAAATAATTTCAAGTGGTATGCAGTTATTGGAATTGGTATAATTTGTTGGTATGCAGCTGAACGTATCTGATCTATATGGATCAATAATGTACACTAAAAATTTCTATAATATCTAGGATATTTTGACTAATTTTGAACTAAATTTAGATAACACATTTAAGAATAAATCCTTCCCAATATTTGCTGGTTCAAATCTATAATTTCATTATTTTACTAAATAAAATTAATTCTTGAAATTTCTTCATGTACAGCTTTGATAGCTTTTCTTATATTTTCTTCTGCATCCTCAACAACAATAATTATTCTTGATGTTTCTTCTTGTGCATCCATATTCAAAATATTTAATCCAGATTCACCAATTTTTGCACTAGTTCTTGATGCAACTTGTTGTACTCTCCACATTTCATCACCAATTAATGTAATCACTCCTCTGTTGTATGTAATTGTAGCAAGAGAATCAAATCCTAAAAGGTATTTTTCATTTCTTCTTACATAATCTCCATCCAAAAATAATATTCTGGATAATTCTACACCATCTTTTGTAAATGGTGATAAAATTATAAATTCACTATATCGTTTATCTCTTTCTAATGATGTTAATAATTTTTGAATAGAATTTGTTTCTATTCTAAATATTGCACAATTTTCTTTTCCTGTAACTATCTTTATTGGATGTCCTTTTTGTTCATCTAATTGTCTTTTTATTGTAGTAATTTTTTCAGGATTTTTTATATTTGTAATTTTAATTGGCATGTCCACACCATGTTCTACAATTTCTTTTATTGCAATTGGATCTAAAATTTTCATTCCAAACATTCCAGCAAGTCTTGCCTCATTGTATGATAATTGAATTACTTCTCTTAATCCAGCATCAACAATTTTTGGATCAGCTGAAACAACAGCACTATCTTTTTCAAAATCTATACTAGTTTCATATTTCTTATGAAATAGTATTCCTAAATCTGCTGCAGTTCTATCTGAGCCTCCTCGCTCATATGTTGTAGTCACATTTTCTACTGTTTTTCCAATAAATCCGCCAATTGTAACTACCTGGTTATTTTCAACCAATTCAGCAATTTTTCCCATTTTATTATTTGATTCCGTTCTCAGAAAATTTGTGGATTCTATGTTATTATCCGTAATAATTGGCCAGTCATCAAATTCTACAGCATCTGTTTTGATTTGATTACTTCTTAGAATATGATTCATGACATGAGACATCAAAATTTCTCCTGAAAATGCTAATGCTCTTGATCTTGTTTCATCAATGAATTCTTTACTTTCAAGTGCATCATCAAGAGCTTTTTGTGCTTTTTCTAGATGTATGTCAATAACATTTTGACAATTTTCTTTATTTTCTTCATTTACTAATTGAATAATTTTTTGATAAGATGCTTTTACAATATCTAATGTTGGCTTAATTCCATTTTCTGCATTTTTACCTTGTTCTAATATAATATCTGTCAATGATCGTTTTTCCCCATCATGTATGGTTAATGGTGCTGAAAATACAGTAATCAATTTAGAATTTACTTTTAAATTATTAATTCTTTCAACTATTTGTGGAATCAATTCACCATTTGGACCAATTGCACTACCTCCAAATTTTGCAATTATCAAATTAGTCATAGTACTGTGTTAAAACCAAATTGCTATCTATTAACTATTTGATTTCTATTTGATTAATTTTTTAATTATTTCAGATGCTAATTTTGCTCCATCTGTGTTTATTTTGTTTCTTTTTTGTTCTAATTTTTCTAAAATTAATTTATCTAGTCTGATGATATCTTCAAAAACAAACCCTTCTCTTTTGGCATTATCTTCTTGTTCAAAATGATTTTTAATTGGAATAAATATTCCAGGTGTACCATATGCTTTAGCCTCATCTATTGTTGACTTTCCAGCTAGAGAAATTATTAAATCTGCTGCAAAAATTAATTCATGTAAGTTATCTACAAATCCTAAATTTCTTACATTGTCAAATTTTTTGGTAACAGATGGACCTGTCACTACAATAATTTCAATATCTTGATTAATTTTTAAAATTGATTCTATTGATTTATCTATTAAAAATAATCCCGCATTAGTACCCCCAATTGAAATTACTATTGTTATTTTATTAAATAAAAATTTGTCTCTTAATTCTTGTCTTGAAAAATTTATCTCTCTAACTATTGGCCCAACCCTTCTAATGTTATCTTGATCATCTCCTTCTTCTGGAATTAATACTACATCACATTTTTTTATAATTTTCATCATTGATTTGTTCATTTCTCTCTCAATAAATGATGTAATTCCTTTTGTGAATTTTGTTTCTAAGACATCTGTAATCAATATATTTGGAAT
>JAONQT010000032.1 GCA_028448965.1 Candidatus Nitrosopumilus sp. | reverse complement strand
TCTGGTGCACATTTGACTTATCCTTCAGCACAACATAGTAGATTTGAACATTCACTTGGAGTCATGCATATTGCTACTGAAGCTGGTTTTTCTTTGAATGAAAAAGGATTTTTAAATTCTGATGATATTCAGATTTTACGCCTTGCAGCTTTACTACATGATATTGGTCATGGGCCTTTTTCTCATTTATTTGAAGAAGTAATACAAGAAAAAAAAATCTCACATGAAGATTATGGAAAAAAAATTATCTTAAATTCTGAAATTGGTGATATTTTATCAAAAACTGGTTTTAATAAAAAATTAATTACACAAATTGCATTTGGAGAATCAAAATTTCAATATCTAAATGAAATTGTTTCTGGTGCTTTGAGTGCAGATATGATGGATTATTTACTTAGAGATGGTTATTTTACAGGTGCTGAACATGCAAAAGTTGATCATAAAAGAATAACACAATCACTTAGCATTCATAAGAAAAAAATTGCATTGGAACGTTCAGCATTGTATTCTTTTGAATCAATGATGCATTCTAGATATCAAATGTTTAAAGCTGTATATTTTCATAAAACTGTACGAGCTGCAGAAGTAATGATTATTCAAGCATTAAGATTATCTGATGATGAATTTGGTTTTACATCTTTTAATCTAAATGAATATGTAAAACTAACAGACGAATTTGTTTTATCATCTATTATTTCTTCAAAATCTCCAAAATTAAAACAAGCTAAGCAATTAGCTGAAGATTATCAAAATAGAAAATTACTCAAATGTGTATTTGAAAGGATACTTACTAGTCAAACAAATCTGAAAAAAACTCGAACTGATGAACTTAGACTTGAGATTTCTAAGAAATCTAAAATTGATGAAAATGAAATATTTGTAGATAGTTCAGTTACTCCATCTATTCCATTAGCACCATCAAAAAATGAATCAAAATCAATAGTATTGATTTCTAATGAAGATGGGAAATCATCTGCAAAAGAGATGCCAATTTCCCAAATGCCCTTAGTTTCAGCAATTTCAGGCTTTATGAACATACTTAGAATCTATACTCATGAAAAATATAGGAAAAAAGTTGAAATTGCCGCAAAATCGATACTAGGTAACTTAGAATGAAAAAGAAAATTGTGATTAAATTATCTGGAAAAGTTTTTGGTATGGATAATGCCAAAATCATACAAAAATATGCTGATTTTTTAATAAAAATTAGTAAGATTTGTCAGCCAGTTATTATTGCTGGAGGTGGAGTAATTGCTAGACATTACATTTCTCATGCTAGAAATTTTGATGCTGATGAATCAACTTTAGATGAATTAGGAATTGAAATTTCAAGACTTAATGCAAAATTATTGATTTATGCTTTAAAAAATAAAGCATATTCACATCCACCAACTACTTTACAACAAGTTAAACATGCAGTTGATGATGGCTTAATTGTTGTTGCTGGTGGTTTACATCCAGGTCAAAGTACCAACGGAACAGCTGCATTAATTGCTGAAAAAATTAAAGCTGAACAATTTCTTAATGCAACTGATGTTGATGGTGTTTATGATATGGATCCAAATAAATTCAAAAAAGCAAAAAAATTCAAAAGTATTGAACTCAAAGATTTAAAGAATATTCTAGTTCATGAGGATTCTGTTGCTGGTGGTTATGATTTGATGGATATTGTTGCTCTAAAAATTATAGAACGTTCTAAAATTAAAACTAGAATTTTAAAGGCAGATCCAAAAATCATTGAAAAAGCAATTAAAGGTGATAAGGTTGGAACAGAAATAATTCTACCTTCTAAAAAATAATTAAACTTCGTTTTGAATTGTCGGTCTACTTTGAGACCAAATCTGAATTTCATTTTTTGGATATTCAGAAATCCCTGTATCTCGAAGTTTCTTAAATATTGAAATTGCTTCTTCTTTTTCTACCGCTTTTGATTGGGCTTTAGTATATCCATCTTTATCTACAATCACGGCTACATGACCATCTTCAGAACTAATTACAGCCGTAAATTCTTCTTCTCCAACTGGAAAGAATTTACCATCAATTTTTTTAGTTGTTAAAGTTAACATTCCAAATCCAGCTACGTCAAACATTTTCATTTGTGATTTACTTGCTCTTTGTTTTCCTTGTTGAACAGCTTGAAAATATTGCATAATTTTTCCCCTCTGGAATGGTATAATAACTAACTAATATTTGATATAACTGAGGTCAAGTCAAGTATGAATCCTAAAATTTTTGTTTTTGTTGCAGTTTTAGCACTTGCTGGAATATTAGGTGGCATTCTTCTTGTTGGTCCTACAATGACAGCTCCAGGTCAAGGAAATAATGATACTGGTGAAAATGCTCCAGCTATCAAATTAGTTACAGTTGAACTAGAAGATATTTCTGTTTTAAAAATATCTGAACGTTCAGCAACAATTGAAATTGCATTTGAAATATCTAATCCAAATCCGCGTGCTGTAATTATACAAACTATGGATTTTAATTTATTTGAAACTGGTTTTTCTAGTTATGAACAACTTGCTGGTGGAACTATTGGAAGTAGACCTGAAGGAATGGTGGAATTTGGTTCAAATTACTATACATTATTGGGTGAAAATTCAATTCTTCTAAAAAAGAAAGTAACTCTAGCAAATACTGCTACTTCTGGAGAACTATGGGATTCTTTACAATCAGAATATGACAATGGTGAATCAGGTAGTGCTAGTTGGTGGGTTACTGGCACTGTATACTTCAATCTAAGTTCAATGACAAGTGGACAAGAAAACACTGTTCCTTTCGAATTCTTTAGATAAAATCTGTATAGTATCATAAAAAATTAAAATTATGATAGTTTGTTTTTATAGAAAAATTATAGACATATGTTATAAAAGCCCGTAAGGTTATTTTTTATCAAATGGCAGAAGCAGGAATGGCAGCATATGGCGCAGCAGCAGGAGTTATGATTGCATTAGCAGTAGTAACTTTTGCACTTCGTGGTAAAGGACACCCTGAACCACTAGATTAACCAATCAAAGGAATTTTCCTTTGTAATATTTTTCATTTCTTTTTATAATCTTGGTGACCGAGTTTTCCTTTGTAATATTTTTAGTCTTTTCCTAATCTTGGTGACCGAATTTACCTATACCTAACATTTCTCCAATATCCACATGTTTGGAATTTTTCTTTTTCATAAAACATTTTTCATAATACTGACATTCAGAACATTCTGATGATGGTTCTAAAATTGGTGCTTTTTGTTCTTTAAGCAGATTATTTAGCACTCTAACTCTTCTAATTACCTCTTCAAACATTTTTTTATTTCGTGTTAACGAAAATGTTGTTTCTTTTCTATCTCCACTAATATAAACAACAATTCCTTCTGTTTTGTCATATATCCATAAACATGCATTAAGATATAGAACATCATTAGCAAGTGGATTTTCTAATTCACTTTGTCTTGGTCTAAATAGCATGATAGCATCATCAACCATCATATCTGTTTGTCCTTGTAGTTTAATATCATCAATTTCAAATTCTTTTGGTTCACTTCCATATTCTAATTTTCTTAATAATCCTGAAAGAAGTTCATTAAATCCTCTCCTTTCAATTTCTATAGGATCAATTCTATCAAAATATGAACGTCTTAGGCATTGAACTACTTCTTGTAAATGAATAGTCTGAATATTTTTTGGATCTATATCTAATTGTAGTTCTTTTCCTATTGACCTTAATGCGCTTTGAATCGTTGTCCTGAAATCCCTATCTCCCATCATGATAAATTACCTGATATTTTGACCTCTTATACCTATGTCCATAATTTCTCTCTCAAAACAAAGTATCATAATTTTAATTTTTTATGATATAATCTAAGTTCAATGACAAGTGGACAAGAGAACGCTATTTCTTTTAAATTCTTTAGATAAATTCCAATAGTATTTTAGCTCATTATTTTAGTTAAAAATTTAGAAATTCTATTTGAAAATGCTAAAGTAATGAAATGGACCCCAAATCCTATGATTGCTCCAATAATTAGTTCTCCTGTAAAATAGTAAATTCCCAAAAATAAGCCTAAAGAAGGCAAAGTAAGAATCATTGCTAAAAATGAACTTACCCAGATTAATCTAATTAGAACATCAAAGGAGACATTATTTTTTTTCTTTCCAAAATCAAACATAATAAAATTCCTATTCTTCATCTAGGATTAATTTTGACATTATAGTTTTTGTTGCTATTTTTTGTTCAACTCCAAATGCAATAGCTGCTAGATTTCTAACTTCAAATGAAGTTAATTTTGTGATTCCTACAATTGTTGCAAAACTGAACATTTTTGTAAATGATGTAATACAAGTACGATAAATTGACA
>JAONQT010000031.1 GCA_028448965.1 Candidatus Nitrosopumilus sp. | reverse complement strand
ATTATCTGGGCAGCCATCAGTATCTTGGAAGTTGTTGTAAGTTTCAGATACATTAGGGCATTGATCTAATGCATTAGAAATTCCATCTTGATCAAAATCACTTAAAATTGGATCATCAGGACAACCGTCTTCATCAAGAAATCTATTATAATTTTCAGAAACATTAGGACAAAGATCTAAGTTATCCATAATTCCATCATTATCAGAATCTACAATAAATCTTTGATCATAAATTTTATCAGGACAACCGTCTTCATCTTGGAAGTTGTTGTAAGTTTCTACTGCGTATTTACATTGATCAATATAATCAGGAATACTGTCATAGTCAGAATCAGCATTAGTAATAAAATCAGGGCATCCGTCTTCATCTTGGAAGTTGTTGTAAGTTTCTGGATATGCCAAACAATTATCTATATTGTCAAGTATACCATCATTGTCTGAATCATAAATAATTGTTTCAGTAACCACATTATCAGGGCATCCGTCTTCATCTTGGAAGTTGTTGTAAACTTCTGGTACAAATTTACAATTATCAACAGTATCTAAAATTCCATCAAAATCAGTATCATACTCTGCAAAAAATTCAGGACAACCGTCTTCATCTTGGAAGTTGTTGTAAACTTCTGGTAAGGTTAAACATTGATCAATTGAATCAAGAATACCATCATTGTCTACATCTAACATCATATGATTAGAAAATAATTCTGTAGATACGTCATCAGGACAACCGTCAGTGTCTTGATAATTATTGTAAGTTTCTTTTTCATATACACAAAAGTCAATAGTATCTCTAATACCATCATCATCAGTATCTAGAGCTATGTTGTCAGGAGATATATCAGGACAACCGTCTTCATCTTCGAAACCATTTACTCTTTCACGTTCATTAATACATTGATCATTTACATCTAAAATTCCATCAAAATCAGTATCATAAATTATTATTTCATCAGGACAACCGTCATAGTCTGCAAACCCATTCCAAGTTTCTTTTTCTGTAAGGCAATTATCTAAAAAGTCTTGGATGCCATCTGAATCAGAATCAGTTGCAAGTACATCAGGACAACCGTCTTCATCTTGGAAGTTGTTGTAAGTTTCAGAAAGTAATGGGCATTGATCTTCTAAATCAACTATGTTATCAAAATCTTGATCAAAAACTAATTCAACTGAAATATCGTCAGGACAACCGTCTTCATCTTGGAAACCATTATAATTTTCTTGAAGTGTAATACACTGATCAACATCATCAGGAATTGCATCAGAGTCAGAATCAAGCCAATTTACAGTTTTAGAAGGACATCCATCAATTTCACCAAAATAATCTTCTTGAATACGAGGACAGCTATCTACATCATCTAGAACTCCGTCATTATCAATATCAGATGCTGCTAAAATAGGGGAAATAGGAATACTAAGTGTAGAACCGAGTAGGAATAGAAATACTATAGCATATTTGACTTTCAATTTATGCTTTATTTCAGTAATTCCAGTTATTAAATTACACTTTAATTTCAAAAAATCTACTATTTTTTCCTATAAGTGCATCTAAATGAATTTAAGTAAATCAAATTAAACTTGAATGTATGAGTTGTTCTGGAGAAATTGTTGATAATGATGATGAAAATCTTATTCAAATTAAACCATCTATAGCTGCTCAACTTAAAAAAGCAAAGTATGGGGTAGCAGATCACTCAACAGTTGAATTATGTCATTGGACTAAAAAATCATTCAAACATGAAGGAAGTTGTTACAAGCATAAGTTTTATGGAATTTTAACTCATAGGTGTATGGAATTTTCACCAGCTGGAATGCATTGTGAAAATCGTTGTGTATACTGTTGGAGACCCATGGAATTTTATGATGCAATGAAAATGGAACCTGAACAAGTTGCAGAACCTGAACAAATTCTAAGAAAATTAATGGGTGAAAGAAAAAAATTGATTGATGGATTTTATGGAGATTCAAGAAATGATAATCAAAGATTAGATGAATCCTTACTACCTACTCATTATGCAATTTCACTTTCAGGTGAACCTACTATGTATCCAAAATTACCTGAATTAATTAAATATCTAAAATCACTAGAAGCAACAAAATCAATTTTTCTTGTAACAAACGGACAAGAACCAGACATGATTCAAAAATTACAAGATGAGGATGCATTACCAACACAATTGTATCTATCAACTAACGCACCAGATTATGAATCATTTATAAAAATTAACAAACCAAAATATAATGATTCATGGGAAAGATGGAATCGTACATTAGATATGTTAAAAAATCTAGATACACGAACGGTTCTAAGAATTACATTGATTAGAGATTACAATGATCAAGAAAAAATGATACCTGCATTTGCAAATATGTTTAGAAAAGCTAGTCCACATTTTATTGAAATTAAATCATACATGCACATTGGGCGTTCAACAAATAGACTTGAACATGAAAATATGTTAGAGATGCATGAAGTAAAAAAATTTAGTGAACAAATAGCTAAACAAAGTAAAATATTTTCAGTGATGGATGAAAGTCTTGTTTCAAGAATATCAATTTTACAAAATAATGAAAGATTTATTGACCGTTACATTCCTACTTATGCAAATACCAATTAGAAAATTTTTTTAACGCTTTGTATCTATGTGAAAGATTATTTTTATCAGTTAATTCACCAAAAGTCTTCTTTGTATTTTTTGGAATAAATATTGGATCAAATCCCCACCCATTTCCTTTTTCAGATTTAGATATACTTCCATGTAGTTTTCCTTCAAAAGATTGAAACCCATTTTTGTCACAGTATGTTATACTTGAAACAAATTTTGCACTCCTATGTTTATTCAATAAATTAAGTATTCCTTTATTTCCAATAGTTTTATGAGCATAAGAAGAATAAGGACCAGGAAATCCATCAAGAGCATCAATAGATAAACCATCATCTTCAATAATCAAAGGTTTTTTACATTTTGAAAATGCATCTTGAGCTTTTTTGATTGCAATTTGTTTAATAGAGTTTGATTGAATTTCTTCTAAATTTAATTTAAAAAATTGAATTGATATTCCAAAAGATTTTAAAATTTTTTCAGCTTCTGTGAATTTATGAATATTTGAAGATACAAAAAGCAGATTAGACAACTTGTGCATACCTACCACGACTTTCAATATCTGCAACTAATTTTACTATTTTAGTTTGATAAGTAATTCCAACTATAGACTTGTAGCCCAATAGAAAATTTTTCCAAGAGGATTCCATAATTTTTGCATGTGCACTGTTTAGAATTTCTTTAATTAATCGTAAATCAACTGCATGATCCTCAGGTTTTATTGTATTTTGAGAAAGTCCAAAATCAATCATGTAAATAATATTTTTAAATAAAATAAAATTAGATGTTGTTAAATCTCCATGCATGACTCCATTTTTATGTAAAAGTCCAACTAACTTACCAATTTCTTTAGATACTCCAATAATTTTTGAATTAGATAAATCATGTACAGACTTTCCAGGAATTTCTTGCATTACAATCATACTTTTTTCTAAATTAATAAAATAAACAAGAGGTGAAGGAATTCCAAAAGACTTTACTTGAGAAAGTATTTGTGATTCTTTAATTGTACGTTGTTTACGTATTTTTGAATCAAGTAAAGAATTTCTATAATTTTTAATTTTTCTAATTTTAAAAACAGATTTAGAATTATTCCACATACCAGTATAGATATCAGCCTCAGCACCTTTTTTAATTAATTTCACTAACATTATATCCAAAAGAATTCAATAAAAGTTAATCATGGAAGAGGGTGAAAGAAGAATAAAACAAGAAGATTGTAATGAGGATAATTTGGGTCCAGGAATTTTAACATTAACAAATAAGAGATTAGCATTTGATAAAACAAAATCAAGAATAATGGATTTTACAAAACGTATGGGTGAAACTGTACTTGATGTCCCATTAGAAAACGTAGTAAAAACATGGAAAGAAGGATTATTTATAAAAAAAGTATGTTTTACAGCAAAAATAGAAGATAGTGAACAGACATACAAATTTGGAGTTTTTAATACAAAAGGTTGGGTAAAAAGTATAGAACAAACAATAGAGCAAAAAGATTCTCAATAATCAACTACTACTGAATCTAATCTCCAAGATTGAGTTACAAATGTATCCTTTAATGAAACACCTTTCTTAACTTCTGATTCTAAAAGTCCAGTCCAACATATTTGACTACCACAATCTCCAGCATATTTTAATGGTACAACAAAAAATTTACAGCCGTGTCTTTTGCATACATCTTTTAACATTTCAGATAATCTTTTGTTAGCTGCAACACCACCTACAATCATTAATTCTTTTTTAGATGTAAAGGATAATGCACGTTCTACAGTTTCACTAATCATTGCAAAAGCAGTTTCTTGAAGAGAATAACATGCATCAACTTTACTTTTTTTAGAAATAGGTTTTGTCGCAGATAATAATCCAGAAAAGGATACATCATTACCTTTAACAGAGTATGGTAATGGAATATAATTTGAAGAAGTAGATGCTAATTCTTCAATATTTTTTCCACAAGGAGATGCAAATCCAATTGATCTACCAAATTGATCAAGTAATTGACCTAATGTAATATCTAATGTTTCACCAAAAACTCTCCACTGTTTATCAAGAAAGGACAAAAGCATTGTATGACCACCAGAAACTAAAAGAACTAAAGGATCACGTGAACCAGTAAGTAATTTTCCTAATTCAATATGACCAATTGCATGATTTACAGGATAAATTGGAATTTTATAAAATGAAGATAAGGATCTTGCAACAACAGCACCAACACGGAGACAAGGGCCTAATCCAGGTCCAGCAGCATAGGAAATAATATCTAAATCTTGAACAGAAACATTTGCTTCTTTAAGGCATTCAGATAATACAGAGGAACTAGTTTCAATGTGGTGACGAGATGCTTCTCTAGGATGAATACCCTCACCAGCTTCTGGTCGAAAAATTTTTCTTACATCAGAAAGAATTTTACCTTTTTTACCTTTTTTTTCAATTATTGCACAGGAAAATGTGTGTGCAGTACTTTCGATTCCTAAACCAATCATTTTATCCCCTGCTTAATGTAGATACAATTTTGATCACATCACCATGTTTTAATTTTTGATCACCGCTGATTCTTTGTTTAGTTTTACAGTCTATTGCATGCAAAAATCCTTTTGCAATGTCAGCATGAATTAAACTTGCCAAATCTTTAGCAGTAGAGTCTTGTGGAAGTAATTTTGTATCAGGAAAAACTACACCTTCCTTGTTAGTGAATTTAGATTCATCCTCCACAGGATATACAGTAATTAGATTTAATGAATCAAATACTGCACTGTTTAGAATTTTTTGAATTCCAGTTGATGGAATTTTAGAGAATACTGTATTAACTAGATCAAGTGCTTTTTGTTGTGGAATAGCAATTTCTTTTTCTTCATTTATTTTAAATCCATTATCACCAGAAGTGTAATGAATGATGCCAGCCTTTGTAGCTTTTCGTAATAATAATTCTGTTTCAGCACTACAAGGAACTACTGTATCTGTAATTTTTTTAAGAATGTCAAGATCTTGACAAAGATCTGCTTTGTTTGCAGCAATAATCA
>JAONQT010000030.1 GCA_028448965.1 Candidatus Nitrosopumilus sp. | reverse complement strand
TGTCAAGTTACAAAAAGACTTATTCAAATGAACAGTCATTAAATTTTGTAATCCCAATAATGATTATTTTATTTTTGGGTATAATTTACGTAATGAGTCAAAGAGCAGACTCAGGCTATGTCAGTTTTATTTTAATTGGAGCAGCAGCAGTTACAATGATCTATTGGGTTAAAGTAATTAAAAAAATGGCAATTGAGCAAAAACCTGTAACATTTAATCAAGGAAGGGAGCAAGAAACGAAAAATTGGGTATATGATTTAATCAAAGGAGAAGGAGAATTTGTATTCGTAGCAGAGGTCCCAGGTCCCGAAGATAAAATTGCAGTAAGATTAGTAGATGGTATTCTATATGTTAGAGGTACAGGAGGATTTTCTAAAGAAGTTCCAATTGAGGGAGCAAATGAAATGCAAATAAATGATTTCAAATATAGAAATGGTGTATTAACACTAAGAATAAAATAGTTAAAGACTTTTTGCTAATTCTAATTTTTGTGGCAAATATTTATCAGTAATATTTGTAAGACCATATTTTGAAAAAGCCTCCAGTTCAGCTTTTCTTTTTAATTTTAAAAATACATCAAGTTCTTTTTTCCAAATTCCATCTTGATATCTAGGATCCTTTTGTAAATCATAGCATCTCTTGATATCAGATTCGGTCATTGGGATTGTAGGTAACTTATATTTTTCAATATCAGTAGCCCACACTCCAACCCATTTTGCATCTGGAACAGTTAATTCTCTAAGATGTGCAGCATTAGCTGAACCAGATTTAATTACCATTGCAATATGTTCTCCATACACATCACCATCAGTAAGACAAATGACAGGTAATTTCATTTCATCATGAAGTCTTTTCAACAAAGTTCGTGTAGAACGTGGAGCTTGTCCTCCAGTATTAATAATAATTGACTTAAATTTTTTATCAACTTGTTCTTCAACAAATCTAGTAAACAAACCACCTTTCTCAATTGCAATAACAATTTCAGCACTTGTATCAACTAGTTCAGCAGTTGTCAAACTAGGACCTATAGAATATCCGTCAGGATGGTTAGCCAAATTCATGGTTTTTCCTTCATAACCAGGAATAGTATATTCAATATTCAAATCACCAAAGATAGAACTTCTTTCTTCAGGGAAAATATGGAAATCTTCTCGAGCTCTAGAAGTAACAGCCTCTAAATCAACAATGATGTTATCAGATTCAGATTGATCCTCAAATTCAACAGCAAAAGCCTGTGAGGAATAGTAAACATCTCTTAAAGTAGATGATTTTCGTTCATTAGTTAATCTATTTGCAAAAAATGCTAGCCACATTAATTGTGTGAATGATCTTAATTGTGCAGAGTTTCTAGAACTTCTCAAAGCAGCATTATTACCTAAAATGTATTGTCGAAGTTTTTTGTCATAAACAATATTACTTACAGATCTACTAGGTATTGAAAACTTTGGGAATTGGCCATTATCTAAATCATCATAAATTTTTGCACCATGACTTTTGAGCATTTCAAGAATAGTCTTTTGTTTATCATCAGCTTTTTTACTTCGAGCTTTAATTTTATTCTCTTTTTCTTTTTTACTTGCTTTCAATTTCATTTTCCTCCGTTAGTGCTTTTTTGTTTTCAGATGCAATTTCAGTTTGTAACATTTTCTTATAATTAGGTTCTTTTTTCTTTCCAGATAGTTCTGTACAAAATTCTGCAATCATTGGGATATATTTTGCATAAAGATTAGCTCGCTTTTTTGCCATTTCAGCTTGACCTCGTTTAGACATAAAAGAAGAAAGTTTTCTAGACAAAAATTGTAATGCCAATCTTAATTCTCGTTCTATTTCTTGCCTGTCTGCAACATTTTCTTTTCCAGCAGTTTTGTATGGAATTCTTGTTGAACAAATATGAGAAACAATAATGAAAGGAGGTTCACCCTTTACCTTGTATCTACCCCAATCAGTATCATTTACAACTTTAAGAACAACATCACTACCTTCATCATAAAGTAGTGGAATTCTGTTAGCATATCGATAAACATGAGGTCCACCTGATTTAATATCACCACCATAAGCTATTCCCATCTCAATAATGAAAGGAAAACCAGAATATGCAGAAGCTGGACGTTGAACTACAGCAACAAAATCAGGATTAAAAAATTTTTTAATTCCTTTTTCTAATGGTTCAGCACCTAGTGGTGCCAAACAACTTGAATCAGGAGCCATGAAGTCTTCAAATTTCTGAAGTGCATCACTAAGATTCACAAGTTCTTGATTTGTCAAAGTTCCCATTCTCTTTTCAGGCTTAAATTTAGCAAATTCTGCAAATTTCACGGCAGTTGTAGGGCCTATACGCTGAAATCTTTTTGTTAAAAATGTAGTAAGTGGTTCTCCTTGAACAGTATTTGTTAATTGTTTATAGTATTCACTTTGAGGATCCATGTCAACAGATTTTGATTGTGAATCACCGAAGTCCCAATAAAATAATTTTTTGTTTGGCATGTCAATATCCTCAATTTGAATTTTATTGAGTTTCTCAAAATCCATTTTTAAAAATGACATTAAAGCTATTACCACTCTAACTTGACGAGGAAGATTTTTCCATTTCTTTTTTGCTTTATCCATAATAGAAGTAAAACTAAGCTTTTTTACAGATAATCCTAAATCTTTTCTAACTTTTTCAATCATTGTATCATCAATAGTTGGAATTTCAAATTGGGATTCAACAATCATTCTTCGTATACGTTCAACATCAATTCCATGTGGATGTGGACGAATAATAGTTGGAGGTGGAGGAATTTCTTTTACAAATCTAGGATGAGCAAATTTTTGTTCTTTAGGATCATCAAAAGTTATTGAAGCATAAGGAGTAATTAATGAAGTTTCATAAACATAATCACGAATTTTATTTCCTGCTTTTGAATAATCACCTTCCAAACAAATACTTACAGTGAGTCCTGTTTTTGCAACTTCTTTAGTAGTATGTTTTACAATTACGGGTTTATTTTTTTGAATATCCAATAATATTTCAAATTGATTTTGAATTTTTCCATCAGATGAACTTTTTACAATTACAGGTTTGTTTGTTGTAATTTGTCCATACAAAATTGCCATAGTTGCACCCAGTCCAAACATTCCTCTTGCTTGTTTAAGTCCAAATTTAGAACCATATAGTACAGTTCCAAAAGCAAGTGGAATATGTTCTGCATCAATTCCAGGTCCATTATCTTTTACAGTTAAAATGTAAGGTTTAGGATCTGGTTTATCAGGATCAACTGCCTTTATTGTAAGATGTACATCTGGAAGAATACCTTTTTGGTCACATGCATCTAATGCATTTTCAACAAATTCACGGACAGCAGTATATAATGAACGAGTAGGATTACTAAATCCAGCTAAATCACGATTACTATAAAAAAACTCACTAGGAGATATTTGATTAAATTTTTCTTTAATAGCGGACATCTTGATCCTCCCACAATTGCATTTTTTCTTGTTTTGTTCTTCTATTTGCAGCTTCTAATTTATCATAAACTGCACCATGCATACTACCACTTGAAATAGCAGATATAGCATCAACAACTAATCTTAATTTACTTGAATCTCCAATAATTGAAACTGTTCTTCCATAAACTGAAATGTGTGTATTAGTGAGATTTTCCATATTTATTCTTGCTCTACCTGCATTTCCAATGATCCTCCCTTTTATCCTTTCAACATTTGCATTAGATTTTCCAGCAAACTCTCTAAGATCAATTACATGTAATGTATTTTCACCTTCCAACAAAGTCATTGCATTTTCAGGGGAAAATCCTCTTCCAATTGCACTAACAATTTCCATTGCTTTGAATGGTTGCATTTTTTCAACATCACCAACAGATTTTATAAAAACTTCACCGTTGTCACCGTCAATATCAATTGAAACATAGCATGATTTTTCAATTGAAGATTTAACATTACCAGATTTTCCAATTAAAGCACCTATTCGATCATTAGGTATACGAATTAACTTTTCAAAGCTCATTTACAATTTCCTCAAATACATCTACAGAATCTTCAACAATCATTCCTTTTTTCTTAAAGAATCTTGTAATGTTATTAATGTCTCTTTTAAGAAATTCTTTAGAATTTGGATGTCTAAGATCAACTGCAGATCCTAAATCAAATACAACTAATCCATCATCAGTTTTAAAAATATTATATTCTGAAAAATCACCATGAACTAACTTTGCTTTATCATATAGATCTTTAATTAGAGAGATTGCTTGTTCATAGTCATTTTGTTCAACAATTGAAGTTAGTAAAGACCTACAAGGTGCACCATTAACGCCTACAAAATCCATAGCAAGTACATTATTTGTAACGTAAAGGGGTCGAGGGACAGGGATACCAGCAGTATAACATTGGGTTAAATTTCGATATTCTTTTTTTGCCCATAAATGGACTAAATTTTTGGTGCCTTTTTTGACATGACGGAATCTAGGATCACCTGTAAGATATGGTTCACGTTTTTTAAAATTAGAGGTACTAACCAAATAAATTTTCAAAGCAACATCAGTATCATCATCAGCAACACCCCAAAAAACAACAGATTCTTTTCCAGCACTTACAGAACCATTAACATATGCAATTACATGATCGGTGATCATTTTGTAAAGAGTCATGACAGTGGGTTTATCTAAAACTTCATTGATCACTTTACCTTTTTTGAATCCATCTGGAAGTTCTCTTCTTTTAGATTTTGAAATTAACTTATTATCAATTTTAGATTCTAATTTTCTACTAATAGTGTCAGTCAATAGTTATTATTTTCCATACTAGATAAAAGAGATTGCTTTTGAATTAAAACATTAGAAAAAATATTAAAATAAAAATTCATTTTATGTATTAAAAATAATTAAAAATGGAATATCAGAAATAATTTTAACACCCGATTCAGAACCAATTCCAAGATCAATAGCTAAAGAGATTGTATCATTACCCACTAAATTCATAATAGATGCAGATTTTAATAAAGAAATAGCTTCATTTCTATCAACAATTTGTTTACCGTAATAATTTTCACTGATGTGAATTTTTAATTTTCCATCAATAACAACTTTTCCTATTAATTCAACATCACACATATTGACCATTGTATTTTTTTGATAATCAGAAGTTCTTACTGAAAATTGCATTACGCATATTTACCTTTCAAAGTAGATTTTGCACCACATGCTTCACAAATTAAAAATGAAATACGATTTTCTTTTAGGATTTTAGTATCAGGACTTTTACATGTTGTACATTCAACATAGTCTTTTACATAAATTTGAAATAGTCTAGTAAAATCATCAGGAGCTCTACGACCAACAAACATTGCCTTATCACCAAGACGTTCAGCAGGCACAGCAAATTCTTTTGAAAGATATTGCAGGACTTTATCAGGATCTCTTCTAAGAACCTTAGGAAATTCTGAAAAATTTCGTAAAAATGTTTTTTGTCCTTCCCACATTATATCAACAATTGGAAGTTCAAATCTAGTGGAAGATTCTGAATTAGAATTACCTAATTTGTCTTCAATACGTTTAAGTAAATTTTCATAATCAGACGTAGTCATAAAAAAAATGTATAGAGTATTCCCTATATTGTTTTTGAAAAAGTGGAATCAAGTGGATTAGTTTACGACTACTCTTTTGGCATTGCGCCAATTCTGAAGACGTTAGTTCCACAAGTTGGACACGTGCCTTTTACAGCTGGACGTCCATTCTTTAGTTTGACTTCTTTAGGATCTTTGATATCCCTTTTTGCCCTACATTTTACACAATATGCTTGAACCATTATGAAAT
>JAONQT010000029.1 GCA_028448965.1 Candidatus Nitrosopumilus sp. | reverse complement strand
TTCCATAAATCAATTCCATATCTATTTTCAAAATTAGTAAGATAATCAAGATCAGGTTCCATTTTTGTTTTTTTAATATGATCATGAAAAAACCAAATTTTTTTAAAATCTACTAAAGATTGATTTTGGAAAAAAATTTTTGGTTTTGAATTAATATCTATAATTCCATAATAATCAGCATCAAAATTAGATTGAAGATAATATGCAAGTGAAAAATGTAAAAAAAATCCATTTAACCAGAAAAGAAGTCTCGGTTTAGAGGTCATATAATTTCACTTCAGATAAACGATATTAAACATAACTGAGAAATGATTTTTTATAATTAATACAAATATGAAATAAATCATTAATATGGAAAAAAATGAATTAAACAGAATGGCTAAAAAAGTGAAAATAGGCATTATGCAAGGAAGATTATCTGAACAGTATACAGATCAAATTCAAGCATTTCCAATAAATTCTTGGAAATTAGAATTTGAAAAAGCAAAAAATTGTGGATTTGAAGTTATTGAGTGGATATTTGATACAGTTCACCCTAATCCAATTTTAACAAATGAAGGTAGATTAGAAATAGTTGAATTGTCTAAAAATAATAATATTAATATAAATTCTGTTTGTGCTGATTATTTTATGGAGAAAAAATTATTTTCTGAAACATCAGAAAATATAGAAAAGAATTTAGAAAAATTAAATGAATTAATTAATTGTTGTATTAATCTAAATATTTCTTGTATTGAAATACCATTTGTTGATTCATCTTCATTAAAAACAGATGAAAATAGAAATGAATTAATTAAAAATTTAGAAAAAATTTTGGAATGTGTAGAAAAAAATAATATCTTTATAGGTTTAGAAACAGATCTTAATCCAGCTAATTTTAAGAAATTAATTGAGCAAATTAATCATCCAAATATAAAAATTAATTATGATTCAGGAAACAGTGCATCACTACAATATAATGTGATAGAAGAATTCAATATTTTAGATAAATGGATTCAAAATGTTCATGTGAAAGATAGAAAAATTAATGCTGGAACAGTTCCATTAGGAACAGGTGATACAAATTTTGAAGAATTTTTCTCAATGTTGTCTAAAATGGAATATTCAGGTGATTTAATTATTCAGGGCGCTAGACAATCAGAAATTAACTTTAAACCAATAGAAACATGTCAAATTTATCATAAATTTGTAAAACAATATGTAGATAAATACTATATTTAATTAAAAATGAAGGTTAAGAAATGAAAATAATTATTACTGGATCAGAAGGATTACTAGGTAAAGAGATTGTAGCATATCTAAAAAAACAACATGAAGTAATTACTCTTGATTTAGTTTTAGGTCATGATTTAAGTGATGAAAATTTTGTGGAAGATTGGTTCTCAAAAAATAAAGCAGATTGTTTAGTCAATTGTTTTGCAATGAATGATCATGTTGAAGAAGGAAAAACTAGAGGAACAATATTTGATGTGTCTTTAGAATCATTTAAGAAATTTTTAGACGTAAATTTAACATCATTATTTTCAGTATGTAGGCAATTTGCAAAAAATAATGATGAAGGTACTATTGTAAATTTTTCAGCTTCTACAGGTATAGTTTCAGCTAGACCAGACTTGTACAATGGAGGACATAAACATCCCGCATATAGTATTTCAAAAGCTGGAGTAATTAATTTAACAAAATTTCTTGCAACACATTTAGCTCCTAGAATTAGAGTGAATTGCATAGCACCAGGAGGAGTAGAATTTGATCAAGATGAAGAATTTAAAGAAGCATATTCAAAATTAACACCTATGAAAAGAATGATGAAAAAAGATGAATTGAATAAACTTGTTGAATTCTTGTGTACATCAGATTCATCATATGTTACTGGTTCAACCATGGTTGTAGATGGTGGTTGGACAATCTGGTAAAATAATTTAGTGATGACTAAAATTAAAATTGGGATAATTGGTTGTTCAACAATTGCAAAAAATTCTACTATACCTGCAATATTAAATTCAAACAATGTAGAATTAGAACAAATTGGAAGTCGTTCAAATGATAAAGCATTTGAATTTTCTAAAATATTTAATTGTGAACAATATGGAAATTATGACGATGTAATAAATAATAAAAATATAGATTGTGTGTATATTTCTACACCAGTTGGAAATCATGAGGAATGGGTATTGAAAGCAGCTGAAGCTGGAAAACATGTGCTGTGTGAAAAATCATCAACAATATCATTTGATTCAGCAAAAAAAATGGTTAAAATTTGTAAAGAAAATAATGTGAGGTTAATGGAAGGTTTTATGTTCCGGTTTCATCCATCTCATAAAAAAGTAAAAAAATGTATCAACGACAAAGTAATTGGGAAAATATTCTTATTTTCTTCAAAATATGGCTTTCCACCAATATCAAAAGATAATATAAGATATGATAAATTTTTGGGAGGAGGTATTCTAAATGATGCAGGGTGTTATCCAATTAATGCATCAAGAATGTTATTTGAATCTGAACCTAAAGGTGTTTTTTGCAATTTAACTATTGATAAAGAAACACAAGTTGATACTAAAGCGACATTTTTTATGGATTTTGATGGAGGTATTCAATCTCAAAGTAGTGTAGGTTATGATCTTGGTTATCAATCAAATTATAGACTATGGGGTAGTGATGGTTCTTTAAACTTGAGCAGATCTTATAACATACCACCAGATATGCCAGCTAAATTAAATATTAAAAGTAGTAGTACGGAAGAAGAAATATTGATTGAACCAGTTAATCATTTTAAATTAATGATAGAATCATTTTGTGACGAAATAATTAAATCAAATTCATGTAACTATAATTTTGAAGAGGATCTTCTAAATCAAGCAAAAGTAATGGAGGCATGTAGAGTATCAAATAATGAAAAAAGATATGTAGAGATAAAAGAAATCAAATAGTATAATGTTAGAAAAAAATTGTTTAATTATTGGTGCATCAGGTGGTATAGGTAATGCAATTACTAAAAAACTTGCAAAACAAAATTATAATTTATTTTTAATTGGAAAAAGTAAAAATAAATTACTAAAATTAAAAAAAGAAATTAAAAAAGATAATATCATAGTAGAAATTGAATCAGTAGATCTTACAGATAAAAAACAAATTCAAAAATCTATTAAAAAAATAAGAAAAACATTTAAGAAAATTGATATTTTAATCAATACATCAGGATTATTTTTAATCAAATCTATAGATAAAACAACAGTAGATGAATTTGAAGAATTATTCAAAATTAATGTAAGAGCTCCTTTTATTTTTAGTAAAGAATTTGTAAAAGATATGAAAAAATCAAAATGGGGAAGAATTGTAAATATTGGTTCTTCATCATCCTATAACGGATTTAAAAACAGTAGCGCATATTGCTCTAGTAAACATGGTTTGTTAGGATTTTCACGTGCATTGTTCTCAGAATTAAAAAATAATAATATTCGAGTATTTACTATTTCTCCAGGCTCAACACAAACAAAAATGGGGAAAAAATCTAAAGATCAAAAATTTGAAACATTTCTAGAACCAAAAGAAATTGCAGATTATGTTGCATTTGTAATTGAATTTGATAAACAACTCATTACTGAAGAAATTAGATTGAACAGAATGAAAATAGAATAATAATTTAGTGAGTTTTTTTAAGAGATAGTATATACAGTCCAGTTGCACCACTATGAGGAAGATCATTTTTCATTGAAGAAATATTTTTTTCAATCCATTTAATTAAAAGATTAATTTTTTTCTTATCATTAGGTAATTTTGAATCTCGTAAAACATTTGGAATACGTTTCTTAAAATCTTCAACTAAAATTTTGCCATGACCCCAAGAACGATCAAAAGTATTCCAAGATAATTTCATATCTAATTTTTTTGCAAAATTTTTAAAATCTATAGGAGTAAAATAATGAATATCCACTAATGTAATTGGAGCATCAAATAATAATAATAATGGGATAAGCATATGACCCCTAGGATTAGTCCAATTAGGAGAAGTAATAATTAAACAACCATTTTTGTTTAAATGACGTTTAAGTAATCTTAATGTTTTAATGGGATTATCCATATGTTCTAAAGTACCATTAGAAACTATTACATCAAATTTTTCTTTGATTTTATTAACATCAGTAGATGAAAATTTTAAATTTTTATGAATATATTGAGATTGAGCTATTTCAATGGCTTCTGTAGAAAAATCTACTCCTGAAACTATTGCTCCTTTTTTTGCTGCACTAAAAGCAAATAAACCAGTTCCACAACCAACATCAAGAACTTTTTTCCCTTTCCATGAAATTTGTTTTAATACTTCTTTAATTTCAGATAAAGACACAGTTTCTCTTTTAATTGTAAAATGTTTCTTTTCACCTTTAATGTATACTTTATTGTAAAAATTCTTCAAATTTTTATTTTTATTCATTTCAAATTTTATATAATTTTTTTATTATTTAATGTATAGAAAAATCAATTAAAGATAGAAAACGTACTATTAAAAAAATATATGATTATTTTAGATAAGTTAGTTTTAAGGTGGAATTAACAATAACAAGAATTAAGTAGAATGAAATATTTTTTAGATAAAAGAGTTGTTAGTATCAAGTATTAATAAAATAGAAATAAAAATTGTATTTTTAATTATATTCTTAGTAGGATTAGGATTACGATTTTTTTATTTTCCACATGAATTACCTCTAATTGCAGATGGATTAGATAATTTTACATATGCAACAGCAATAAATTTTCATGGTCATTTACCAAATGAGTGGGCACCAGCAAATATTGGCTGGCCAATATTTTTATCATTTTGGTTTCCACTACTTAATTTAGATAATTCTTTTGAATATATGCAATTTCAACGTATTTTATCAATTGTATTATCAAGTCTAATAACAATTCCAATTTATTTTTTATGTCGAAAATTTTTTAATAAAAAAATTTCTTTAGTGGGAGTAGCATTATTTGCTTTTGAACCAAGAATTATTTTAAATTCTATATTAGGAATAACAGAACCACTTTTTATTTTATTAGGAATTACATCACTTTTGATGTTTTTAAGATATGATAGAAAAGGAATTATGATAGCATTTACACTTGCATCTTTCACAACCATTGTACGCTCAGAAGGGATTTTTTTGGTAATAACAATATCAATATTATTTTTATTAAAAAATAAAATTTCTAAAGAAATTTTAAAAACATATCTACCAGCTTTAATCATTTTTCTGTTAATATTAATTCCAATAATGATGTATAAAACAGATGTTTCAGGGACTGATGCAATATTTGATAGAGTTATTGGAGGAACATCTGAAATAATTTCAATTTCTAATGAAGGAAAAAATAATGAAATATTTGCAGGTATTGAACTTTTTATAAAATATTTAGGATGGATTATGATTCCAAGCTTTTTATTATTTTTACCATTTGGTGTTATTCAATTTTTAAGAAAAAGAACAAAAGAGATGAATTTCATCATCATATTTTTAATTTCTAGTTCAATGCCAATTTTATATGCCTATATTGTACAAGCACAGGATACAAGATATTTTTATTTCCTCTATCCAATATTTTGCCTAATATCATTATTTTCTGTAGAAACTATTATTTCAAAATTTAGAAAAAAAAATATCATAGTTTTTTTATTAATAATAGGAATTTTAATATCATCAGTATTATTTTATGAATATAAAAAAATTGATTATGAAAAAGAAAGGGAATTAAAAGAAATTGCTGAAATTGTATCCAATAAAATTTCTGGAGTGAATTTTCATCCTACTGAAACTAAATATATTAAAATTCAAGAAATTCCTTCAAAATGGCCATTTTTATTTCATGAAATGTATGAA
>JAONQT010000028.1 GCA_028448965.1 Candidatus Nitrosopumilus sp. | reverse complement strand
TTTACCTCAGGTCTAAGTTCACTTAAAATATCCTGTTGAAATTTTACTAAAGACTCATCTTCAGCAGTCCTGGGTCTAGGAAAATCATTAGTAAATTCTTTTTTAATTATTGATGGCCTATTACTAAAAACTGCAACTTTAGTTCCAAGTACTGCTGCCTCTGCAACATTATGAGTAACAAACAAAATAGTTTTTTTTGTTTTTTCCCAAATTAATTGCATTTCAACTAACAATAAATCTCGAGTTTGTGCATCAAGAGCTGCAAAAGGTTCATCCATTAACAAAACATCAGGATCCATTACAAGAGCTCTAGCAATAGCTACGCGTTGTTTCATACCAGTTGAAAGTTGGTAAGTAAAGGAATCTGCAAATTTTGTTAATTGCATCATATCCAAATATCTATGAGATATTTTGGCTCTTTCTTCTTTTGAAATTCCAGCCATCTTTAATCCAAATTCAACGTTATCTTGAACCTTTAGCCAAGGAAATAGTGCACCTTCTTGAAAAACCATGATTCGTTCAGGTCCAGTTTCAGAGACAGGACGACCATCAAAGATAATTTGACCATCATCAGGTTTTTCTAATCCTGCCACAATGCGCAAAAATGTAGATTTTCCACATCCTGAAGGTCCAACTAGGCATACAAAATCACCAGATTCAATTTTTAAATTGATACCACCTAAGGCTTTAAGCTGATGGGAATCATGGGTAAAATATTTAACAATATTCTTAGATTCCAGTTTAGTCATCTAAGGAACCTCCACAAAGTTAGAATTTGAATCAATAGTGTAAAAAATTTCAGATAAATCATATCCATTTCTTCCTAAATATCCTAAAACATTAGCTTTTTCAGCAAAAGAATAAACAGAATCATCTATAGGATCAGAAGTGATTTCAATATTAGATAATGAAATATCAACTACATTATCAGATAAAGATTGACCCAGATGAGATTTTAAAAAACTATTAAAAATATTTCTAGTTTCAACAGGGTTATCATTAATCCATTTAACTGTTTTATGATGAGAAAGAAGGAAGTTTGAAATAATTTCAGGATTTTTTTTAACATAATCAATATTTGCAATTAATAATACAGATGCAAACTGGTTATTTGGCCACAAATCTTCTTCAAAAAATAATCTATTTCCACCAAGCTCAGTTTCTAAAATTGTTGCCCAAGGTTCTGCAACCCATGCACCATCAATATCACCTTTAGCAAATAGAGTATAGATATCAGGATTAGCAATATTGTAAACAATTACAGAACCACCTTTTTCAGCAGGTTTCAAATTATTTTCAGATAAATAATTTCTTAATGAAACATCCTGAGTATTACCAATTTGAGGTGCAGCAATTTTTTTCCCTGAAAAATCAGATGCAGAAATAATTTCAGAATTTGGATGTACAATAAAACTAGCACCACCACTTGCAGCTCCAGATAAAATCCTGACATTATTATTTTCAGAATTTAAAAATCCATTAATTGCAGGTCCAGGTCCAACATATGCAATATCAACAGAATTTGCAAAAAGAGATTCTATTACTTGAGGTCCACTATCAAAAATTCTACTTTCAATTTTTGTATCTGAATTAATTTTTTCTGAAAAAAATCCAATTTCCATTCCAACTATAGGTATTGCATGCCCAATATTTGGAAAATAAGCAATTCTGAGATTATTTTCGTGTAAATTTTCATTAGAATTAAGAATGATTCCTGCAAAAGAACCCAATACAATTATGGTTATACTGATAGAAAGTATCATTTTAATTGTCATAAAACAGCGTTATATCTGATAGTTAAATAATCATCGAATTTTAGCTTAAGCTAGTCGTAAATTTTTTCTAAAAAAGTAACAAAATCAAGCCCAACACAAAAGATAAATTCGAAAATGCTACGGGAAAGATGATTCATGACTCAAAAAGGAATTCTTGCATTTTCGGGAGGATTAGATACTTCAGTCGTTGTAAAATATTTACAAGAAGAACACGATATGGATGTAATTACAGTTACAGTAGATGTGGGTCAAGGGGATGATGCAAAAAAAATTGCCACAAAAGCAAAAAAATTAGGAGTAAAAAAACATTACAATATTGATGCAAGAAAAGAATTTGTTAATGATTACATATTTCCAGCAATTAAAGCAAATGCACTTTATCAAAAAAAATATTGTTTAGCAACAGCTCTTGCAAGACCATTAATTGCAGAAAAAGTTTTAGAAATTGCAAAAAAAGAAAAAGTAACATCATTAGCACATGGGTGTTCAGGTAAAGGAAATGATCAAGTACGTTTTGATATTACATTACGTTCTGGTTCAGATCTTCCAATTATCGCACCAATTAGAGATAAAAATTTAGACAGGGATACAGAATTAAAATTTGCAAATAAACACGGAATAGAAATAGATTCAGTTGCAAAAAAATTTAGTATTGATCAAAATTTATGGGGACGTGCAATTGAAGGAGGAGTTTTAGAAAATCCGTATAATGAACCACCAGAAGATGCATTCATTTGGGTAAAAACAAAAGACTTGCCAGATAAACCAACATATTTGGAAATTAAATTTGAAAAAGGAATTCCAGTAGAAGTAGATGGAAAAATTAAGGAATCACAAAAAATAATTGAGTACATTAACAAAAAAGCAGGTGCAGCAGGTGTTGGAATAGTAGACCATATTGAAGATAGAGTTGTAGGAATTAAATCTCGTGAAGTATATGAAACTCCTGCAGCAACTTGTCTAATTGAAGCACATGCAGATTTAGAAAAAATGGTTCATACAAAACATCAAAATAAATTCAAATCAATTATTGATGATGAATGGGCACATTTGGTGTATTCAGGACTTTGGCAAGATCCTCTTAAAACAGATCTTGACGGATTTATCGAAACATCTCAAAAACCAGTTTCAGGTACGGTGAAACTGAAAATGTACAAAGGAAGTTTAAGAGTAGTTGGTAGAAAATCAAATAATTCATTGTACAATCACGATATTGCAACTTATGGAGTAGAATCGACATTTGACCAAAGATTGGCCAAAGGATTTGTAGAATTATGGGGAATGCAGTCAACGGAAGCTAATAAATTACAAAAGAAAAGGAAATCAAAAATATGAACTGTCCAGAATGTGACGCAAAACTCAACATCCCAGAAGATGCCTCAGTAGGAGAAATTGTCTCCTGCCCTGATTGTGGAGCTGACTTTGAAATTTCTAAAAAAGAAGGATCAAATATTGAGCTTAAACAAGCAGAAAGCGTAGGCGAAGACTGGGGAGAGTAATGTCAAAAATTAGCATTATTTTTGACCGTCTAAGAACGGAAGAAAAAATGCTCCAAAAGGCAGCCGCCGAATTAGGACATACGGCAGTAATGCTAGATGCTAAAATTACACAAATCAACACAGATACTAAAAGAGAAAATTTAGATTTAGGTGAAGTTGTATTAGAAAGATGTGTAAGTTATTTTAGAGGTCTTCATTTTACATCAGCTTTAGAATTTTTAGATATTCCAGTTTTAAACAAATTTGATGTTGCAAATATTTGTGGAAATAAAATGTTCATGACATTACTTTTGAAAAAAAATAATATTCCGACACCAAAAACATATTTCTCATTTTCAAGTGAAAGTGCTGCAGAAAATTTAGAAAAAGTTGGATATCCATTAGTTATCAAACCAGTGATAGGTAGTTGGGGAAGAGGAGTAATGCCAATAAAAGATAAAGATGCCATGGATGCAGTTGTCGAAGTTAGAGATATTACAGATAGTCCTCATGATAGAATTTACTATTTACAAGAAGTTGTAAAAAGACCTCCAAGAGACATTAGAATAATTACAATTGGAGATGAGCCTGTTGCTGGAATGTATAGAAAATCATCAGGTGGTTTTAAAACAAATATTGCGTTAGGAGCAGATCCAGAAATTTGTGAAATTACAAAAGAAATGGAAGAGATGGCAATTAAAGCATCAAAAGCAATGGGAGGAGGAATTTTAGGAGTAGATATGATGGAAGATGAAAAAAGAGGTATAGTAGTACATGAAGTTAACAATACCGTAGAGTTCAAAGGATTAGCAAAAGTTGCAAAAAGAAACATACCAAAAGAAATGATAGAATTTGCTTTAGATTATGTTAAAAAATAAATTTAAAAAAATAATTGGCAATATAAAAAAATATGAACTTATCTTGGAAAATAAAACATGATAGCAATACCAATTAAAACCACGATAGAACCAAAAATTTCAAATCTATCAGGTTTTTTCTTATCTATCCAATATCCCCACAATAGAGAAGAGACTACAAAGATTCCACCATAAGCGGCATAGACTTTTCCAAAATTTTCAGGTTGTAAAGTCATGATCATACCATATGAAAATAAGATTAATCCCCCAGTTATCCCAAAAATTTTATTCTGATGATTTTTTAACCATCGCCAAATTAAATATCCTCCACCAATTTCTAATAATGCAGCAAAAAAGAAAATACTCAGAGAATTTATTACATCAATCAAATTTTTTCCCTTTTTCTAGGATAATAGAAAATTATTAAAATTCCAATTACTGCAATCATTGTTCCAATTACATCATATTGATCAGGCATTACACCATCAATTAACCATCCCCAAAAAATAGACATTACAATGAACACCCCACCATAAGCGGCATAGACTCTATGAAAATGAGTTTTTTGAAATGTTGGTACTACTCCATAAAGAAATAATATAAATCCACCCAGCGCACCTAACATCCAACTAAAATCATTTCTCAACCACAACCAAACAAGATATCCTCCACCAATTTCTAAAAACCCCGCAATAACAAAGAGAAGTAAAGAAGTTAAGATAGTTTTTGGAGACAACTTATTCACAATTATTTCTAAAACTGAGCATAAAAAGTTGCACTACTAAATTAATGATAAAATAAATTATAATTAAAGAATAAAAATTTGATAATGATTAAAACATTTAAAAATTTTTATTTAATTTTGAAAGTAACGCAGAATAAATGAAAGGCAAAATTGTTGTAACTTCAGCATGAAGAGTAGTTTGTTTTGCTTCTCGTGTAACTTTTCCCCATGAAATTGCTTCTTTAACTAATGCACCACTTAAACTTCCATCAAATTCTTGTGCAGTGGTAATATAAAATGCATAATCTAGTCCATCACGATATTGATTCCACCATAAGGTGTGATGTTTTGAAATTCCTCCACCAATCATAAATGCTCCAGATTTTTCAGCTTTGAAAACTAAACCAGATATTAAATTAGCATCCCCTATCAAATCTAATTTAAAATCATTATGTGATTGTGAGAACATCCAAATTTGACTTCCAACTGAACCATCCATGATTCCAGGAACAATTACCTTAACATCATTTTTGTAAGCCCAATATAGATAAGAGTCATCTCCAAGATGTTTTCCAATCATCTTACATATGTCAGCAGTAGTCATTTCTCTAACACCTGCTTGGTATTCTTCTTCTAAGAATGACTGCATTTTTTCTTCAATAAGTGGACCATAACTATCCATAGGCACCAATACATTTCCTAATCTGTGAATATTTTGTTCTGCTAATTCCCTATCATCCATAGTAAATGATCCTTCATTATAATGTGAAAAATGTCTTGCAATATCATGATCTAGTGAACCACAAGTTACCATCGCAACATCAAACCATTTATTTTTAATCATATCTTTGATTATACCTCTTAATCCAGTAGATACTACTGCAGCTACAAATGAAACAAATTTGAGACATTTTTCATCTGAAATCATTTCAGTTAAAATTTTTAATCCATCTGATAGGTTAACTGATTCAAATCCTCCAGATTGAGATAATTCCTCAAAGATTTTTTCAATGGAGGTGTTAGAATCTATTTCTATATCTTTTACTGGACGACCTACATCAATCATCCACAAATTTTCATTACACT
>JAONQT010000027.1 GCA_028448965.1 Candidatus Nitrosopumilus sp. | reverse complement strand
TGTATGTAGTAATTTATTTTCACGTTTAATTGCTAATATGTTTTTAAAAAATAATTTTTCTGTCATCTTCTTTAATCAAACTAATTCTTTACCTGAATTATCATTTGCTGTTACTCATTTTAAAGCAGATATGGGAATTGAAATAACTGCTAGTCATAATGATAAACGTTACAATGGATTTAAACTAATTACTCAATACGGTTCACCCCCAACTAGTAAAATTAGGGAAGAAATTTCTCATGAAATTTTTAATAACCCTTTAGATATTTCTTATGAATTACTTTCTTATGATTATAATGATAAAAATTTTAATTTTATTTCTGATAATGTATTAATTATTAATGATTTTTCGTTATCAAATTCAACTGATAAATCTAAAAATATTTTAATCAATGAATATTTAGAACAAATTTCTAATTTAGTTTTTGATAAGCATGTTGTTAAAAAATTTGCATCCAATATTTCAATAGGTTACTCTGCATTACACGGAACAGGTTTTGTGCCTGTTTCAAAATTATTTGAGAAATTCAATATTACTAATATAAAATATATTACAAAAATGATTCAACCAGATTCCCTTTTTTCTTTATTTGATTCAAAACAAATTCTGGACCCTAGTGATTTTTTAACTTCTAATGTAATAGTTGAATCATTTAATGATGAGTATGGAAAAATTGAATTTGAAAAATTAGATTTATTGTGTTATACAGATCCTGATGCTGATAGATTAGGAATTATCATTAAAGTACCAAAAGATGAACAATTGATTTATGGTAAATGGAAATTACTTAAAGCAAATGACGTTTGGGCATTATTTCTGTGGTATATTTTAGAAAATTTTCTTAACGATAATAATTCCATATTTAATAATTCTGAAAAGTTATTTATTGTAAAGAGTTTTGTTACTTCCGATTTACTGTTGTATATTTCTAATAAATATAAAATTGAATGTATTGATGGTAAAATTGGATTTAGTGATTTAAGTGAAATTGTACGTGAAAAATGGAAAGAAAATAAATTTAATATTGGTATGTTTGAGGAAAGTGGTGGATTTGGGATTGCTGGAAATCTTGAAAATGATTTTACCAAATTACATATTCTTGAAAAAGATGGAATCCTATCTTTATCATTGATAATTGAAATTCTTTGTTATGCTAAATCTAAAAATTTATCTCTACAGGATCTTTTAAATAAAATTTATTTTGATAATAAAATTGGTTTTTTTGTTACATCTAGAAAAGAATTACCTGAACGTGGTGTTTTTGAGGGTATTACCAATGAATTGTATCAAGAAAAAATTTTAAAAAATGTTGAAAATCTATATTTTGAAGTGAGTGAAAAAATTAAAAATAATAAACCTTTACTTCTATGTGGAATACCTATATCTAAAGTTGAAAAATTTTCTACTGGAAGATATGATTCAAAATTTTGGAAGAATTTTCCAGATGAAGGTATTAGATTTTTTCTTAATTCAAAAATTAATCATATAACTATTCGTTCTTCAGGAACTGAACCAAAACTTAGAATTTTTGTTCAATATAGAATTTCCGAGATTAATGAAAAAAATATTATTGAAAAAAAATTACTCGCAGAAAATTTTATAAAAGAATTATCCAATGAAATTGAAAAAATGATTTTAGATAATTAATTACTTTTTGTCATAATCAAATTCTTTTAAAAATAAATTAACTTCGTCAGCACTTCCTAATGCCCACATTTTTTTTACAGGAAATGTTGTAATTTTTTTATTATATTTTGAAAATATATTATATACTGGAGTTACATAAAATTCATTATTATATTCCATACCTCTTTCAATCATTTCATTTCCAAATTTTACTAAATCTGAACCTTTTTTAAAATAATGTAATCCGACAGTTGCAGTTTTACTAATAGGTAGTTTTTCAGCAGATTCAGTTACAAATCCTTGATTATCTAGTTTAACGTAACTAGCTTTTGTTGAATTGTATTCTTCTGGAAATACCATTACACAACCATCAATTTTTTTATTTCTAATTATTTTGTTGAAATATTCACTATCCCAATTTAAATAATGATCAGTATCTGAAATAATTAATTCTTCATCACTATTAATCAAATCCGATGCTTCTAGTACTGATTCCATTGTTCCTTTAGTTTGATAATCTATCGAAATAATTTTACAATTGGGAACAATTTTCTTTAGAACTTTATCAATTTCAAATTTTTCAATATGTTCTTTTTTACAACAAAAAATAAAATTTCCTTTTAATCCTAATGTATCAATTGACCATTCTACAATGGTTTTTCCTAAAATTTTTACTAAAGGTTTAGGATATGAGTCATAACTTTGTAATCTTGTCCCTTTTCCTGCCATTGGCATTACTATATTAATTCAAATCACCTTTTACAAATTTCATTAATTTTTCTGGATATTTTGTACATATTCCATCTACACCTAAATTAATCAGTCTTTCCCATTCTGAATAAACTGATTCTTCATCACATTTTTCTATTACTTCTAATGACATTACATAAATGACTTTATTCTTTTGATGTAAATTCGTTATGATTTCTTTTGTATACCATTTTGATTGAATTTCATCACACCAAAGAATTGCTCGTTTAAGATCTTTGTCATTTTTACTAACATATTCTGCAATTTTTGCATCTTCTATTGATTTACTATATTCAAAATTTTCAGTATCAAATAAAAAATAATTTTCTAAAGAAAATTTTTTTAAAATTTTAATTACAGAATTTATTGTTTTACTCTCTTTTATATGAAGAGCCATTTTAATTTCTGGTTTTTCACATTTTTTACAGATTTCTTCGAATAAATCACCCTCATTTGTTGCATCATGAGAAGCATATACTTGATTATTATTATTACATCTTAAATCTAATTCAATTCCAATTCCTATTCTTTCATAATGTGAAATTGATTCTACACTATTTTCGACTCCATTAAAAATAGCACGATGGCTAAAAATTTCTAACATTATTCTACAATATATTTATCATTTTTATCAGAAATTGTTTTTATTACTACATAATCTGTTTCTTCTAAAAATACTGGTGATACAACTTCGTTTTTATCAATAACAAAAATATCACCTGTTTCAAAAATTTCATCATTCATCTGAACCTTTCCTTTTAAAATTAGTGTAATTTCAGTTGCAAGTTTATGATAATGTTTGTCCCAAATTTCACCTTTTTTATGATGGCCTACTCCAACTTCAAAATTTTTGGTTTTTAATGCGCTAGGTTCAAAATCGCCTATAAACCAACCCCGTTTCATATCTTCAAATCTAAATTTTTTCATAATATTCTTCTATTTTTTATATATCTAAACTTTTGTCAAATTATTTTAAATTAATCAATTGAAAATAGAGTGAATTTCATAATTATTGGGTTGTAACATCAAAATGTGATGTTGATAATACACATGTTTTACAAATTGGATGTTTCCAAAACTCACCTTTTTTATGAATTTCCCTAATGAATTCCATTTGTTTACCTTTCCAAATTTCTTCGATGGTACCAATAACTAATTTGGATTTAATTGTTTTATCCAAAAGTCCAATATTATCTATATTTGAAAATTCTGTATTGATCTCACTTTTTAATTGCCCAATTGGCATTTCAGCAGCATAAAATGTACAACATGGTAAAATTGTTCCATTATATCTTAATGTAACTCGTTGAAATGGTTGAGCGCATCTAAAATCTCCTGTAAGTTTTGTTTGTTCAACTTGATCATTTGTTTTTTTACCAAATCCTTCCATTATTCCTACTAAGTCTTGTACTCCAATTGAATCTGCTTTATCTTCCCAAAAATTTATAAAATCTTCTAACTCACTTTTATTTACATCTGTTTTTACAAAATTTACTCTTAATGTTGGTAATTTCAAACCCATTTCATTTCTAATTTCTAAAAATCGAAGAACATTTTTTATTACTTGATCATAGTTTCCCCCTGTTCTTATTTTTTCATATGTATTTTTAGTAATTGCATCTAATGATACTTGTAATCGTAATAACCCTGAATTGATTAAACTTTTAATCACATCATCAGATAATAAAGAACCATTTGTACTGAAATAACTATCTATGATTCCAGCTTGATGTGCATATGAAATAAACTTAACAATATCTTTTCTAATAAGTGGTTCATTAATGTAATTTAATCGAATTGATTTGAGACCTTTTGAAACTCCATGATCTATTACTTCTTTAAAAACTTCAAAATCAAACCAAGTTTGTTTTCCTTTTCCTTCAGTTGATTCATCATTCCATGTACACATAGGACATGTAAAATTACAAGAATAATTTAATTCAAAATCAATTTGTAGTGGAAAATCAGTAACTAAATTCAGTTTTGTTGCTTCTTCCCATTGTTTTCTATATTCATCATATTTTATAGGATCAATTGCATTCCTAACATCTGCATTTACATCAGGTTTAGATATTACTGTAGTTACTTCTGTTTTTTTCAAATTTACACTTTTAATTTAGTTATTCATATATAAAAATGAATTAAATATTAAAATTATTTATTTATATTAATTTTTTAATTCCATCTTTTAATTCTATTTTACTAAAATAATTTAGATGATTTTTTGCTAATCGAATGTCTGTTTCACTATATTTGATATCTCCTTTTTTTGATTTTAGATATTCTATATTTAATTTTTTATTAGATAATAAAATCATCAATTGGGCTAATGATTTAATTGTAATTTTTTCTCCTGATGCAATATTGAATATTCCATTCTCAGTATATTCAATTGCATTATGAATTGAATTAATTATATCTTCAATTGCAACAAAATCCCTTGTTTGCATTCCATCACCAAAAATCTCTAAATTTTCATTTTTTCTAATTTTTTCTAAAAATTTAGTTATTACTCCTGCATATTCAATAGATTGACCTAAACCATAAATATTAAAAAATCTTAAAATTACATAATTAATTTGATTATCTGAACAAAATTTTATTATTTCTTTTTCCATTTCTATTTTACTTTCCCCGTAAGGTGAAATTGGATTTAATTTAGTTTGTTCTGTTATTTTGTATTTTTCACTTCCTTCCCCATAAACTGCTGCAGATGAAGCAACAATTATTTTTTCTACATTATTTTTTTTACATATTTCAAGAAGATTTTTTGTTCCTTCTACATTGATTTGAAATGTTTCAGTTGGATTTTTTATAGATTCTTCTACTGAAATTTTAGCAGCTAAATGAATTACTATATTTTGATTTTTTGTTGCTTCTAGAATATCATCATTATCTCTAATATCACCCTCAAAAATTTTGATTTGATCTTTTTTAAATAAAGAAATTAATTTTTTATCTGAATTTGAAAAATTATCTAGTATGGAGACATTTTTTTTATTTTTCATAAGAGATTTAACTAAATGTTTTCCAATAAAACCTGCACCTCCTGTTACAAGTATGTTCATCATTTTACTAAGAAAATAATATGATATATGTTAATCAATTTTGAATATTCTTAATTTATATTGTATTTTAATTCGTTTGAATTCTTTTTTTAATATACTCAATTGATTTAACAGGCGATGGATTAATTTCATCTATCACTGATTTGTATATTGCTGCATAATCTAGAAGATAGATTAAACTAATTATTTTTGATAAAATACCACCTTTAACAGAGTAAATTTCTTTGAAATTTATATTATTTTCTTGAAAATACTTTGTAAGAATTTGGTACTTTTCTTTTGTTTTTACATGATCATCAGTACCCTTTAACATAATTGCTTGAACATTAGATTTTTTTTCCCATGCAACAATTCCGTTGTGGCAAGATTCAACTACATCTTCTATGATTACATGCATTTTTGCATTTTCTTGTAGAGAATTTTTGAATCTTATTGCTGCTGCCTCTAATCCCCAAGGATAATAAATTAGTGGAATTCCAGTAATCCATTTTGCTATATTTAATGATAAATTATCTTTTGAAATATTTTCTGACGAAATTTCTTTTTTTATACATTTCAAATTATTAATTGATTCGTAGACATCTTCATTTTTTATTGGAATAACTGGTG
>JAONQT010000026.1 GCA_028448965.1 Candidatus Nitrosopumilus sp. | reverse complement strand
AATTGTACCTTTAGAATCTAAAATAATTCTTATTGGATTTTTTCCTTTAATGTAACGTACTGTTAACAGGGGATCATCTTGTAATAGAGTATTTTTTCCAATAAGAATTGCATCTACTTTTGATCGTAGTTTATGTAATCTAATACTGTCTTCTTTAGATGATAATTTAGAATCACTTGTTCGTGTTGAAATTTTTCCATCAATGGATATTGCTGCACTTAAAATTATATATGGATTAGATTTTTCCATGTACAATTTCTCCTCCAATCATTACTGCTTTAATGGATGACTCAGATGCTCTATGTACAATTGATGCATAAGGATTATGCATTGGCTCTAAATCTAATGCATGTTTATCAAGGAATATGCAATCAGCAATTTTTTTTGTTTGAATAACTCCAATATTTTTTTTTAAAATTTTTCCAGCATTTACTGTAGCCATTTTAAGAATATCTTTTGGATCAATTCTCTTTTTTTTAATTCCCATTGTAACTTTCCAAAGAAAATCCATTTCACGAAACATGTCAGGTGAATTTATCATCACATTATCTGTACCCAATGCCAAAAGACATCCAGCTTTTTGCATTTTTTCAATATCTGGAATACCTTCAGAAAGAGAAGAGTTTGCTCGAGGACAAATCACAATGCCTCTAGTTTTCTTAGATGTAGCCTCAAGATCACTTTTTGAAGCATGGGTCATGTGAATTAAAAAATCAGGGTTTAAAGACAATGCTCGGAGCGTTTCAGATTTACCAGTAATTTGTTTAGATTTACGTACACTTTCTTTAGTTTCAGAGGAATGAATTGCTCGGAGTTTTTTTGTTTTAGAATATGAATTTAATACGGATGTACTGTGTTCATTTGCACCACTTATACCGATTCCATCGCATGTTTTAACTAAAGAAGGAAGTTCTCGGAGTTTCTCTAGTGGGAAAGGATTATTTTTTTTGATTTCAGAAGAATTTTGATGAAAATCAAGTCGTCCAAGTATAATTGAGCGAATTGCAGTATCATCAGACACTTTTTTGAGTAAAACTACTCCATCTAATCCTCCTTCTCTGAAATCAACAAATGTAGTAATTCCTTTTTGGATCATAGAATAACAAGTATTTTTCATAAATGTGGAAAGATTTTCCTTTGATGTATTTTTTAGTATTTTAGATTTAATTCCAAACATTGGATGAATTTTTTGATTTACTGTACTGTTTAATGTAATATCTTTTCCAATTGAATCAGCAATATGTGTATGAGAATTTATGAATCCAGGTATTAGTAGCAAACCTTCACAATCAAATGTATCTTTTTTTGAATTAGATTTAATGTTAGACAGAATTTTTTGAAATTTTCCATCTTTAATTTGAATATCAACATTTGAAACAAAATCTAAATTTTCTCCAAGTAATGCACTAATATTTTTTAATAACATTATAATTCATACACGTCAGGTTTTTGTTTTCCTGAATCTCGTATATCACGTATAGTATCAAGGGATTTTGTGGCTAATTTTACTGCATCTCTACTGGTTTCTGCATTTCCAATTCCACAATTCAAAGAAATATTATCATTATTTTTAATCATATCAATAAAAGTTTGAACAGATTTTTTTGCATCATCACTTGCAACTACCATATAGTTATCACCACCCATAAAAAATGTAATAGAGTTTTTTTCAATAAAATATCTTGCAATTTTAGAATGTAGCTCGAAAATTTTTAATGAGATTTCGTATGGAGAATTATCTTGTCGTTTTGATTTTAAATCATCAACATCTAAATGCATAATTGAAACATTAAATTCTAATTCATTATTAATAAATCCAAAAATTGTATGTTCTTCATTTAAAATAATATTATTTTGTTTACCATCATATGCTTTTAGATTAGCTTCAAATGGTGTATTCCCATAACCTATTGAAATAGTTAAAGTAACTTCAAAAGATTCTTTGAGAGATTTTTGAATTTCTATATGATCATCTAAAGTGAGACCGTTTGAGACTACAAAAAATTCATCAGATTTATTTAAAAATACTAAACAATTTCTTTCAGAAAATAATTGTTGTATTTTTTTATATAGTGAGGCTTGAAGCATTTGTAATTCATGTTCTCTGTCACTACCCAAGGTCAAAGTCCAAGGCCCATATTCAGTTATTTTTAAAATACTGAGTTGGATCATTGTTGAATTTTTTCCAATTCTTTAGAAATTTTAACAAGTGCTTCAATAGCCCGTTCTGCAACAGGTCTGATTCTGGCATAAGCATGTCTTTCTTGCATTCCAGGACCAGATATTCCTAAAGAAACAGGTTTTTGGTATTTTAGTGATAAATCAGTAAGAGCCTGAGCAGCAGCATGAGATATTACTTCATCATGTTTGGTTTGTCCCTTAATTATAGCACCCAGTGTAGCAACTCCATCAATATTTTGATTTTGTAATAATCTATCAACAATTATGGGCATATCATAGGCTCCAGGAACCATACATACGTGGGAAATTGTTAATTCCATAGAATTAGCCTTTTCTTTTGCAATATCTAACATGCGGGATGTTATCTCCTCATTGAATTCTGAAACTACAATAGCTATATTCAAAATTAATTCACCTTAGCATATTCCAAAAGTTCTTTTCCATCAATTAATGGAATTCCATTTTGTTTTCCAAATTTTTCTGCTTTATCAACTGATAATGCAGAATATGTTTCAGCATCCATCATTTCGCAAATAGCTGTTACAGGAGTTAAACCTGCAATTTTAGTTAAGTAAACAGACATTTCAGTATGTCCTTGACGTGAAGCCAACAATCCTTTGGATGCAATCAATAGAGGTACATGTCCAGGAGTTTTAAATGAAGATACAAATTTTTTCTGTTTGTTTTCAACTTTAAAGATATTTGCCATTTCCATAATTGTTAATGCTCTATCTTTGTCAGTAATTCCGGTATAAGTTTGATAATGATTTACAGATAGTGAGAATGTTGGATAATCACCGTATGGAGCCAGTCCCATGATCATTTCTTTATTTGAAATTGATGAAGTTGAGAGAATTTCATGCATGTATTGTAATTCAAGAGATTTTGCAAAATTATTTTCTAGTGCTATACAAAGTAAGCCACCAGCATTTTGACGCATTCGTGCAACATGTTCAGGAGTGATAAATTCTGCTGCTACAACCATATCAATTTCATTTTCACGTCCAGCTGAATCAAACAACAGCACAAACTCTCCACGTTTAAGGGATTCAAGTCCATTTTCAAGTGACATGTACAAAAATTATTTCAATCTAGGTATATAGTTTACTAAAAAATGGGTAATTACCACTATAGTAGTAGATAATTAGCCTTGTTTTAAAATATACTTACCAAGAATGTCAGTTTCAATATTAACCTTATCTCCTACTTTCTTAGTATGAAAATTTGTTATTTCGATGGTATGTGGAATTAAAGAAACGGATGCTAATGTTTTTTTTATATCAACAACAGTTAAACTAATTCCATCAATAGCAATTGATCCTTTCTTTACAACATATTTTGCTAAGTTTTTAGGAACTTCAAAATGTATTTGAACTTCTTTAGGTTTTTTTAGAATTTTTTTTATTTTTCCAACTCCATCTACGTGACCTAAAACAAAGTGACCCTCTAATCTATCACCTGCCTTTAAACTTCTTTCAATATTTACAACACCTCCAACTTTTAGATTCCCAAGATCAGTTTTTTTGGTAGTCTCCTCAATCATTTCAAAAATACATTTTGATTTTGATAATTTAGTTGCAGTGAGACATACACCGTTAAGTGCAACACTTTGTCCAATTTTTAATCCTTTTACTTGTTTACCTAAATCAATAGTCATTTCAATTGCACTTCTATTTTTAGTAATTTTTGAAATTTTATTTACTGTTCCAATTCCTTCAACAATACCTGTAAACATCAAAAACAACTACAAAGTCTTTGTATAAAATGATTTAGATAATTATAAAAAAATGAAACTATTTTGAATCTGAATTTTGAAACTCATCATCACAAAATTGATGAAAAACAGAACATTTGTTTTCTTTAGCGTCAGATTTGATTTTCTCCATATCTTTATTGAGTACTCCTTGTGCAGCTAAAAATGCCTCATCAGTCATGTTTAATTTTTCAAATAATTTTGATTTAGCTGGAGGTATTTCTCTTAGACTAGAATCTATTCGTTGAGCTAAATCATAATAATTAATTGCATCTTGATAATTTCCAAAATGGCTAAGTGAAATTGCCTTATTCATTAATGCAGTTACATCATTAGGATCAATTACAAGTGTAGTATCATAATATTGAATTGCGTCTTTATGGCGATCTAATTGATTAAGAGATATTCCCATAGTGTTTAGGGCCCATGTATCTTTAGGATCAATTGATAGAAGTTTTTTACATAGTTTTAAAACATCATCATATTCCTTTAAATTTTCAAGAGCAAAAATTTTGTTTTTTAATGCATATGTATCAGATGGTTTGATTTCAAGAACTTTATCACAATAAACAAGTGTTTCTTCAAAATTTTTCAGATATATCAGAGATAAAGAGATATTTTGTAAGGCAAGCATGTCAGATGGGTCTTTTTTGAGTAAATCTTTACAATAATTGTATAACTGATCATAATTTTCACTATCAAACATTCTAGTAATTACATTTGTTGGATCAAGAAGGTCAATCATGTTATTATTTTATAATATCAAGTAGGGCTTTTGCTTGTTTGTAATGTACTTCATCTATCATTTTTCCATCAACTGTTGTAGCGCCTTTACCTTTTTTTGTTGATTCTACATATACCTTACAAACTTTTTCTGCCCATGAAATTTCAGTTTTATTAGGATGAAATGATTTATGGACCATAGAAATTTGATCTGGGTGTATTACACTTTTACCAGCATATCCTAAACTTTTTCCAAAATTACAGTCCTTTTCTAATCCCTTCAAATCATTTAGATCTTGCCAGATACCATCAATAGCAGATATTCCTGCAGCTGCTGCATCAACAGGGATTTTATATCTAGAATATTTTCCACCGGGAGAATCTTTTGTATATTCAACACCAAGATCATTTAGTAAATCAAAAATTCCAAAGACAATAGCAGTAACACGTTTTCCAAAAGATGCAATCAAGTAGGAATTAACAACACCTTCAGCTGATTCAATAGATGGAATAATTTGAATTGGTTTTAATTTTTTAGATTTTTCTAAACCAGAAAGAGTTTTTTGTATTTTTTTTAATTCTGTTACATTATTTACTTTAGGAATAACTATACCATCAATTCCTTTTTGAATAATTTCTTTTAGATCTGATGAAATTTTTCCAGATAAAGGGGAATTAGTTCGAACAAAAATTGAGGAAGAATATTCTGAACGAGATTTTAATGCATTTTTGATTAATTTTCTTGCACTAGTTTTTTCTTCATTTGGGACAGAGTCTTCTAAATCAAAACAAACAATATCAGCTTGAATCTTCTTTGCCTTTTCAAGAAATCTGGGATTATTTCCAGGTACAAAAATAAGACTACGGAAGAGCTGAGTCATTAAATGACTATGCGCCTTCAGGCTTCAATAAGATTTTGCCAAAGAACTTACCAGATACCATTTTTGTGTGAGCCTCTGCTGCTTGCTCAAATGTATAAACTGAGTCAACTGCAGCTTTTATTTTTCCTTTGCCCATCCAGTATAGACCTTGGTCAAGTTCAGCTTTTGTTCCTTGTGTTGAACCTAGAACGTTAATTCCTTTGAAGAATATGTGTCTAAGATCTATTTGGGCATCATAACCTGTTGTTGCACCACATGAAACTAGAGTTGCACCGTATTTGAGCAATTGTAGTTGCTTGTTAAAGTGAGTTTGACCAATATGGTCAAATGATAAATCAATTCCTGGTGCTTCACCTTTTGTTTTTGCTATTTCTTTAGTGATTTTGAAGACTTGTTTACTCCAGTCATCTTGTCTATGATCAACTGCATAATCAGCACCTAATTCTTTACATTTGTCTAATTTGTCTGGACTTGCAGTTGCAATAACATCACAGTTGTATAATTTAGCAATTTGAATTGCAAAACTTCCAACACCAG
>JAONQT010000025.1 GCA_028448965.1 Candidatus Nitrosopumilus sp. | reverse complement strand
TGTAAAATTAGGAAAATTAAAGGGTGAAATAACTAACATTCCTAGTTTTATTGAAGGATTAGATTCAGTATTTACAAAGAGTATAGTTGAAAAAGGTAAATCAATCCAATCAAGCGGTGCGGATAAAAAAATTAAAGATTTAGAAACTCAAATTTCTGAACAAGAAAAAGCAATTCAAACTGTCAAAGAAAAATCAAAAAATATTACAAATGTAGCAAACTCACTTTTTGAAATGGTTTCAAAAGGAATAATTTCAATAAAAGATACTTCTGCACAAGAAATTTTAGCAACTAATAATGCAAAATTAATCAGTGAAAAAGGAATTTCAATAATCATTGTGGAAGATGAAAAAATTAAAATAAATACAGATTCCCCACTTCAATCAATTGCATCGGTTTTATTTAATCAAGCAAAAAAACAATCAGGTGCCATTAATTCAATTCAAGCAATTAAAGAAAAAACACAAAAGAAATTAGATAAATTTCAAAATCAAACAGAAGCTGAAAGAAATTTAGTTGTGGTTTCAGAAATTAGAAAGAAAAATTGGTATGAAAGATATAGATGGTTTATGACTACTGATGGGTACCTCGCAATTGGAGGTAGAGATGCAGCATCAAATTCAGCTGTAATTAGAAAGCATTTAGATAAAAATGACAGAGTATTCCATGGTGATATTTTTGGTTCTCCATTTTTTATTTTGAAAGATCCAGAAAATGTGCCAGATACAACAATGAATGAAATTGCACATGCAACTGTATGTTTTAGCAGAGCATGGAGAGAAGGATTGTATGGAGTTAGTGCATACTGGGTACATCCAGAACAAATTAAAAAATCTGCTCCAAGTGGAGAATTCCTGCCTAAAGGTTCCTTTACAATAGAAGGTCAACGGAATTTTATCAAATCAGAGACTCTAAAATTGGCTGTGGGAATAATGCGACTGGAAGATAATGATTATGCATTAACATGCGGACCTCCAGAACCAATTAAAAAAAATTCTATTTGTTATGCAATAATTGAACCAAATGGATTAGAAATGGCAGAAAATGCAAAAAAAATAAGAATAGAATTTTTAAAACTATTTGAAGATATTACAAGAAAAATAAATATCGATGAATTTGTTCGTGCATTACCTGCAGGTAAAAGTCAAATTAAAGAAATTAGTTTAGGAGATTTAGAAAAAGAAAATATTATTGATAATGAATTAAATTAATTGAATCAGTATCAAGTGATATTTTCATTCCATTTTTAATTAATTCAAATTCTTTATCACTAATAGTGATTAACGGGATATTAGCTAATGCACAGCCAGTAGCTACTGTAAGATCTGCTTTTTTACAAATCATTGCAACTGGTGCTGTATTATTTGATTTTATAGAATAGATAGTATATGCACCTACACTACTACCAATACCAGATGGAAATACTAAAACTGTATTTTTTAGTGATTTTTCAAAAAGATTGTGATTCTTATCGCTAATAATTCCAGTTTTTTTATCAACGGTTCCTAAAAAATTAATTGGATCATTTGATTTTAAAACAGTTCCTTCTACTTTACCTGAAACTAATATTTTATTCATCGTGTTTCATCTTCAACAATTTCTTTTAGTGATTTTAAATTAACACCTACACCATTAGAATTTTTAAGATAAAATGCACCTTTGATACTATTAGTAGTAACTGCATCTACATCATCTTTACATATCAATGGAGTTAGACATGTACAACAATCAGAAAGAATTTCACATCCTGCACGCTCAAGTTCCGTTATGTAACCAATTTTTTGTGCCTGTTCTTTTACAGTTCTAGGTAAGAAAACCATACATCTTTTTTGAAAAGAACGACCCTTTAATTTAGCAGTGAGATCAGAAATTTCATCCAAACCTAATTGAGGACTTCCTAGTGTAATCAGATCACCTTTTTCAGCAGTATTGAGCTCATCATGAACATTTTGCATTTCTTTTTCATCAAAATCTATTTTTTCAGTATTTGGATCACCTTCACTAAAATTAAATTTAGCACATGTTCCAGATGTTCCCATTCCTCCACACATCGCTTTACATTGTCTTTGATCCATTTCTCCAAGACCAGAAATATTTACAGATGTATCACCTACTTTTCCAGCATAAAATCCTAACATTCCATATGTTAATTCATTTGGATTTTTGACTTTCATTTGAATTGTAACATTTGGTGTATCTTCTTTACGTAATGAGGAGTAAGGACTTTTGCCAATAATTGCACTAGCTAATGCGCTAAATGCACTTTCTTTGTTTGTTTTTAAATTATCATATGAGTTTGCATGAATTGCAGCATTACTTTCTGCAAATGCAACTTGTGTTCCATTTTTTGGAATATCAAAGATCTCATAGGGAATGCAAGAAAATGATGGAATTACTCCCATAGTTTCATATGAATTTCTAATTGATAGTTGTTTAGAAATAAAATTTTCATCTAATTTGTAATTAGATACATTATCAATATCAAACCCCATTGGATTCAAAGTTGTTTTAACCGTAACACGGGCATCTTTACTAATACTGGATAGAAATTCTTCACCGGCATCACCTATTGTATTATAATTTACACCAGATAGATGAGCCCATTCTATAGGAATTAATTTTTCAGCATCTGTCGCTTCACCAGTTGCAACTAAAATCCTATATGCCATTTGCATAGTTTCTCCTTGTTCACCTTTTAGTGCAGATTCTTCTTCTCTAGTTAATTCCAATGGTAAATTATCATTATTACAGTTATAATACTTGTGCGTAAATTCTAATTGAAAATGAAGAAAATACTTGATGGTATGACAGATACCATGAATTCTGTAAAACCACCAAGAATTACAGCATTGAGAGATTTACATAATGCTGAGACAGGTCCATTCAGTATTTTAATTGGAACCATACTTTCTGCAAGAACCAAGGATGAAACAACTACAAAAACAGTGAAAGTGTTATTTGCAAAATATAAAAATCCAAAAGAACTTGCTAATGCAAAAATTGAAGATGTAGAAGCAATAATTAGATCAATTGGATTTTTTCATGTAAAGTCTAAAAGAATTGTAGAAGTTGCAAAAATAATTCATACAAAATACAAAGACAAAGTTCCTGAGGATCTTGATACACTAGTACAATTACCAGGTGTTGGAAGAAAAACTGCTAATTGTGTTTTAGTGTATGCATTTGAAAAACCAGCTATACCAGTGGATATCCATGTTCATAGAATTTCAAATAGATTAGGTTTAGTTGACACAAAAAATCCTGAAGAAACAGAACAAGAATTAATGAGTAAAATAGATAAAAAATATTGGATTGACATAAATGATACATTTGTAATGTATGGTCAAAATATTTGTAAGCCTATTTCACCAATGTGTGATGTTTGTAAAATTAAAAAAAGTTGTAAGTATTATAAAACTAAGAACGCTTCTTAGTAAAATATAACGTTGCTCCTATAATTCCAATCCCCGCTGCAACATAAAATGGGAAAAATGCAAACATGTTCTTTCCAGGATCACCAGATAGTATGTCTACAATCATTACACCTGAATTTATTGCAGGTGGGTCTTGGCTTCCTTCCATTCCATGAACTGAATATGATTCAAGTTCAAATTTTCCTATATCCAAATTTGTTACTACTATTCGTGCTCCATTGTTTACAGTTAGTCCTGCTCTATCTGTAAATGATATTATAGATTTTGCTTCGGGATACCATCCTCTATCTAAATCTCTATGAACAACAACGTATCCTTCATCAGGAGTTTGTACTGCAACCCAAAATTTTTTGTCTGGTTTTGGACCCATACCTACTTCAATAAATTCAGTATTATCCAGTTTATCATATGCCCTAAAAACTGCATTTCCATTTGGATTTGCATAAAGTAAATTATTATCAATAGTAATTTGCCAGCTAACACTGTGAACAGTATCAAATGGAATTATTGGTGCATTACGCAATACAGTATTGAAATTTTCAGCAGGAATTTCTAAATTTTCTATAATTAAAGATGGATTAACTTCTTCTTGGGCAAATACGGGAGATATTAAAAATCCAAGAAATAAGATTATTGGGATGATATACTTCATGAGCTAATCTAAATCTGTTTGAATAAATATCTAATCAACAAAAGGTTTTGGAGTATCCAAGATTACTTTTGCTACTTCAGGTCTTAAAATAAATTCAGATGGTGCTTGTCCATTTTGAATCATTTCTCTAAGTGCAGTTCCACTAATTTGCTCTTTTACATCATTATCATGTGGACATGCCTTTGGAGTTGTGTATGTAAGACATTTTTTACAGTAGAAGAATGGTGGGAAAAATACTGGAGAAATTTCTAACTCAGGATAATCATCAAAGATTTTTTGTGCTGCCATTGGATCATAGAATTTTCCAACACCAGCATGATCACGTCCTATAATGATATGAGTACAACCATAATTTTGTCTCATAATTGCATGGTGTATTGCTTCTTTTGGACCAGCATACTTCATTTGTGTATGTAATGTTCCAAGTTGACATCTATTTTCAGGGTAGTATAATTTTATCATAGTCTCATAACATTTTACAATCACTTCATCTACAAAATCACCAGATTTTTTCTTACCAATTACAGGATTTACAAATACACCATCACGAGTTGTTATAGCTGTCTTTTGTAACATTTCATGTGCTACATGTGGTGGATTTCTTGTTTGAAAAGCACAAATTGTTTTCCAACCAGCTTTTACAAAAGACTCTCGAGTTTGAATTGGTGTTAATCTATTTTTTCTAATTTCAGTATCATTTGGTCTTTGAATAAAATCAATTTTTCCACTAACCAAAAAATCTTTCATTGACATTGTGTATGCAACACCAGGGTGTGATGAATCAGTAGTGCCATAAACTCCTTGAGCAGTTTTCTCTTTATCAAAACTAAATGTTTCATCAACATGTAATACTGCAACTCCAACACCGTCTGGATTTTGTAGTAAAACATCTCCTGCTTCTTTCATTTTAGATGCAGTATTCTCATCAACATCAAGTACAATTGGAATAGTCCATGCTAAATCATTAGCTAGTCTTCCACGAGATACAACACTTTCAAAATCTTGTTGTCCCAAAAATCCCTCTAAAGGACTAAAAATTCCATCTGCAATGTTTTCAACATCATTTGCCAAATCTTCAGTAATAGTAATTGAAAATAATCCTGTAGTATCGATCTTAGTAATTCTGTTAATTAGAACTCCACCATGAGGTTTTATTGCGTTATTCTCTGACATGTTTAATCCCTATTTATGGTCTATATGAAGGCCACACTCTTTGTTACCATCTTGTTCCCACCACCATCTACCTGCACGAAGATCCTCACCAGGTTTTATTGCTCGAGTGCAAGGTTCACATCCAATACTTGTAAAACCTTTGTCAAGAAGACTATTGTATGGTAAATTATTTTTTTTAATATATTCTTGAATTTGATCCCAAGTCCAATCAACTATGGGATTAATTTTTAAAATTTCACCATGACTATGATCTAATTGAAACATTGTAACATCTTCACGATTTTTTGTCTGATCACGTCTTAATCCTGTTATCCAACCATCTAAAGTATTCAACATTTTATTCATTGGATGAACTTTACGAATTTCACAACAAAGTTTTCTGTTATCCACACTTTCATAGAAAAGATCTAATCCTTTTTCTTTAACCATCTCTTCAACTTCTTGTGTATCAGGAAGTAAAACTTCAACTGAAATATTGTATTTTTTTTCAACAATCTCCATAATGTCATAGGTTTCTTGTGGAAGTCTTCCAGTACCAAGAGTAAAAAATCGAAAATTAGGATTAATTTTTAGCATAATATCCATAACAACTGCATCCTCAGCACCAAAACTTGATGCTTTAGCAACTTTAGGATGTAAATTATCTGATACCCACTGGAGAGATTCTTCAGTAGTTTTAATTGTAGAATTTAGATTATCTACTTGTTCCTGTGTAAATTTTGTCACATATTGATATAAAATATTTCTTTTATATTGATTACCCAAAAATTTATGCTAAATTATAAACAAGTAAAATTGAAAATAGAAAAGATGAGTGAAATATCATATGTAGTAGTTTTTCCCAATATATTTTCTAAAAATAAAATTCCACAATTAATTAAAAATATTAAAAAAATTCTTAAAATAAAAAATCAACAATATACTTCTGTAAAACGTGATGGAGACATTATTTTAGTTGATGCAAATGATCCAGTATTTGCATCATCAGCTATCAATTTACTTTTTGGAATTGAAAAAATTGCTATTGCAAGACAAATAAAGAATAATTTTCAAAATATTATTTCAGAAATTACAACAATTGGAGGTAATTTATTATTAAAAGGAGAAAAATTTTTAGTTAAAGTAGAAGGAATTTCAAAAGGGTTTCTTGTCAAAGATGTGGAAATGGCATCTACTTCTAACATAATAGAAAAAAAATCAAATTTAGGTGCTCATCCAGGTACTGATGAAAATTTTGATAAATTACTTTACACATATTTAACAAAAAATAATGCATACATTTGCATTTTTTCAGATAAAGGTAAAGGTGGAATTCCATATCAATCACAAGATCAACAAACGATTTGTGCAATATATGACGAAATTTCTGCAGTATCTTGTTATGAAACAATTAAGCAAGGATATGATACAAAAATCATAGTTTGTTATAGACAAAAATCTGAATTAATGAATTTAGCTAAAATAATTAAT
>JAONQT010000024.1 GCA_028448965.1 Candidatus Nitrosopumilus sp. | reverse complement strand
CAGCTGGTGTTAATCTTCCAGCAAGAAGAGTTGTAATTTCAAACATCAATAGATACAATGCAAAAATTGGTGCTAATAGACCAATTAGTATTTTAGAATACAAACAACTTTGTGGTAGAGCTGGAAGACCACAATATGATAAATATGGCGAATCTATTATTGTTGGAAATGGTAATACTGAAGATTTAACTGAATATTATATTCATGGTGAACCAGAACCTATAGTTTCAAAAATTACTGAGGATAAATCCCTTAGAACACATATTCTGAGTGTAATTGTTACACATCCTGGAATAAAAAAAGAAGAACTTCTTGAATTCTTTTTACAAACGTTAGGTGGGCTACAAACATCAAAAGCCACTCTAAGTTTTGCAATCAATATTTCTTTACGTTTTCTTTCAAGTCAACAATTAATAATTAAAAAAGGTGAAAGATATGCTGGAACTGCATTTGGCAAAAAAACATCAATGCTTTACATTGATCCTTTAACTGCTACATATTTTAGAGATGCAATTGATAATGTATCTGAACAACGAAAACATACTTTTGGATTTTTACATTTAATAACAAATTGCGAAGAATTTTTTCCTAAATTTTCACTTAGAAATAAGGACTATGAATCAACTAGTCTCATGATTGAAAATCAATCTTCTGAATTAATTGAGCCTATTTCTGAATATGATTGTTCTAGAAGTCTTTTAGCTTTACAAATGTGGATTACTGAATCCAGTGAACTTTCTTTATCTGACACTCTTGGAATTGAGGCTGGAGATATGCATAGAATGGTGGAAAATGCAAATTGGCTATCTTATTGTCTAAGGGAAATTTCTAAACATATTGAAAGATCTGACTTACTTGAAGAATTTGATGATTTGAGAAAAAGAGTAGTTTATGGAATTAGAGAGGAATTATTAGATTTGGTGCGTGTAAAAGGAATTGGAAGAATTAGGGCACGTGTATTGTTTAAACATAATATAAAAAATTTAGATGATTTAGCAAAAATCCCTGTAAGTAAATTGGGAGAAATTGATAAAATTGGTTTAACCATAGCAAATAACATTAAAGCTGAATTAAAGAAGGTTAGATATTGATTGAGTTAATTATCCCTGCAATAATTTCTTGCATACTTGCATTTTTTGTAGTATATTTCAGTACTCCACCATTAATCAAAATTTTGGTAAAGAAGAATTATACTGTAAAAGATATGAACAAAAAAGAAAATATAATGGTTGCAAGGCCTGGTGGAATATCTATCATATTGGCAATTGTTGTTTCAGAGATTATTCTTTATGGATTTTTTCAACTTAATGAGATTCTTGCAATAATAATTACAACTACAGCAGCATTTCTAATTGGTTATGTTGATGATAGAAAAGTAATGGGAGGTTGGTTTAAACCTGTAACTCTTGCAATTGCAGCACTTCCAATTATTTTTCTTGGTGCATATGATTCAAATCTTACATTCCCATTATTTGGAGATGTTCAAATTCCATTACTCTATCTTGGTTTGATAATTTTTATGATTCCTATTACTGGAAATACAATTAATTCCATTGATGTTCTAAATGGTGTTGCTAGTGGTTTTATGGTAATTGCAAGTTTCACATTATCAATCTGTTTATTTATTTTACAAAATTATGAAATTGCTATTGTTAGTTTACCTTTAGGGTTTGTTTCATTGGCTTTTTACAAATATCATAAGATACCAAGTAAAATTTTTCCTGGAGATTCTGGAGCACTAACATTTGGTGCTATGTATGGTGTTATTGCAATTATTGGTGGTGTAGAAATCATTGCCGCAATTGCACTACTACCTGCTGTAATTAACTCATTTTTGTTCCTAGCAAGTGTAAAACGGGTAGTAGAACATCGTCAAATCAAAGGTAAACCTGTAGAACATACTGATGATTTTAAATTAAAAGCAACTAATGACAAAACAGCACCTGTAACTTTAGTACGATTAATTCTTGCAGGTGGCCCATTAACTGAAAAACAAGTTGGATTTGTAATTTTCAAACTTGCAATATTTTCTGGAATATTAGCAATTATTACTGCATTTATGATGGGTGTTTCCCTTTGAAGTCTGGACTTTATAGTTTTTTGTTTGCAATGTGGGGTTTGATAATTATTGGTGGTGGTATAATGGTTGTTTTGTTAGGTCCATTTTCAATTCAACAATATGGTGATTTTCATTGGATTATTACATCTGGAATTAAAGTAACAATTGCTTTGATATTAGTTGTAATATGGATTTTAATTTTATCTAAATTAAAAAATTATATTTTTAAAAAAGAATTAAAATTTTAACTTTCTATCCATTTTTTTCGTTTTTTGTCATACTCTTCTCTACTATATCTTAGAAAAGCTGGAGAACCTGCAACAACAATATTTTCCTCAACATCTCTTGTAACAATAGCTCCCATTGCAACAACACTATTTTTCCCTATGGTTATTCCTGCTTTGATCACTGCACGTGCACCAATTATCACATTATCTTCAATTGTAACTCCAACCATCTTGTCACACATTGGAAATGGATCATTTGTTAAAACAGCTGCTGGACCAATGAAGACATTTTTACCAATTCTAGATAATGGTGGTATGTATGCTTGTCCTTCAATTTTTGTATTATCTCCAATTTTTACATTATAATCAATATGTGCAAGTGCACCAATTTTTACATTATCTCCAATTTCAACGTCATCTCCAACATATGCAAAATGCCAAATTTTTACATTATCCCCAATTTTTGCCTTTTCAGAAATAAAATTTGTAATCATTATCTTACAAATGCCATGGTTTTCCGTTTGTAATAATTTTTTCAGGCAACTTATCTTTATTTTTGTTTAAAAACTCTATTTCATGTTTTTTGTCTCTAAGATCATCAGGAAGCATTATTGGAATTTCTTCCATGATTGGAAAAAATCTAGAACATTTTGGACAAAATATTACTCCTTCAATCACTACATCTTCTTTTTGACTAATTTCAAATAATTCCAAAGGATGATTCTTATCTATTGGACACGCTAGTATCTCCATCATTATTTTATTCATTTTAAATCCAGATAAATTGGGGTTCCTTTTTGACTAGATAAAAGTGCCGCTTCTGCAATTTTTGTGACATTTACTGCTTCTTGTGATTTAACAATTTGTTGAGTTTTATTTTCAATTGAATCCAAGAAATTTTGAATTTCTCTCATTAGTGGCTCTTGTTTTTCATTTTGAATAGTATGAGAATTTTTATCTTTTTCAACTATAATTTCTTGAGTAATGAAATCTGATGAAATAATCGCTTCTGTACATACTGCACTAAACTTCCTAACTTTTTTTGGTGTAATCCAATTTGATGAAATAATTGCAACTTTATCATTCTTATATCCTAACATGATACTTGCAAAATCTTCATGTTCATGTTTAATTTTCCCTGCACGCGCAAAAACTACTTGTGGCATATCATCAAATAACCAATTAGCAGTATCAATGTCATGAACTGATGTATCATAAATAATTCCAACATCCTTGATGTGTAATGGCATTCTATTTTCCCTATGAAATTCTAACATTACTAATTCTCCAAATTTTTTCTCATATACCATTTTTTTTACAACATCAACTGCTGGATTAAATCTTTCAATATACCCACACGTAAGAATGACTTTATTTTTTTCTGCTAATTTTGCAAGTTTTTCACCATCTTCAGATTTGTATGTCATTGGTTTTTCTACAAAAACATGTTTTTTTGATTCTAGTAATTTCATAGCAATTTCTGTATGTGTTGATGTTGGTGTTACAATAAACGCTCCATCAAATTCTTCTAATTTTAATAATTCATCTACTGATTGATAATAATTTACAGAATATTTTTCTCCATACTCCTTACTTTTTTCAAAATTTACATCACATATTGCTACAAGTACGCCTAATTCTGATAAAATTCTTGTATGATTTTTACCCCATCCACCTGTTCCAATTTGAACTATTTTCATTAATAGACCTCAGTTAACCAATGTGCGTAATCAATATTTTTATTCATTACTATGTCTGAGTACTCTTGCATCATTTTTTTTGTAATATCTCCTGGTTTACCTGTACCTATTTTTTTATAATCCATTGAAATTACTGGGGTAATTTCTGCAGCAGTACCTGTTAGAAAAATTTCATCTGACATAATTAACTCACTTCTTTTGAAGTTTCTCTCAATTACGTCCATATCCAAGTCTTTCCCAATTTTGATAATTGCATCTCTAGTGATTCCTTCTAATGCTGAAGATGATAATGATGGTGTAATTAATTGTCCCTCTTTAACAATGAATATATTTTCTCCTGGTGCTTCGCTTACATCTCCATTTTGATCAAGTAGAATTGCTTCATCTACTCCATTTCTTTTTGCTTCTTGTGTTGCAATTATTGAATTAAGATAGTTTCCTCCCATTTTTGCTTGTGTTGGTGTAGAATTATCTGAGAATTTTCTCCAAGATACTATTGTTGATGTAATTCCATTTTTATTAAATAAGTCTCCAAATGGGAATGTAAAAATTGCAACATTTGTTGGAGATTTTTCTGTAACATGTAAATTAATTCCATAATCTCCGACAAAATAAAATGGTCTAATGTAGCAGGATTTTTTTATCTTATTTTTTTTACAAATCCCAATAATTGCTTTTGTAATTTGTTCATCTGTAAAATTTAATGAAATATTATAAAATTGTCCTGATTTTCTAAATCGTTTTACATGTTCTTCTAATCTAAATACGTAAAGGTTTTTTCCATTCCAATATGCTCTAATTCCTTCAAAAATTGATGTTCCATAGTGAAGAGCATGAGTAGTTATTGGTATTTGGGCTTTTTCTGTAATAACATATTTTCCATCAAACCAGACATATTTTGATAAAGGAAGTTTCATACAAAAGTTTTAGACGATCTCTATTAATCTATTTTCAATTTATTTAGTGATTTAATATTAATGATTTTTTTATTTTTTTGACCAACCTTCTTTGGGAAACTTCATTCCTATAACACGTGTAGTCATATCTTCACTCGATGAATATTTTTCTACAGTTTTCCATTCATCTTCAATAATCTTGATTATTTCTTTTGGAACATCTTCTTTCCAATTAGAATTTTTTTCTAATGCTGCATTATACAATTTTTCTTTAACTGATGCTGCAGACAAAGATTTTCTTTCACCAATTTTTGGTTTTAGTCTATACATTTTCAACATGTATCCTTCTGCTTTGTCACCCGTATATGAAAAATAATCACCTTCAACTCCATTAAGAATTTGTTTTCTTAATTTCCATGATTTTCTTCTTACTAATGGTGGAAGATATTTTTTAAATGGTGCTAGAAATGCATAATCATCAGTTATTTTGATCGAATCTCCAAAAATTGATTCAAGCATTTTTTTTCTAGTTTCAAAATTAAATGGAAAACTTTTACTGTTAACTTCTTTATCATCATACTTGAAAATAACTGGCATAACTTTTACAATATCTGCATTTTTTTTCAATTCTTTAATGATCTCTACATGAGCATTTGTTACTGGATTTAGATGTGCAAGGTATAGGGCTGTAATCAATTATGATTTCTAAATAATTCTCATATTTCAATGATTAATTTTTTACTAGATCTATCCGTATGACTCGTATTTGACTTCAAAGCTTCCATCTTCACGTTTAGCATTTTCAGTCATGAATCCTTTAGGCTTTAAAAAGTCCATAACTCCATCAATAGTTCCTTGCCATCCACAAACATAGAACATAGTATTATCTGCGGTAATTTTCTCACCAACTAATTCCTCTAATGGTGACAAACCATTGTCTCTAGGTCTTAGAAATGTTTCAACTCTACCAACTTGACCAGCCCAACTTCTGTTAAACCATTCTTGTGGTCTACTGATTGCTGCCCTATATCTAAAATTCCATTTATCTCTTCCTACTTTTTCACTTTCATCTTCAAAACCTGTCAGCAAATCTTTGTAACTTAGTTCATCAACGTAACTAGCGCCATGTAAAACAATAATTTCTCTTTTATCATTAGTATCATGGAAATGCTGTGCAAAACTGACAAATGGTGCTAGTCCTGTTCCGCCACCAATACAAATTATTCTTCGATTATCTTTTTCACCATTAGGTAACTCTTCACTAATTCCTAATGCTCTACCTGTAGGTTTCAAGTATGATATTTCATCACCTTCTTTTGCATTAAATATTTGAGTAGTTAATCTTCCAGGAAGTGGTTTTCTAACCCATCTAATTACAAATTCAATATACTCTTTATTTTCTGGGTGAGATGCAATAGAATATGCTCGTCGAACAATTTTTCCACCATCTAATGGGTTTGGTAATCCTAATGTAAGAAATTGCCCTGCGTTAAAATCTGGAACTGAACCTTCATTTGGAACAATTCTCATTATGAGAAGATCTTCTTTTAGTAACTGAACATAAGTAACAGTTGCTTTATTGTCTACTACCATAACAATTCATTCATCATATTGAAGTTTAAATATATTGTGATAATTTCACTAACCTAACATTTTAAATCGCTAAACGTTAATAACCAATTTAAAAAATATTATTCAATCAGTATTCTGATTATTGGGCCGGTCGTCTAGTCTGGTAGGATAGGTGCATGGCATGCATCGGATCAAGGGTTCAAATCCCTTTCGGTCCACTTATTTTTTTCAATTTTAATAAAAGATTTTCTATTTGTTGATCACCCTTTTTTGAAATTTCTTTCATTTTCTCTTCTGTGACAAAAATATTTGTTTGAATTGCAGTTTGTAATCCACTTTTTATTACCTCCAAATTTGGATCTGAAAGTGATTTTAAAATAATATCTCTAATTTTTTCTGCTTTTAGATATCCTAAAGATCCAATTGCACATGATCTCACCATTCCATGTTCATTATTTACAATTTTTATTATTTCTGGAATTGCACTTTTCTCATTTCTGTTAGCTAATACTAGTGATGTGAAACTCTTGATATTTTTATTTGAAGAACTGAGATTATAAATTAAAATTTCTGAAATTTCATTTTGATTCAATAAAAGTGCATTAAATGCTTCACCTCTAACTTGTATACTATCGTCATTTAATCTTAAAATTATTTGTT
>JAONQT010000023.1 GCA_028448965.1 Candidatus Nitrosopumilus sp. | reverse complement strand
GAAAAAATTTCAAATATCAACAAAATTGCTTATTTGATTTATACTTCTGGTACTACATCCGAACCAAAAGGTGTTCCAATTTCTCATGAAATGATCGAATTTACAACTAAAAATATTGTAAAAGTTTTAGGATACTCAAAAAATGATATTGATCTTACACCGTTACCTCTCTATCATTCATTTGGTTTAGGTTGTCTTCACACTTCAATCTACGTAGGTTCAACTTTTGTATTATTAAAAAATTCAAATAATTTAGAGAACGTATTAAATTCTTTAAAAAAATATAATGCAACTACATTAGCAGTTGTACCTGCAACTCTAACAAAACTTCTGAAATTTGAAAAACAGTATTTATACGAAAAATTTTCAAATATTAGACTAATTATTACTAATAGTACATCAATACCAAAAGAAACTGTAAATGATTTTAAACAAATTGTAAAAAATAGAAAATTAGCAACTTACTATGGATTGACAGAAGCATCACGTTCAACATTTATGATTTTTAATGAAAATTCAAAACTAGATAAATCTGTAGGTAAATCTGCCCCAGGAGTAAAAATTAAAATTAAAAAATTTGATAAAAAATTATTGGGATAATCCAATAGCTGATAAAAATTTAGAGAATGGATGGTTACAAACAAATGATATAGGTTATTTGGATAGCGATGAAAATTTATTTTTAGTTGGACGAAATGATGATGTAATCAATATTGGAGGTGAGAAAGTTATTCCAAGTGAAATTGAAGAAATAATAAAACAGATGCCAGAAATTGAAGATGTAGTTGCTTTTGGAGTAAATAATAAAATTTTTGGGAAAACAATCAAAGTCAATATAATTAAAAAGAAAAACTCAAACTTGGATAAAACAAAAATTCTCAGTTATTGCCTAAAAAACCTTGAAAAGTTTAAAATTCCATCTAAAATTGAATTCGTGGAGAAAATTCCTAAGAATGAATACGGAAAAGTTAAACGCTCGATGCAAAAGTGATTATAGATTAGAATGGTAAACAATGATAATTTTAAATCAAATGAAGAAGAATTAATGAAATATTACAAATATTCTGGGAGTTTAGGCCGATTAAAATTAAGATTAAAATTTGTTAAAAGCTGGATTTATCATACTTTAGCTTATTCATCACCCTTACCTTCATGGTCAATTAAATTTCAAAAAAATAGAGGCGTGAAAATTGGAGAAAATTGTCATTTCTCACCATATGTGTTAATTGATCTTTTACATCCAGAATTAATTACAATAGAAGACAATGTAACAATTAGTTCAAATACAATGATTTTTGCACATATCAATCCAACAGCAAATGAATTTTTGAAAAAAAATGGATACCCTAGAACAATAAAACCAGTATTAATCAAAAAAAGGAGCTGTAATTAGCGTAGGTTGTATAATTATTGCAGGAGTTACAGTTGGAGAAAACTCAATTGTAGGTGCAGGTAGTGTAGTGACACAAGATATACCAGATTATTGTGTTGCAGTAGGGAATCCTGCCAGAGTAATTAAAAAAATCGATCATTAACACTTTAAAAAAAATCAAAAAATGAATCATATTACAAATATAGTCCAAATATCAAAATAAAATATGACTGAAATTTCCGAACTAATTAAAATAAAAAATATAGAAACAAAAATTGAACAGATAACAAAATTTATCAAAAAAGAAGTTTTTGAAATTTATCAAAAAAAAGGTGTAGTGATTGGCTTAAGTGGTGGAATTGATTCAGCAATTACTGCTGCATTATGTACAAAATCAATTGGTTCGGAAAAAGTATTAGGGCTAATTTTACCAGAAAAAGAATCTGATCCAAATAGTGAAAATTTAGCACAGCAAATTGCTAACAAATACAATATTAAAACAAAAACTATCGATATAACAAATATTTTAGAATCATTTGGAGTATATGAAAATAAAGAAAAAATTGTAAAAGAAAAATTTTCAAACTATAATGAAAAATGCAAATATAGAGTTGTTGTCCCACCAAAATTAGAAAATAACATAGGAATGCCATTTTTAGAAATTTTAGATAATGAAAATGTATTACATAAATTAAAAATATCATCATTTGATTTTCTTAATTTAACAGCTTTAACATCCATTAAACATAGAGTACGAATGACAATGCTTTACAATTATTCTGAAAAAAATAATTTTGCAGTAATAGGAACTACAAATAAAACAGAATATTTACAAGGATATTTTGTTAAATATGGTGATGGAGGTTCAGATATAGAACCTTTAGTTCATTTATATAAAACTCAAATTTATCAGATTGCTAATTTTTTAAAATTACCTGAAAAAATTATAAATCAAGATGCCTCCCCAGATGTATGGAGCTTTAAAACAAGTGATGAAGAATTTTTTTATGCAGTTCCTTACAATATCGTAGATCTAATACTTTATGCAAGAGAGAAAAATCTTTCAATAAATGAGATTATAAAATCTTCAAACCTTTCTTCTGAAAAAATTGAAAAATTAATTCAATTCCAAAATCAAAAACAAAACAAAAGTCAGACTATGCGAGAAAATCCTCACAGTATAGAGGAGAACTAACTATTTCCAATTTAAAGTCCAAGGTTGAGGATGTAAAGTTTGTTCATTCACTAATGGTTCCCATAATTTTGAATTATTTAGATACCATTCAACTGTTTTTTCCAAAGCACTTTCAAAATTAAATTGTGGGGACCATCCCAATTCATTTTTAATTTTTTCATAATTTATTGAATACCGTTTATCATGTCCAGGGCGATCATCAACATGTTCAATTAAATCAACGGATTTCTCCATTTTTTGTAATATTTTTTCAACAATATCTCTATTAGAAATCTCATTCCAAGATGAAATATTATAAATTTCGCCAGAAATTCCTTTTTTGGCAATTAAATCAATTGCTTGAACATGATCCGTAACAAAAATCCAACTTCTAAGTTGGTTTCCATCACCGTACAAAGGAATTTTCAAATTTTTATGGGCACGAATAATTGTTTTTGGGATTAGTTTTTCTGGAAATTGAAATGGGCCAAAATTGTTTGTACATCTAGTAATTATACAATTAGTTTTGTAAGTTCTTGCATAGGATTGAACCAAAAGATCAGCAGATGCTTTTGTTGCAGCATAAGGATTACTTGGTTTCAAATTATCTATTTCTAAGAAGGGTTTAGCATTTTTTTCTAAATCACCATAAATCTCATCTGTGGAAACATGAATGAATAATTTTTCAAATTTTTTAGATGCTTCTAAAAGAGAATAAGTTCCATAGATGTTAGTATCCAAAAATGGTTTCGGATTTGCAATACTTCTATCAACATGAGTTTCTGCTGCAAAATTAATGATTGCATCAACATCTTTTGAAAGATTTTTTACAAATTCAATATCAGTGATATTTCCTTCTTTAAACAAATAATTAGGATTATTTTCAATTGTTTCAAGATTTAATTTATTTGAACCTAATGATAAATTATCAATATTTATGATTTCATCATTTGGATTATATTCAAAATGGTTTCGGATAAATTCACTTCCAATAAACCCATAACCACCACAAACTAAAAATTTCAAATCAGTACCTACTCATCAATATTCCAATCATAAGGATTTTTTGTTTTTGGATTAATTACAGTAGGATCATTCCAATCCATTCTTTCTTCATCAGGATTTTCATAATCATATAGGTTGGTTAAAAAATAAATTGTTTTAGAAGGAATTGAACTGATAGTTTTTGTTCCATGCCAAAAATTACCAGGTACCTTAATTATTTTTAAATCATCGCCATCAGCGTAAACTTCAATTAATGTTCCAAAAGTATCAGAATTTTTATTTCCATCATAAACACAAATTTTCATTTTTCCCTCTGTAACCATAAAATAATCAGTCTGATTACGATTATGCCTATGCCAAGCACGAATAACTCCAGGTTTACTTTTAGAAAAATTAACTTGTTTAGGTAAAGATTTATCAAAAAAATCAAGCCAATCTGAACGAAAAATTTCTGTTACAAATCCTCTTTCATCTAGATTAATGTGAGGACTAAAAATTTGTACGCCTAAATCAAGATTTTCTATTTTTAATGACATGTATATGGAATCAATTCATTTGTTATAATTATATTTATTATGTCAAAATTCTAAACTAGAGATAAGAAATTGAGAGAATCAATAAAAAGTAAATGTAAAAAAATCAAATTAGTGTTAACTGATGTTGATGGAGTATTAACAGATGGTGGAAGATATTATTCAGAGAAAGGTGAAATTATGAAAAGATTTCACGTAAGAGATGGAATGGGAATAAACATTCTACTACGAAATGGAATTAAAACTGCAATAGTTACAAAAGAAAATTCAAAAATTGTTAAAAAATGGGCAAAAGAAATGAATGTTTCAAAAACTTACTCTGGAATTAAAATTAAAGAAAAAGAATTAGAAAAAATATGCAAATACTACAAAATTTCACCTTCTGAAGTTGCATTTATTGGTGATGATGTTAATGATATCAAATTGATGAAAAAAGTAGGATTTGCAGTTACTCCTTCAGATGGAATTTTGCAGGCTAAAAAAAATGCAAATTATATTTGTAAAAATTCAGGAGGAAATGGAGCCTTGAGAGAAATGATTGATTTAATTTTAAAAGAAAAATTTTCAAATGAAACTAATTGGTACTGAGTCAAATTTAATAGGACATATTTTAGAGAATAAACATGGTATTCATTACTGCAGAGATTGGAATAAATCATAATGGAGATATAAAAATTGCCAAAAAGCTAATTGATCTTGCAGTCTCATCTGGATGTGATGCAGTTAAATTTCAAAAAAGAACTGTGAATAAAGTATATTCTAAAGAAGTTCTAGATGGACCAAGAGAAAGTCCATGGGGAACAACACAACGAGAACAAAAAGAAGGTTTAGAATTTTCTACAACAGATTATAAAATTATTGATAAATATTGTAAACAAAAAAATATTCAGTGGTATCTTTCATGTTGGGATATAGATAGTCAAATTGAAATGAGAAAATTCAAAACTAAATATAATAAAGTTGCATCAGCGATGTTAATTCATACCAAATTATTAGAAATAATTGCTGAAGAAAAGAAACATACATTCATTTCTACAGGAATGAGCACAATAAACGATATTTCAAAAGCAATTAAAATTTTCAAGAAATATAAATGTCCATTTGAATTAATGCATTCACATAGTAGTTATCCGATGAAGATAGAGGAAGCGAATTTAAAACTAATTCAAACTCTAAAAAATAAATTCAAATGTGATGTAGGTTATAGTGGTCACGAATCTGCAGCATCATTAATTTGTATTACAGCTGTTCTTCAAGGTGCTACTTCAATTGAAAGACACATTACATTAGATAGAACCATGTATGGTAGTGATCAAGCAGCTTCATTAGAACCAGAAGGATTAATGAGACTTGTAAGAGATGTAAGGGTATTAGATATTATTTTAGGAGACGGTAAAAAGAAAATATGGGATTCAGAAAAATCTGCTATGAAAAAACTTAGAGAACGATTAGTTTGAGTTCAATAAATGATCAGATAATAAAAACTATAACAGAAAGCTCTAACGTAATTTTAAATTCAATAGATTTATCAGAGAAAATTGAAGAATCAATCAATCAGATAATAAAATGTTTTAGCACAGGAAATAAAATAATTATTTTTGGTAATGGAGGTAGTGCAGCAGATGCTCAACATATAGTTGCAGAATTTATTGGAAGATTTCAGAAAGAACGAAAAAGTTTACCAGCAATTTCTTTAACTACAGATTCATCAATAATTACTTCATTATCAAATGATTATTCATATGACATAGTTTTTAGTAGACAATGTGAAAGTCTCGTTTCAAAAGGAGATATAGTATTAGGGATTTCTACTAGCGGTAATTCAAAAAATGTGGAAGAAGGTATTAAAACAGCAAAAAAAATGGGTGCAATTACAATAGGATTACTTGGAGGAGATGGTGGAACTATTAATGATGTTGTAGATATTCCAATTGTAGTTCAATCTACTAATACTGCAAGAATTCAAGAGGTGCATAGAGTAATTTATCATATAATATGCGGTATTGTAGAAATTGAATCAACAAAATAAATAATTTATAAAATTTAACACATATCATTATAATTTTAGGATCTAATTATAAAAAACAATAATATGTTTAAAAAATTATTTTTTTTCTCTAACAACATTAGCAATAGAATAAAGAATTGTTGCTGCAATTAATAGGATAGTGCCTAAAATAACACCACCAATTCCAACAAGAGCGATATTGGTAGTTACAGAACCACTTTCAGAATATATCTGAATTGTCCAACCACCAAAAATTAATCCAACTATTAGAAAACATAGACCAGTTATACCATAATACAAAAGTGGACGTTCAATGGCTACATGTTTTATTGTAGTTATAATTACAGAAGCTCCATGTGAAATAGGTGCTTGAGAGTGAGAATTATTTTCATAACTAATAGTAATTGGAACTTCAACTATTTTCATTTGTTTTTTTAAAGATTTTATGAGAATTTCTGTAGATATTCCCATCCCAGATTCTGTTGGAAAAATTTCATTTAATACTTTTTTTGAATAAGCTCGAAATCCACTTTGAGTATCAGAAAGGTTAGAACCAGTAACCGCATTTGTTAAACTAGTAATTGTTTTAATGCCTATTTTCCTATACTTTGGTAAATTTTTTGTAGTTCCTAAAAATCTTGAACCAATTACAATATCTGCTTTATTTTCAAATAAAGGTTTTAAAACAGAATCAATTTCAGAAATTTGATGTTGTCCATCTGCATCAAAAGTTACTAAAATATCTCCATCTGTTTTTTTAACCTCATTAAAAATTGTCTTTATAGCTGCACCATATCCCAAATTTTTAGGATGTTTGACAACTGTCGCACCTAAAGATAAAGCAATAGTTTGAGTCATATCAGAAGAACCATCATCACAAACAATTACATGATCATATTTTATCTTTAATTTTGCAACAATAGCTCCAATATTTTTTTCTTCATTAAATGCAGGAATACCAATTATTACTTTCAAAGTATTGTTTAAACAAAGTTTGATTATTTAAGGTATGTTATACTAAGAAGTAATTAATTTTAAATGGGAATCAATAAGTTTTGAAAAAGAATTTTTATTTTCTTTCAAAAATTTACTCATATGATTTTCTGAAATTAAAATATTTGAATTAATTTTTCCAGATAAGAAATTAACATCACGTTGATATTCATATTCAAACATATTAAATTCAATTAACCTATTTTGTAATAATTCTTCATACTGTTCATATTCAAATGGTTCAACTTTATGTGTTAAAGCTTCAACTATTAAATTTGGAAGAGTGGTAAGGGAATCAACTTTAAAAATAGACGGTAATATTTTGAATGCCTGATCTCCAAAAATAATTGAGGATCTACCATATTTTAATGCCTTTAAAGGAGTTGTACCACGAATACCAAAAATCAATTTAGAATGTTGTACCAAAGTATCATTATCAAAATTTGGATTTATTAAAATAACATTAGGTATTTCTAAAATTTCTTTATAATAATTTGGTTCATGCCAACCTCTTAATTTTGATGCAACATGATCTTTTACAAATAAAACATAATCAATAGGAATAGATTTTGCAATATGACGAATTACTTCGATTTGATTATTATAAAATGGTGCATAATGTAAAAGATTCATTTCCTCATCAACATTCATAGGAAAATATACAAAAGGAGTATTCAAGTTAGGATTTAAAGTTGAAGCTTTTTGAAGAAAATTAAAATTTTTTCTTCGTTTTAATTCTAACTTAATTTGATCACTAAATACTTTGAATTTACTTCTTCCATAATACATAAAATTAGAATTTAAATCA
>JAONQT010000022.1 GCA_028448965.1 Candidatus Nitrosopumilus sp. | reverse complement strand
TGGAAGGATTGCCAAATGATTTTTGGATGAATTCCATTGGAGGCAAAACTGCAAAAGGAGGTTTTTGGGTTACAACAATTTTGTATACAGAAAATGAAGCAGATGCAGCAGGATTTAAAGAAGTTTTACTAAGATGGCAATCCAAAGGTAATGATAAAAATAAAGATAAAAGTCCAGATCTAATTCAAATTGGAAAAAAGAAATAGAGTATTATAATTGTGAAATAATTTATCCATATTGTCAGAATTCTCCAATAAAGAAAGAATAACTTTATCAAAACATTTTTCAAATACGGAAGACAATGTATTTGCAATTATTACACCACGACAAGTTGATCGCGGAGCATTGATGTCAAGATACAGTAGAACAGACAAAAGTATGAGAAGAATTTTTCTTGATGAATTTTTAAAAAATAAAAACAGAGGTGAGGAATTTTATGATAGAGTATTACTAGAGTATGGAGACGATTCAGTTGCAGAGTTAGGAGAAGCACAAATTGCCATAGAGGGACTTTCAAACATTGCAGTAAAAAAAATTGAGGATAGAAGAATTGGATTATCGTATTTAGAAAAATCTTCAAGGTATGTTACATGGAACAAAAAAGAAAATGGAAAGTACAGGTTTTACAGAGATGAAAAAATTATGAATTCAAAATTTGCAGATATGTATGAAGGTAGTTGTAATTTTTCTTTTGATGTTTATTCTAAAAATATTGAACCGATGGTAAATTACATTAGAGAAAAGTACCCAATTGAAAAATATAGCTTCAAAGATTCAACAGATGGAAAAGAAAAATTATTTAGCAAATTAAAAAAAGAAGAGGATATAAAATCAGCAAATATGATTTACAGAGGTTCAACTAAAGCAAAAGCATTAGATATTTTACGAGGTCTGCTACCAGCATCAACTTTAACAAATGTAGGAATTACAGGAAACGGAAGAGCATTTGAATATCTTCTAACAGTATTAGGCTCATCAGAGTTAGATGAGGAACAAAAATTAGCCTCAAAAATCAAAAAAGAATTAGAAACGACAATAAAATCATTTGTCAAAAGGGCAGATGGTAAGTATGGAAAAGCATTTCAGAAATACCTCAGAGATGTAAAAGATAAATCAAGATCAATTGCGATAAAAGAAATTAACCCAACTCCAATCATCGGGACAATTACAAAATTAACAGATTATGAATCAGAAAAACAAGCACTGGATAAAATTATCACATCCATAATGTATGAACAGTCACCAAGTACATCATATCAAAACATAATGTATCAAGTTAAAAAAATACCAGCACAGAGAAAAATTAAGATCATACAGGAATTTACAAAAATAAGAGGAAATAAAAGGCATAGACCGTCCCGTGCATTTGAAAATACATACTACACATTTGATCTATGTAATAATTTTGGAATGTTCCGAGATCTTCATAGACACAGAGCACTCACATTAGAAAGACAGATGCTAACAACGGATCATGGATACCTAGTACCAAAGGAAATTAAAATATTAGGGCTTGAAAAAGATTTCAAGGAATGTATGAACAATACAAAATATACTTTTGAAAAAATTAGAAAAAAACTTCCTGAGCAGAGTCAGTATGTCGTAAATTTTGCATATAATTATCCATATTTCATGAAATTAAATTTAAGAGAAGCATGTCATTTAATTGAATTACGAACAATACCACAAGGGCATATTGATTATAGACGTGTGGCTCAAGAGATGTACAAACAAATTAACAAAGTTCATCCAAATTTGAGTAAAATTATGAAATTTGTAGATTTAAAAGAATATGATTTAGAAAGATTTGAATCTGAAAAAAGGACAGAAGAAAAAAGAAAAAAGATAAAAAAATAGAACAATATTCTAATAGCAATTAATTCAAGATGTTGTATGACAGATAAAATTGTAAAAGATCCCAAAGAATGGAAAGAACAGCTAACTCCAGAACAATATGAAATTTGTATCAATCATGGAACAGAACCACCGTTTTCAGGTAAATATAATGATAGTAAATTACAAGGTTCTTTCAAGTGCGTGTGTTGTGGAGAGAATCTTTTTTCATCAAACTCAAAATTTGACTCAGGTTCAGGTTGGCCAAGTTTTTGGGAGCCAGTATCTGAAGATAATATAGAATACATCTCAGACACAGATTATGGAATGGTACGCACAGAAGTTAATTGTAAAAAATGCGGTTCGCATCTGGGACATGTGTTTGATGATGGACCAAAGCCGACAAATCAAAGGTATTGTATTAATTCACTTTCCTTAAAGCATGAAAAAGACGAATAATTACAAGTATGACTATAAAATCAAAGATGGAATTCAATAATGTGTATTGAAAAATTATTAATAAAACACAATTAACGATAAGGAATTAAGGAGAAATAAAATGAAATGTGATTATAAGATAAAACAAGAGGGAACGATATGAAAATTATACTATGTGGTTTTGGGGTGGTTGCTCAAAGTTTAGTGAAATTATTCAAATCAAGAGAGGAAGAACTGTATACAAAATACGGGCTAAAACCAAGATTAGTAGCAGTTTTTGACAGTAAAGGAAGTGCAGTGGATCAATCCGGATTAAAATTAAATGAATTAGTAAAAATAAAAGAAAAACATGGAACAGTAAAAAATTATTCAGAAAAAAATAACAGTATGACGGGTAATGAGATCCTAAAAAATATAGAAGCAGATGTTTTGATTGAAACTACAGCAAGTAATTACAAGGATGCAGAGCCTGGAATGACACACATTACAACTGCAATGAAAAAAGGCATGCACGTTATTTCAGTAAATAAAGGACCACTAGCATTAGCATTTCCGTCATTAATGGAATTAGCAACATACAATCAAGTGATGTTCAAATTTAGTGGCACTGTAGGAGGAGGAACACCAATCTTAGATTATGCAAAAAATAGTTTAAGCGGAGAAAAAATTGCATCGTTTGCAGGAATACTAAACGGCACAACAAATTATATTTTATCAAATATGACTACAGGGTTGTCATTTGATGAAGCATTAAAGGATGCAAAAGATAAAGGGTATGTGGAAGCAGACGAAGCATTAGACTTAGACGGATTAGACGCAGCTGCTAAATTAGTTATTCTTGCAAATTGGATTATGGGAATGAAAGTTACAATGCCAGACATAAAATGTATAGGAATAAGAAAAGTGACAATTGAAGATATTAAAAAAGCTGAAAAAAATAATTCAGTCTTAAAATTAATCGCATCCTGCGATAAAGAACTAGTGGTAAGTCCAAAAGAAATACCGAAAGATGATCCATTAGGAGTAAATGGAACACTAAACGCAATTGCATTTACATCAGAACATTCTGGAACTCAAACAATAATCGGAAAAGGTGCAGGTGGAACTGAAACTGCAAGTTCCATCTTAAGAGATCTTTTAGACATTAGACAAGAGATTGCAAAAAAATGAAATCAAATTTAATTTCAAAAAGTGAAACAACAGCATTACTAAAAAAAGTTTCAGAAGAGTGGGAAATAGAATTTCCCAAAATGAAAAATGTTAAAGTACATCAAATTTTAGATGATGCACAAATAATTACAGGTGATGGATTAAAAATATTAAAAATAAATGAAGATTACTTGCCATTTTTATCAGAAACAGAAATTTTAAAAAAATTTCCCAGTGTTGAAGTAGATATGGGTGCAGTCAAATTCATGTGTAAAGGGGCAAATTTAATGAGACCAGGTATTAAAAAATTTACAGAGTTTGAAAAAGGAAAACTAGTATGTATTGTTGAAGAAACACATCATAAATTTTTAGCAGTTGGAAAAGCAATGGTATCAAGCTTAGAATTAGAAAATATGGAAAAAGGGGAAGTGATACAAAACATACACTACATTTCAGATAAATTTTGGGAAACAGGTAAAACGATTTACAATTAATTAAAAGATCATTTAATACTTTCAGTAAATTCTTCTGTACCTTCTTTAGTAATTACAAGTACATCTAATCCATCACCACTTGCAGAATCTCTTAAAGCGGCTGCACGAACTGCGTGCTTTGCCAAAGAAACAGCATCGTCTTTACTCATGTTTGGTTTAAACTGAGGATCTAAGACACCTAATGCCATTTCAGCACCAGTACCTACTGCTGCATATTCGTCAGGAAGTACTGAACCTAAAGGATCAAGTGTAAACATAATTGGTTTGTCAACTACACCTCCAACAATTACTTGTGTAAGTAATGGAAAGTATCTTCGTTCATACATCATATTAGACATCATTTTAGCAACAGTGTTAGGAGGAACATCTCTTTTTAGATCCATTTTTCTAATTTTTGCAAGAGCTGAAATTTGTAAAGTCAAAATTTGCATATCTGCAACAAGACCAGCACAAGTTGCACCGACTTTATCAGTGATAGAAAAAGTCTTTTTTGTGGTTTTGCTTACAAGGAAATTACCAAATGCTATCCTCTTTTCACTAGCAAAAACTACTCCACCATCAAAAGTAATTCCAACAGCAGTTGCTCCAGGCATATACATTGACATATCTCAAATAATTTTGTCACATAATAAAGGGCTTTCTACAATATAGATGAAATTTATGGCTAGAATTTAAAAACAATAGATCAGACGTATATCAAAAAAACAGAATTGTGTAGTACATGAATAGAATGAACCATATGTTTTTTATGAGATCAAATAAAAAAAATATTGAATAATTTGACTACCAGTGAAATTAAAGAAAAAATCTTGAATGACATAGTATTTTTAGGATTAAGATTAACAATGGGTGTCATTTTCATTATTCACGGATATGGCAAATTTGGAAATGATGGGTTTGTTTCGTGGATATCATCAATGGGAATTCCAGGAGAATTAGCCATAATCATCGCATTAGCTGAAGTAATTCCAGGAATTCTATTAATCATAGGAGTTTTGAATAGAATTTCAGCATCAATAATTTCAATAATTATGGTGGGAGCAATATTTCATGTAAAAGGTGCTCAGAGTATTACAGGGGACAAAGGGATTGAATTTGATTTAATTTTACTTGCAGTGGCACTGGTAATTATCGTAGCAGGACCAGGAAGAATATCATTATCGCAAGTGATTAAAAAAATTCCAAGATGTCTTCACTAAATTTTGCCGAAATTTTCCATTATGAGACAAATACATTTTGTAGTTTTTTTTAACAAATCAACTCTAGCAAATTCGTTTGGTGAGTGAATTCTTGAAAACATGTATGTGCTACCTATAGATATGCAAGGGGATTTCAAAATGTCAATAAAGGGATACATTGGACCAGTTCCAGCATTTGAAACATTGAGTATTGATTTTCCAAAAGTTTTATCAGCGGCATTTTTTACTTGAGATACGAAAGGGTGGGAAGAGTTAGTTCTAGCTGCAGCTTCTCCATGAAATATTTTAATTTTTACATCATGGAATCCATATAATTTTAAGTGTTTTTTTAATCGAATAATTTGTTTTTTTGGATCCATTTTAGGAATTAGTCTAAAATCAATTTTCACCAAAGCATCACCAGGAAGAACAGTTTTAGCACCATCTCCAGTATAGCCAGAAATAAATCCAGCAATATTGCATGTCGCATCACCAACCAAAGCTTTTTTTGCATCAAGATTTTTTTTATTGCCAACAAAAGAAGTAATGCCAAATTCTTTTTTGAATATATTTTGATCAAAGGGTTCTTTCTCAATTAATTCTAAATCTTTTTTTGAAAATGGGATAACTTCTTTGTACCAATCTTTAATCAAAATATGCCCGTCAGAATCTCTCAATGTTTGAATAGCGTCAATTAATCTCCATGCAGGATTTTTAATTAAAACAGCTAAACTAGAATGAGCGTCACGAACAGATTCTTTTACAGACAGTTCAACAAACAGTAATCCTTTCATTCCAAGACCAATTATAGGCCTGTTTTTTGCATCAACATAGCCAAATTCCCAAATCACACCATCATTGGAAAATTTCTTTTTGTACTTTTTTAGATATTCCTCAATATGCGCACTACCAGTTTCTTCTTCCCCCTCAATTACAAATTTTATGTTACAAGGTACATCACCAGTTGTTACCAAACAAGCCTTAACGGCTTTAATTCTAGTAATTAATTCACCCTTATCATCAGTAGAACCTCTTCCAAAAATTTTATTTCCTTTTCTCACTCCACTAAACGGAGGATCATCCCATAAGTCAAATGGTTCTGCAGGCTGAACATCATAATGATTGTAAAACATCAAAGTTTTGTTAGGATTAGATTTTGATTTTATTTCAGCAAATACTACTGGAGCTACACCTTTTTTTAATCGTAAAATTTCAGATTTAAGACCAGCAGAAGTCAATAGTTTTTTAACTAATTTTGCACAGTCTTCAATTCCTTCATTTTTTGCAGATACACTAGGTTGCTGAATTAATACTTGTAAGTCAGAAATAAGATCATCCATATGTGAATCTACATGTTTTAATGCATTCATTCTAATCATACAATTCTATCAAAAGGTTTCATTACAATAGGAAGTGAATCAATTAAATCCATGGAAGTTATATGAAATCCCAATTTTGCTTGAACTTCTTTTCCAGCTAAACCACAAATGTAACTAGCTGCTGCAGCAGATTCCAAACTATTTCTATTTACGGATAATAGTCCAGCAACTAATCCAGATAATACGTCACCAGTACCTCCAACAGTCATTGCGGGAGTATTTTTTTCACAGAGATAGGTAATTTTACCATCAGATATAATATCAGTAGACCCTTTTAACAGAACAGTTATCCCATATTTCAAAGCATTTTCTTCAACTAATTTTATTCGTTCAACGTTAGAATCAGATAGAACATCACCAAACAATCTTTTGAATTCTCCAGCATGAGGAGTTACTACAACATTTTTGTGAGCTAAAATGGGTAAAACTTCTGGAATTAACGCACTTGCATCTAAAGATAATCTAACATCCCTATCCAAAAGAGATTTCACAAGATGCAATAGAGAATTTTTTTCTTGTATTGCAAGACCCATTCCAATTGTTGCAGAATGTAAATTACGAGGTAAAGCACCAACAAGTTTCTTAACAGCACCAAGAGTTAATTTTTGATCAACCAAAGGGATTACAATAAGATTTGGAGAAATTGCACGGGTTGGAGTTACATTGATTTTTGGAACACAAGTATAAACTAAATCAGTTCCACATCTAAGTGCAGCAAGTGATGATAAAATTGGAGCTCCATGGTAAATATAACTTCCACCAATAACAAGTACAATTCCATTATCACCTTTTCGAGATGTAGGTTTTCTTGCAGGTATAAAATTTTGAACAGTTAAAGATGAAAGGATTTGAGGTTCCAACATACAACATTCTAGACATTAGATGAATAAATATTGTTTTCAAGAGTAAGTTTGAATTAAATTAATTTTTTGTACTTTTTTTAGTAGTTTTTGCCTTAGTTGTTGTTTTTGCCTTAGTTGTTGTTTTTGCCTTAGTTGTTGCTTTTGCCTTAGTTCTTCCAAAGAATGCTTTTCTTGCAAAACATAAGTAAGTAGTATGCCCAATTCCTTGGAAAGAATGTCTTGTTTTTCCTTCCCTAGCCTCAATTGTTCTTATAATATGCTCAGTAGATTCAATATCAGTAAATTCATTTTCAACTAATGCCATGGTTAATTTTTCTAACTGATTCATAGTTGGACATATTGCAAATACAGAACCACTGCCTTTTAGCATCTGTCTTACTTTAGGAATAACAATCCAAGGATCACCAAGATCAATTAATGCAACATCCATGTCAGTAACAGGAGTTTCTTTAGAAGTTTTTAGGTCTAAATTATGTTGAGTTACATATTTGGAAACACCAGCTCTACGAATATTTTTTTCTGCAATTTTCATAAAATTTTCATCAACATCAAAAGTGTAAACATGTCCACGTGGTTTTACAATACTTGCAACAAAAGAAGTCATAGAGCCACTACCAGTTCCTATTTCAAGTATTTTTTGACCATCTTGAATTCCAGCACGTGCAGCTATATATCCAAGATCTTTAGGATAAACAATTTGGGTACCATGCTGTATTTTCATTATGTAATCATACATTGTGGGTTCAAGTAAGTAGACGTACTTATCTTTGTTAGTCATTAAGCGAGAACCATACTCTTTTCCAATTGCATCAGCATGTTTGAGTACACCAATGTGAGTATGAAGTGATTCTTTTTTTGAAATATTCATCAGCCACTTTTTAGAATTATTATAAAAAAACAGCACAGGAGAATTATTTTTAATTAGTGCCATATTATTTTTCTAAAAATTTAAAATAAGAATCTT
>JAONQT010000021.1 GCA_028448965.1 Candidatus Nitrosopumilus sp. | reverse complement strand
TAGTTTTTCCATTTTAATTTTATTTCTTGTTCAGTTTTACCTAAATCATAAAGAGGGGAAGTAACTGGACAAATAGATGAAACAGATACTATCACAATAGAATTAATTGGGCTTTGAATTCCGTTAGCTCGATAATGGTTAAGAATATCATTGTACATAGGAGTATCTTTAATGATTTTACCAGTTCCAGTAAACAAATATCCTTTACGAGTTAAAGGGTCAATTACATTAATTTCTACAAAAGGATTATGTTGTAAATTCATCATAGTATCAGGAGAACGAATATTTGCAAATGCAAGTAGATTTTCAGGCCATGGAATTATAGTTCCTTTTGGAGATATGTTTGGTTTTCCATCTGAAGAAACTGTAGCAACATAACCTAATTTTTGAGTATTTAAAAAAGCCTTAATTTTAGAAGTAATGGTTGACAATATTATTTTAAATAAATTCAATGTAATTAATTTTAAGTATTAACGTATGAAGGACTAGTTGAGTTTTTTTAGTGGAGGCGTTATCTAATAATATTGGTCAAGTCAGAACAAGACAGATATCAAACAATATCTATTGAATCAAAAATTAGGGAAGGAGTATTTCACAAAGTTGTGAAAGATTTAGAAAGCGGAAAGGCTATTTCTTGTTCTTGTAAATGTTGGAGTAAAGGAAACAAGGCTTGCTACGGAATGAAGACTATTGGTTACGATTAGTATTTATTTAAAATTGTGTAATCTATCATTTTTTAACTACTCTAACGCATAATTTCAGTTAGTTTGAATTGAACGAAGAAAAATGCAATACCTCCTCCAATCATTGCAATCCATGCAACAACTTGCTGTTTCTTAGTCATACTCAAAAAATGATAAACTCATTATTTTAATCTAATTGATAATTTCAGACATTTATAATTAGAATGACAATAAAGGAATAACATTGGTAAACATCAAGGATATTGGAAAATTATTTATTTTTGTGATAGGAGGTCTAGTAGCAATAATAGTAGGCTCATTCATGATTAGAGGAACTATGCATATGTGGGACAATGTAGATAAGGATAAAAAAGATATTGGAAATAAAAAAACTAAAAAGTAATAATTAGAAAGGACAATAGAATTGATCCAAGACGCTACAATTAGAAAATCATTAGATAATTACATTAAAAGAAGAATTAAAGAAATACCTTCTGAAATTGAACAAACATTTCCAAATATTAAAAAAATTTGGAAGTGTAATGATGAATTAGATTTTCTTTATGGATATTATGTCGGAAAAATTGAAGAAGGTTCATTGCATTATTTACTCAAAGCAACACGTGCATCAGCAGGGGGATATGTGGATACATTTGAAATTAGAGGTATTATTGAAGAAAATAAAAATCAATTACAAAATACTATCAAAAGTGCACTAAATTAGTGAACTAGAAATACTACGTAAATTATAGAAAATTCATGGTGGGACCACAAGATGGCGGATTTGGATTTGATCAATCTAAAAAATATACTAAAGTAGAGAACATTGAAGAAGTGTGTGTTCAATGTCAAGCAGGTCAACATAAAAAATGTCTAAAAAAATCAAAAGAGCAAGAAGTATGTGAATGCGAACATTGTATGATTTACGGTTAAATTTAAAAATTAAATTATATCAAATGTGGGGTAAATTTTTCATCAATCCATACACCAACAACATCAGCATTTAAATTCCAAGAGTTTACAATCTCTACACTTTTTTTAATATGAGTGAAATGTTCGTCATCAGAAACAGGATTACCAGCACACCCAAAATGACCAGAAATAACAATATGGGTAGATTTATGGTTAGATACAGAAATAATTACACTTTTTTTAATTGATTCTATATTGCCATCAAAAATTACTTTATCAATTCCGGGTGCAGTAATCGTATCAACAAAATCTACAGAGTATTTTTCTTTTATCAAATTAATCATTGGAAGTTGAACTCTACCATCCATACAAGATAAAGAAGTGGCAAAGGATTTTTCACTCAAAGTATATTCAATTTTTGTTACAATAACTCGAAATATTAAATTTTGGAAATTAATTCACAAATTAGGAGAAAAATAAATTATAAAATTGATTAAATAGAGGCAATCAAGAATTCAATTATGTTATTTGGGGTTTTTGCCACACATAGTCCAGAATCATGTCCAATGAATAATGAAACAAGCAAGGAGACATTCCTTAAACTCAAAAATCAATTAGACTCAGAGATGCAAAAATACAACATAAACAAAATTGTTGAATTTTATATGTCAGTATTAGAACATCAATGGATTATCATCATTGATGCAATACATGCTCACGATATAGAAAAACTCTGTATTGATACAGGAATAGCATCAACAAGCATAGTCAAAATAGTTCCATTAAACAGATATGAGGACATCACACAAAAAATTCAATTAAAAAAAAGATAGATTAATTCTCTATATCATATCTAAGAAGTATTTCATCAGCCTGATTTAATATTGCAAGAATGTCTTGATTTGTATTAATTTCATTTTGATATATTCCAATATAGGAAGTAAGCATATCTTTAGAAGTTGGAAAAGACTCATGTTTTGGCAGTTCTTTTTTAAAATCGTCAATAGAGTTTTGAAGGGAAAAATTTCTTTTTTTTAATTTATTTTTTGCATCACCAATTAATTTTTTAACGGTGGAATCTAATTTTGACACTAATATCTAATAATTATCTCAAATTTATCTATGATCTTTTTAAAAATTATAATTTGTAAACAAAAAAAGCATGAATAATTATTTTGGATATTTAAAACAATTAAGAGTATGGTCGTTCACCATTCCCACAGCTTGCATTAAGGCATAGCATATGATAGGTCCAACAAAAGTAAATCCACGTTTTTTGAGGTCATTACTGAGATTTTCAGAAATAATAGTGTATGTAGGTAAATCAGAATATTTTTTGAATTTATTTTGAATGGGCTTATAATTTACAAATTCCCATAAATATTCATCAAAAGAGCCAAATTGTTTTTGAACTTCAATGAATTTTTTGGCATTATTAATTGCGGAATTAATTTTAAGTTTATTTCTAATAATTTTTTTATTTTGTAGTAATTTTTTAACATGATTTTCAGTATATTTTGAAACTACAACAACATCAAAATTATAAAATGCGTTACGATAGCCATCTCGACGATTAAGTATAGTACTCCAAGATAATCCAGCTTGTGCACCTTCTAAAATTAAAAATTCAAACAATTTTTTATCGTTGTGTTCTGGAACACCCCATTCTTCGTCATGATAACGGATATTGGGTTCATCTTTTGCCCATTCACATCTTTTTTTCATTCTATTACTACAAAATAAGGATCTAATCAATAAAGAACATTTTTAATCAATACGAAAAAATTTGTTTTATGGGACTTTTTAGAAATAAGATGAAAGAAATACAAATTACAGGCACAGAATGTCAAATTTGTGGCATGAATTTTAGTGCAACAGATAGGATGATGAGACATATGCAAAAAGCTCATGGAAAATCTAAAAAAGATTCTGGACCAAGTTGCCCAAACTGTTGAATAAATCATGAAATTAAAGATGAAATTAAATAAGCAATTATTACAAATTAATAGGAATTTTATTATTTGTTTTATTGCCTCTGCATCATTGTCAGCAGTAGCGGCTCAATTATTAGCAGATTACGAAACGTATCAAACTACAACTATAACAATAATTATTGGATATACAATATATTTTGGATTATTTTCAAGTTTGTTTTACATTGATAATAGAAAAAGATACAAAACTATGGAGTCAAAAGTAATTAAAAAAGAATTACTAAAATTAATTTCATCATTTGGAGTTGGAGAGATAATTTATCTAGGAGTTAGATGGCCAAGTTTATACTATTTTTTAGAGATAGGAATTGAGCCATATTTAGCATCAATAATTTCAGAAATTATTGCAACAACATGCTACATGATAACAGTAACAGTATTTCTTAGAAAAACAAAAACATTCTAATTATTTACTAAGCTGGGTCACTAAATCAGTTGATGTAATCAATCCAACTATTTTTCCATTATTAGTAACTGCAAGTTTTCGGATTTTTTTGTTAGTCATTCTTTCTGCTGCAGCAGAAATGGATTCATCAAAATTGATTGTAACTAAGGGTGATGACATTACTGTTTCCACAGAGGTATCAGATGAAAGATTATGAGATACAATTTTTGTTGCATAATCTCTGTCAGTAATAATTCCACTAAGATGGTTGTCTTTTTTTATAAGAATAGCACCAATTCCACTTTGTTCCATCATCTTTGCTACTTGAAATACAGTAGTGTTAGTATTGACAGATATGATGACTTTAGTCATAATATCTTTCACTAAAATTGAAGAATTATCAAAATCTTCACGACTCATAACATCATTTTGAAACAAGATATTATTTAAGAGTAAAGTAAATTTCAATAAATTACTAAAATAAGAGGATAAACGGGCACGATCGGATTTGAACCGATGACCTAGCACTCCGCAAGCGCTTGCTCTATCCAAGCTGAGCCACGTGTCCAAGAATATTTTGAAAGTGACACTTAATTTGGATTGCTATTTTTCAAGTGGTTTTGCAAAAACATATTGTGTTTCATCAGACTCATGAAAAGACCAAGCAGTTGGTAATGAAATATTTTGGATTAACTGTAAATCACTATTTTCAATAAAACTACCCCAACCAGCATGATTTTTTGGATCTGCAAGATATTTTTTTGACAGAGTTCCAGCAAAGCTCCAACCAGTTTTATCCCATAAAGGAAAATGAGGTTTGGTTCTATTCAACACACCGGTAGCCAACTCCAATCCACCCATTTGAGCAAGACCACCAATGAAAAATATTGGTTTTGTTAAATTCAATGAAGAATAATCAAACTGAATTGCATCAAAACAATTAGGATTAAAATTAACATTTGTTGCTAGTGAATTTTGAACATCAACCAACATGGGATCTAATTCAATACTATGAGATTTCATACCAAGTACCCCACCACAATATGCAATACGTCCATCACCAGAACCAATATCAATAATTTCAGAATATCCATTTTCTTTTGCAAATAATGACATTACATATCCAGACATTATCCATGTTGGAGAGAAAGGAGCATGACTAGAATCATGTTGAATACTGTTTAACCAATATTTGTTAATATCACCTTCATATACAATGCAAGAAATTTTATCAATTACTTTTTCAAAGGAGTTATAGTAAATTGGATTTTTAGTTGCAAATTCATGAAGTAAATTTAATTCGGATTCATCAATTGGAAATGATTCAGATTTAGAAATAGGAATTAATTCTTGAATTTGACTGGTTCCTTCATAATTAGACACAAATTGTTTTTTTAAATTTACTAAGTTTTTAGCAAGTTTTTCAATCATTAGACAAACCTGAATCATACTGTTTAACAAATTCCTTAGTACTCATAATTTCACGTAATTTTTCATATAATTTAGCCTCATTTTCAATAGTTTCTTTAGATTTTTGTTCCAAATTTAGCGATTGTAAGTTTTCAGTAATAGTAGAAATAGAATTTGTAATATTTGCCATAATTTTAGGATGGATTACGAAATTGAATTTTTTTGCAACAAAATTTTGAGCGTTTAAAACAAATTCATTAGAAATAGTATTAGTTTTTTCATGTTGTGAATCCATGACAGAAATCATAGAAGAGATGTTTGTAATCTGATAGTAAACTTCAACAATTTGATTTACAGGTAATTCATTTTCAGTGTTAATTTCATTCACCAATTTTTCTAGTTTATTAAATTCAAGAGTAAATAATTCTAATAAATTATCAGAAGACATTATGAAAAAATTATCTTAAATTTTTAAAAATGTTGGTATTTAGAAAATTATTCTTCTGTTTCTGCTTTGTTGACATAGATGTAAGTCATTAAGACACCTGCAATAATACCACCAACAATTGGACCAATCCAGTATATCCATTGAACTTCCCATAAACCAGCATCGCCAGAAATTAATGCAGGAGAAAAGGATCTTGCAGGATTCATGGATGCACCAGTTAAGGGTACGCCGATTAAGTGTAATAAGAAAACCATTCCACCAATTGCTGCACCGTAAACGCTCTTTGGTGCTTTTTTGTGAACAGCAGTCATAAAGATAACAACCACTAAGAAGAATGTGAAAATTGCCTCTAAAACAACAGCAGAGATTAAACTACCATTTATGATTTCACTTGGTCCACCATGGGCACCCCAAAGTACTTGTTTTCCAATTTCTGGGAATATTACTGCTAGTGTTGCAGTTGCAATGACTGCACCAATTATTTGAAATAGAATATATCCAATTCCATCTTTGATTCCAATTTTTTTGGTAATCATCATAGGAATTGTTACTGCAGGATTAATGTGGGCCCCTGAAACATGACCAAATGCATATACCATTAATGCAATTGCACCACCGTGACCCAGTGAAATGAAAATTACTGCTTCTGTGGATAATCCATCACCATACCATGCTGCAGCCAAAATTACAGATAAAGGACCAAAGAATACGAGTCCAAAAGTGGCAATTGCTTCAGCAAGCCATGCTCGGGTATTAACCATCAAGCAATCCCCCAGAGATTTCAATATAAACAATTGGATTGTGATTAGATCATAGAATATCTAGCGGTACAAGGATATATGATCAAGTTTCTATAAATATACAAATTAGTTATCAACGGTATGCTAGAAGAAGGAGATGCAGTCCCCAAATTTACTCTAAGTAATTCAGAAGGAAACAGCATAAACTCAACAGATTTCAAAGGAAAAAAACATGTCATCTATTTTTACCCAAAGGATTTCACTCCAGGATGTTCAACACAGGCAGATGAATTTTCAACAGATTATAAGAAATTTCAAAATAGGAATATAGAAATTATTGGTATCAGTCCAGATGATGTAAATTCACATAAAAAATTTTGTACAAAAATGGGAATCAAATATGTCCTACTATCAGATACAGAAAAAGAAATTTCAAACTTATTTGGTGTTTGGGGAAAGAAAAAATTTATGGGTAAAGAATACATGGGAGTTACAAGAAGTTCATTTTTAGTAAATGAAAAAGGAAAAATTTTCAAGATTTATTCCAAGGTAAAACCTGCAGGACATTCAAATCAAGTGCTACAGGATTTCATAGAAGAAAAATAAAAAAATAAAGTTAATTGTTGAAATAGAGAATTAATCTATAATCCCATTTCGGATTTAACTTGAGTACACCAATTTTTGACGCGTTCTTCGGTAAGTTCGCCTTCACTGTCTTCATCTACTGGAAGACCACAAAATTTTTCACCATTTTCTGGTTCTGTAATTTCGTTGAGATGTGGAATTAAACATCTTGAAGAAACAAAGTTGTATCCATCAAGTGGTACATATCCAATCAGTTTTGCTCCTGCTTTTTCAAAGAATCTATGTAGTTCTTCCATAGCATCGACGAAATCTTCGCCATAGCCTACAGAGTCACCTAGACCAAATATTGCAACAGGTTTACCCTTGAGGTCTAATTCACCAATTTTTTCTAAGAGATCATCCCAAACAGTTCCAGATCTTAGTTCTAAAGCTCCAGTATTCCATGTAGGAATACCACATATTAGACCATTAAGATTTGGAAAATGTTCTAGATCTCCTTCAGCAACATCGATAGCATCGGTTATTGCATCACCGAATTCTTCTTTTATGATTCCACAAACTATTTCTGTTTTACCAGTTTGTGTACCAAAATAAAGTCCAATTCCGGCTGTTGGTGCGTCAGTTGGTTTTACTTCATGTTGACCATCGTCATCATGTGCGTGTGGACCAGCCATAGTGAAAACTTAGGAAGATTCTATTTAATTGAATCGGATCATTATATAACCTGATTATAAAGACTAGGAACAATTAAGAGAAAATATCATAAATAATTAGAGAATACAAGAGATCGGATAAAAAATAAAAATTAAGAAAATACTACAATTAACACAAATCTTGAGTGTTTTATTTTGTATCGGGGATGAATCCTTTTGGCAAAGCAGTTCCATAAACCCATTCTGGGTCAGCAATTTTTGCTTGCATATATTCCACATACAATTCTTTAGCTTCTGGAGAATTCCATGCAGGCATCTCTTTAGTTTTTGATTTCTTGATTTTTGTTGCTTTTGTTACTTTTTTTGCTTTTTTTGGTTTATCATCTTTTACTTCTGAATCGGCCATATTGCATACTGATTAAGATTATATTTAATTCGGTGGATGATTTCAAAGTTACATTACAAAAACTCGTTTTAAATTATCAGAAGAAAAAATATCAGAAATAAGCTAGTAAAAATGATTAAATTTATGAAAAATAAAAGAAAAGGTTAGAAACCTTTTGGTAAAGTACCTCTAGAAGATTTAGTTGGCTTTGGTTCTGGTTTTGGCTCAAATCCTTTTGGTAATGCACCACCTTTTGTGTTAGCAGATACTTTTGCTTTGGCTTCTTCTGCAGCAGCTTCTGCTGCAGCTTTTGCATCATCAATTTTTTGTTGTTCCAATCTTTTCAAATAATCATCTTCGTAATCAGATAATTTGTCTTGTTTGGATTTGTT
>JAONQT010000020.1 GCA_028448965.1 Candidatus Nitrosopumilus sp. | reverse complement strand
CTAAAGTTTTAGTGATTCTTTCTTCAGCCTTAGTTCGTTTTTCAATTTCTTTTACAACTTTTGTAGCATTCTGATGACTTGTACTGATAGTACTACGAAGTGAAGGCTTTGATTTAGTTTGTTTTTTAATTTGAGTTGCAATTTTTGCTTTAATATCATCAAATGTAGAAACTTGTTCAGTTATTTTTTTCAGAGTTTTTTGTCTACTTTTTATTTCAGACAGTAATTCTTGAACATGATCATTTATTGAGCGTAATCTGGCCTGTGCATTTTGTTTTTCTTCAGGAGTTTCAGCAAATTCAATTTCTTGCTCGGTTTGTTCAATTACTTCCTTTTCACTATTAACTCGTTCTTCAGCATTAGTTACCAATCTTTGAATACTCTCCACTTGAGCATTCTTTCTTGTAAGATTTTCTGAAACATCTGAAACATCTTCTTTTTCAGATTCAATTTGTTTAATCATTTTTTGTAAACCAGTTGCAGAACGTTTTTCTGCAGATTGAAGTTGTTTAAGTTGATTTTCGGCATTCTCTTTTAATTTTGTTGCTTCTTTCTTCTTTTGACGTAATTCAATTACTGTCTTTTCTAAGGATGCCAATAATGTTCTAAAATAAAAGAGTCGATTAAGTTGTTAATATGATCAGGATTTGACTTTTCGGTTAAGAAAATTAACCAATATTGATCGCTAAACATGTAATTTTAAAAAATATTAGGGATAATATTTTACTAAAACTATGGATTTTCATCCAAAAGATTTACCAATATCAAAAGTGTATGATGTAAAAAATGAACAGGAGGCAATGGATGCAGTTGAAAATATGGTAAATTTAGGATTTAGAGATAAAAAAGAAGGTTTCAAAGTTCTAATGCCAAAAGAAACCAAAATTGCAAAAAGAATAGGATACACAATTACAACAGGGGTCACAAAAGGACTTCGACAAAAAAATGAAACAAGAGATGTCAAATATTGGACATATCATCATGACGATGAACATTTTGCAATCGTATTGATAGATAATTCATCCTTGACAGAATTAGGATTTTGATTTATCAAAAATTTGATATAATTTTGTTCGATTTGCCATAACACCAGCAAGCATCACACCAATAATAGTTCCGCCAATTACATCCATTGGGAAATGTTGTAAAACATACAATCTACTAAGAGAGATCATTGCAGGGTAAAGGAATATCAAATATGCACCGCGAGGGAATCTCTCAGATAGTGCATAGCCCAAAATAATTGCAAATATCATTGATCTGGCTGCATGACCTGAAGGATATGAAGCATCAAAACCACCTTCGCAAAATAATGCAAATGTATCACGACTAATTTGTACGGGAAATTCAACTCCAAGATACTCATAATCAGGTCTATCCCTATCAACACCACATTTGATGTATCCTGTAAGTAGAGTAGAAATTACAATCAAAATTAAAAGAGTAATTCCAACTCTACGGGTTTTTGGAATTAATAATACAATGATTGCAAACACCATCATGTTAAAAACATCTCCACTCTCAGTAACATATTGCATAAAAATATCGAGAGTAGGATTTCCAACATTTTCTGAAATGAAAAGAATTACATTTTGATCAAAATCATTAGTTAATTCAGAAAATACAAAGGCAGTTAAAATTAAGAAGAGTGCAGTCAGAAAGACAAAAGAACGAGAACGAATATCAAAAAGCCAGTTTTGCAATTAATTAAACCTCAAAGATACACCGCTTAATTTCTATTAATACAATACTTTCAAAAAGATAACTCATATCACACAAACAAATTTCAACAAATAATTGTGATCGGCTCAAAGATTTTAACCAAGTGCATAATAGAAAAGTTGTGAAGGTACTCACATTAGATGACTTTGATCTAAAGGGTAAAACGGTGTTTGTGAGGATGGATATGAACTGTCCAATAGATCCAGAAACGGGTGAAATTTTAGGTACCAAAAGAATTGAAGAAGCCATTGAAACGCTTGAATCATTAAAAGATGCCAAAGTGGTCATAGCATCACATCAAGGGAGAGTTGGAAATAATGAATATACAGGGATGAACAAACATGCCGAAGTTCTTGAAAAAATAATGAATAGAAAAATAAAATATGTTGAGGATACTATCGGAGAAGCAGCACAAAACGCAATTAAAAATTTAGAGAATGGAGAGATATTACTTTTAGATAATCTTAGATTATGTGCTGAAGAAAATTATGAATTCACACCAGAAAATGCTGCAAAAACAATTATGGTTTCAAGATTATCAAAATTATTTGATATTTGTGTATTAGATTCATTTCCAAGTGCACACAGATCACATCCATCTATTGTAGGATTTACACAAGTATTACCTGCATGTGCAGGAAGAATTGTAGAAAGAGAAGTAAGAAATTTGGATGAAATAATGACAGTTGCAAAAGCACCACATGTAATAATTCTAGGAGGTTCAAAAGTACCAGATAGATTAGAAGCAATAAAATTACTAATTCAAAACGGACGTGCAGACCATGTTTTACTTACAGGATTAATTGGAAATGTGTTTATGCGTGCACAAGCCAGAATTAAATCACCACTAGGAATCAAAAATGAAGATGAAGTAGTGGCAAAAGCTCATTCATTAATTGGGGATTACCCAGATGTTTTTGCAACTCCAGTTGATATTGCAATCGATAAGGATGAGGAAAGATTAGAAATGGATGTTAGAGAAATTAGTAAAGGAGATAAAATTTTTGACTTAGGTCCTAAAACCATAGAGTATTACTCAAAATTAATTTCAGGTGCGGGAACGGTATTCATTAGTGGTCCTGCAGGATTTTTTGAAAAAGAGAATTTTAAATATGGTACAAAAGAAATGTTAAATTCAGTTGCAAATTCAATGGCAACGACAATTGTAAGTGGAGGACATTTAACAACAGCCCTAAAACAACAAGGGTTAGCAGATAAAATTAATCATATAAGTACAGCAGGTGGTGCATTAGTACTTTATCTAACTGGAGAAAAGCTTCCAATGATAAAAGCATTAGAAGATGCAGCAGTAAAATATAGAACTAAAAAGTAGAGTTACAAGAAGAATTTGGACAAACTCTTTCTTCAGAGGTTCCCAAATAGATATCATGATTGCAGGAATCACAATAAAATTTTTCAACCGGATCAAATAACTTTAAAAAAATGGTAGTAAAATTTTGTGCAATATTTCTTACAAGACCAGAATCACAAATTCCTACAAATAATAATTCAGTATCATCAATTATCCAAGTAGGGTCAACATCACCCTCAGATTTTAAAATTTCAAAAATATCATCGTTAGTAAATTTTTTATCAATATCATTAAATTTTTCAAAAATTATTTTTCGTATTTGTAATTCAATAGGAATAGACGGAGTAAAACTACTCATACTAATACAGATTCTCAGCCTCTGTTTTTAGCGTATCTATACCTTCACTATTTTCAAGATGGGAACCAAGATAAGTATACAATGCAGATTTGAGCACCTTTAAAGAAAGTAAAGCACATTTTATTCTAACAGCTTGTAAATGTTCAAGACCTAATTCACCTAAAATATCATTTTTTTCAATTTTTCTAACATCATCAAGAGATTTTCCCTTAGTAATTTCAGTTAGAACAGAAGTACAAGCCATACAAATGGCACATCCTTTTCCATGAAATTTAATATCAGCAACTTTGTTGTCATCAATTTTCATATCAATATCAATACTATCCCCACATAGTGGATTAGAATCATGAAATGTAACATCGTGATTTTCAATTTCTCCATAGTTGAGAGGGTTTCTAGAATAATCAACTATCATTTCATGATAGATATCAGCACCACTACTCATAACTTGAACACCTTTGCTACAGATTTTAATGAATCGATTAAAGCATCAACATCCGCTTTTGTATTATAAATATAGAAACTAGCTCGCGATGTTGCAGCAACATCAAGACGTTCCATCAATACCTGAGCACAATGATGACCTGAACGAAGTGCAATACCTTGTTCATCAATTAGTTGAGCAACATCATGAGGATGTACATCTGCAAAGTTAAACGAAATTACACCACCACGTTTTGTAAGATCCTTAGTGCCATAGATTGTAAGTCCAGGTACTTTTCCAAATTCTTCCATAGCATATTTTGTTAATTCAATTTCATGTTGTCTAACATTATCCATTCCAATTTTTGTAAGATAGTCAATTGCTGCACCAAACCCTATAACATCAGCAATATTAGGAGTTCCTGCCTCAAATTTGTAAGGTAAATCATTCCAAGTAGTTTCATACTTGTGAACTTCTCTAATCATATCACCACCACCGTGAAATGGATTCATTGTTTGCAATACAGATTTTCTAACCCACAATACACCAATTCCAGTTGGAGCCAACATTTTATGCCCAGAAAATGCAAAAAAGTCACAACCTAAAGTATCAAGATCAACTTTCATATGTGGTACTGCTTGTGCGCCGTCAATCAAAGTAGGGACACCTGCGGCCTTACATTTTGCAATAATTTTTTCAGAATCAGTAATGGTTCCAAGGACATTGGACATCAAACTAAAAGTAACAAGTTTTACTTTACCAGTTGCCAAATATTTATCAAGATCGTCTAAATTTAATTCTCCATTATCATTCATTCCAATGTATTCTAGTTTTGCACGTTTTTCTTGAGTAAGTAATTGCCATGGAACAATATTACTATGATGTTCATATTCAGTAGTTACTATAATATCACCTTCATCAATATGTGAACGTCCCCATGCATATGCAACTAAATTGATTGCCTCTGTTGTGCCTCTAACAAAAATAAGTTCTTGACGATTTTTAATATTCACAAATTTTGCAATTTTATCTCTTGCAGTTTCGTAAGCTTCTGTGGATTCTTCAGCAAGAGCATACACTGCACGATGAATATTTGCATTATGATTTCTATAATAATCAGTAATAGCATCAATGACTTGATTTGGTTTTTGTGTTGTCGATGCATTATCTAGATAAACAAGACGTTTGTTATCTCTAACTGTTCTTGTCAATATAGGAAAATCTTTTTTAATATTTTCAAAAGAGGTTTCAGTACTTTGCAATTATTAAACCTCCACAAAAATTTCGTTGTTATCAATTTTAACTGGATATACTTTGAGAGCAGTTTCAGCTGGAAGGTTATTGGGTTTACCATTAACTAAATTAAAAACAGAAAGATGTAATGGACATCTAACGCCTTCTTCGCTAAAGAATCCAGTAGAAAGGTCAGCATCAGCATGAGTACAAATTAAATCAGTAGCATGAATTTTTCCATCAAGATTTGCTATCAATAATTTCATGCCATCCTTTACAAAGCCAAAAAGTTCACCTTTTTTTACTTGTTCTAAATTGCATGTTTTGATCCATTCAGACAAAAAATCACCTATACTTGTAGTGTTGTTCAACTTCAGAATTTTCATCATAACGAGTTTCTTCGATTTCAACAAACTTTGCTAGTTCTTCATCTGTATTTATACTCAATTCGCGATTATCCCATTTTGATTCAATAAGATATGCAATCCATGCTCTAACTTGAAAAGACATTTTTCTTGAAAGTGGTTCTAAGAAACCCTCAACAATTGTTCTTTCAGCTTCTTCATGACTTAGACATCTAGTTTTTAGATAGAAAATTTGTTCTTCGTCAATTTGTGCAACAGATGCAGAGTGTGTTGCCTTAACATCATTAGTAAATATCTCCAATCCAGGAATTGCATCAGATTTTGCATCTTTATCTAAAAGAATAGAACGTCCAGATAAGAAAGAATTTGATTTGGATGCATTTTCCTTAATTCGAATCATCCCCTTGAAAAGAGATTTAGATTTATTTCGAAGAATAGATTTTTCAACTACACGTCCTTCAGTAGATGGACTTTCATGATTTACATTAGTTTGAATGTCAAATGATTGTTCATTATTTCCAAAAATAACTTCAGAGTCATTTGAAGATGCACCAGTACCGTTAAGAAAATATTCAATTTTATATCTAGATAACATGGAACCAAATAATCCAGAATACCAGTTTACTTTAGCATCTTGACCTAAATCAGTACGTTTTGTTGAAAAAGTTACAGCATGTTGATCCATCATTTGTAAAGTAGTAACATCCAATTGAGCATTTGCAGCAACATTTGTGTTCATTAATTCAAGATATGCTTGTTGAGTTTGAATATTTGCAGAATACAATTCTTGAACAAGTGTAGATTTACTACTCTCATCTGCAAAAATAATATTTCTAGAAATAGTTGAATGGCCATCTTCAGATAAACATGTCAAAAAGTAAATGGGTTTGTCTAAAACAAAATTACGTGGAATGTGAATGAATATTCCAGAATTAAAAGCAGCATTGTTCAAAGCTGTAAATTTATCATCATTAGAATTTGATGCCTCTAATGCCTTTTTTACTAATTCAGAATTATTTTGAATAGCATCAGATATGGAAGATATAACAACTCCCTTAGATTTTAGTTCCTCAGGTAAATTGATTCGGTGAATATTTGTTCCAATTTGAATAATACAAATTTCATTTTCTAATTCACCTAATCTTTTTTGAAGAAAAGCTGGTACTGTTTCAGCAGTAGTTGTTGAAAGAGATACTTTTTCAGGATCCATCTTTTTTGCATCAGTATACTTGTTGTATAATGGAGAAGTTTCCAGAGGTAGATTGTCATAGATAGATAAGGAATTTTTTCTATAATCTTTAAGCCATTGAGGTTCATTTCTAGAGGAAGAAATTTCATCGATATGAGTAGCATTTAATTTTGAAAGTATTTCTTGAGACATAATCAATCAGATAAAAATCGGGAGATTATCCCACAGAGTCATCCATTTCTAATTTAATGAGTCTGTTTAATTCAACTGCATATTCCATTGGCAATTCTTTTGTAAATGGCTCCATAAATCCATTAACAATTAATGATAATGCATCCTCCTCACTAAAGCCTCTAGACATAAGATAGAAGATTTGCTCATCACCAATTTTTCCGACAGTAGCTTCGTGTGTGATTGTTGCATCCTCTTGATCAATTACCATATACGGATAAGTATCAGTTTTTGATGTATCATCCATTAACAATGCATCACATCTAACAGTAGATTTTACACCAGTGGCACCTTTTGCAACATTTAACATTCCTCTATAAGTTGAACGTCCATCTAATCGGCTTACAGATTTAGATGTAACTTTAGAAGTAGTGTTTGGTGCAAGATGTACCATTTTAGCTCCAGTATCTTGATGTTGACCTTTACCTGCAAATGCAATAGATAATGTTTCACCATATGCTCTTTCACCCATAAGGTAGACTCCAGGGTATTTCATGGTTAATTTACTTCCAATATTTCCATCAATCCATTCAACGGTTGCACCTTCATATGCATAAGCACGTTTTGTTACAAGATTGTAAACATCAGAACTCCAATTTTGGATTGTGGTATATCTTAATTTTGCATCTTTGTGTGCAACAAGTTCTACAACTGCAGAGTGTAGAGACTCAGATGAATATACAGGAGCAGTACAACCTTCGATATAATGTACTTCTGCACCTTCATCAACAATGATTAGGGTTCTTTCAAATTGACCAATATTTTCTGCATTAATTCTAAAGTATGCTTGTAAAGGCATGTCAATATGAACACCAGGTGGAACATAGATGAATGAACCACCACTCCATACTGCACTGTTTAATGCTGCAAATTTGTTATCCTCTGGAGGAATAATTTTACCAAAATATTTTTTAAACATTTCAGGATGATCAATTAAGGCTTGATCAGTATCTAAAAATAAAACACCTTGTTTTGCTAAATCTTCTCTTAAACTGTGATATACAACTTCAGATTCATATTGTGCACCAACTCCTGCCAAGAATTTCTTTTCAGCTTCAGGAATTCCAAGTTTTTCAAAAGTATTTTTTACATTATCTGGAACATCATCCCAATTTTTTTCTGTTTTATCAGATGCTTTAGCATAATAGTAAATATTTTGAAAATCAATAGTACTAAGATCTCCACCCCAAGTTGGCATTGGTTTATTCATAAATATTTCAAAGGAACGTAATCTAAAATCAAGCATCCATTGTGGCTCTTTTTTCATCTTGCTAATTTCAATAACAGTTTCTTTAGAGAGTCCTTTCTTACTAAGATGGACATACATTTCTGTAGAGTCTTTAAAATCATATTTTGTATAATCAATGTCGAGATTTTCAGTAGCCATGCTAGACATAACTGTGTTATACTATTAATACATAAAGAAAAATAGGTAGAGCTAAATAGCTTAAGCTAAATTAGTCTTAGATCGTAGTTAAAGTAGTTCTGATTGCATCAAATGCACCTGCAACAGTATGAACTTCTGCAACAGTATTTTTGACTTTAAATTTTTTTAATTCATCTGAAGTAAAGGGTCCAATTGAAACCACAGATAATTTTGTAAGATTATCAAGTAATACATCCTCAGCATAGTCTTTAGACATTATTTCAAAAAATCCCCTAACAGAGGATGCACTAGTAAACACAACACCATCAACTTTGTTTTGAGAAAATAATTCTCTGAATCCATTCCATTGAGTAGTATCCCTAAAAGCACAAACGTCATACAGATGAATTTCCAATACATCAATGCCAATTTTAGAAAGTAATTCTTTTAGAAAAGGAGTGGATGCACCGCTACGTGGAACAATAACTTTTTTGCCAACAGCATTAAGTTTTGTAAATTCTTCACCAACACCAACAGATGAGAAAGTTGTAGGTTGATGATTTACCTTGATTCCTTCTGCCTCAAGGGTAAGAGAGGTTTTAGGACCAACAGACATTACAGTAGTATTTGCAACAGCTAATTGTAATTTTTCAAGTTTACCTAATTGTTTTGCAGTATCAAATAGTAATTTTACAGCTTTTGAACTCATAAAAACAGAATAGTCAGGATTGTATTTAGAAACAGATTCTAAAAATTCATCAACAATTTTTTCACCTTTACTCACTAATTCAATTGTAGGTAATGCGATAGGAATTGCATTATTTTCTTTAGCAAGCGAAATAAATTCTGAAGCATCATCTTGAGAACGTGTTATTGCAATAGTTTTACCATTAAGCATTATTTCCACCCAATAACATCCGATAAATCAACAACTTTACCAATAATGATATTTGTAGGAGGAATGATTTTATTTTCTTTGACTTTTTTTGCAATATTTGTT
>JAONQT010000019.1 GCA_028448965.1 Candidatus Nitrosopumilus sp. | reverse complement strand
CTCCAATCTTGTGTTTACCTTTTCCTAAATCAGATGCTTTGAATACAAACTTTTCATTAAAGTCCATGAATTCTTCTCTAACTTCTTCTTCAGAAAGTCTGATAAATGGCTCAAAGTTTTTTGCTATTTGAACCCAAATCCTTCTATCTTTCATTGGATTAACCAATTTTGGATTCCTTGTCCAGAAAATTGCAGCTTTTCGATATGAATCGATAGTTCTTCCTAATTCCTTTTTCCTAAATCCACCAGATGTTAATTTTACACCATATTTCAGTTTCATTGAAACATCATTGTTATTGTATGCTTTAGTCCAATTTGCTTCATTGAATGCATTTCTAAGGCCTCCCTCAATTGAAAATTGGACATTTATCTCAATATTCTCATCAGATGAGTATTCCTCTTTAGATTTTACGAGTGTTATTTGTGAAATTTTGCTTTCTGCCATGACTCTGTTCATATGATTTATATCCGCAATAAGTGCTTTTTCTGAATACATGAATGCACAAATAATCAATTCAGAAGCAAAAGAAATCAGTATTTCTATTACAGAAACTGATATTGGAATATTATACATTATTCAGCATGAACTTCTAAATGCTTCAAATGTTAATTTTGCAGGTGTTATTGTTAAACATCCATTAACCAATGAGTGCTGGATGCGAATTAATTCTACTACCAAACCATTGACTGAAGTTAAAAAATCAACAGAATCTGCAATAAAAATGGCTGATGAGTTCAAAGAATTATTTAATTCAAAATTAAGGTAAATTAGATTGAAATTTTGCCCCAAATGTGAGGTTAAACTAAAAAAAGGTGATTCTGGCCTTGAATGTTCAAAATGTGGTTACATTGAAGGAGAAAAAGTTACAAAAAAGAAAAAAACTATTACTCAAGAAGAACCCGATTTTTCACTTCTTGCTTTTGAAGGAAATGAAGGTGAAGATACTAATCCTACAGTAAAGATTGATTGTGAAAAATGTGGTCATGGTGAGGCAGTAGCTTGGATGTTTCAAACTAGAAGTGCTGATGAACCGACAACTAGATTTTATCGTTGTCAAAAATGTAAATACACCTGGCGTGATTACACATAAGGTTTAACTGGAACTTATAGTCAAGAAAATTAAATTGACTTTTGGAGCTAAAACAAGTGGTTCAGATGATCTTAAAGCTATTATTTCTGCAATTTCTACATTAGTTGAAGAAGCAACTTTTGTTGCAACAGCTGAAGGAATTACTTTTAGAGGAATGGATCCATCTCATGTTGCTCTTATTGACATATCTTGGCCAAATTCAGCATTTGAAAAATATGAATGTGATAGTGATATTAAATTTGGAGTTCGAATAGATGAATTTTCAAAACTTATCAAACGTGCAGATAAAAAAGATAGTATTGAAATCAGTATTTCTGAAGAAAATATGTTACTTGTAACAGTTGGAAAAAATAAAAAATACAAAATACGTCTTATTGAAAGTTCTGCAACAGATACACCATTACCAAAAATTCCTTATGATTCAAAAATAATTTTAACTTCATCAAAATTTGATAAAATTCTTGGTGATGTACAAGTTGTATCTGATTATCTAACTATCAATACATCTGATTCTAAAGGAGATTTTTCTGGAAAAGGTGATTCTGGAGAAGTAATAATTGATCTTGATAAGGATGCTGAAGATATTGAAGAAATTTCTTCAAAAGCAGATAGTGTCGGTACTTACAGCCTTGAATATCTTAATCCTGTAGTTAAAGCAGTAGGCAGTAATGCTGGATTCATTACATGTGAATTTTCTAGTGCAAAACCACTTAGAATTGAGTTTAAAGTTGCAAATATAGGCAGAATCCACTTTTATCTTGCTCCACGCGTGGAAAGTTAAAGCATTTAAACATTGGATAATTCAGATAGTTTGAATTGAAACTTGTTTTAAAATATGGTGGAACCTCAATTTCTAATACAAAAGATATTCAGGCAGTAGCTAAACATGTTAGTATACTATCCAAAAAACATCAAATTGTTTTAGTTTGTTCAGCAACAACTGGTACAACTGATGATTTAATTGAAATATCTGAATCTATCAAAAAAGAAAATAAATCTAAAGCAGAACAACTTGCATCAAAAATTACCAATAGACATAAGCAATTAGCAAAACAAACAATCAAAAAATCTGATGTTCAAAAAAAATTATTAGCAAAATTAAATGAAGATTTTACAGAACTTCTTGCATTAATAGATGGTTTAGTTTTGTTAGGAGAAGTGACGTCAAGATCAATGGATTATCTAATTTCATTTGGAGAAAGATTATCTGTCAAATTAATTTCAGCAGCATTAAATGATTTAGCAAAAAAATCAATCTCAATGACTGGTAAAACAGTAGGTATTGTAACTGATTCAAATTTTGGTGAATCAAAACCACTAATGGATACAACTAGATTAAGAGTATCAAAATGCATAGATGCATTATTTTCTAAAAAAACAATTCCTGTCATAGGTGGATTTTCAGGTGCAGATCAACATGGACATACAACAACATTTGGCAGAGGAGGTTCTGATTATTCAGCAACAATTATTGGCTCTTGCATAAAAGCAGATGAAATTTGGTTGATGAGTGATGTTGATGGATTAATGACTGCAGATCCAAAAATTGTTAAAAATGCAAAATTACTCAAAGAAGTATCTTATACTGAAGCAATTGAAATGGCTTTGTTTGGTGCTAAACAAATTCATCCAAGAACATTTGAGCCTCTATTAGCAAAAAAAATACCAATGAAAATTAGAAATTCATTTAGTAGTAGTAATGAAGGAACTTTAGTTACTGCATCACCTTCAGCTTCTGTAAAAAATACTGTAAAATGTGTAAGTAACATTCGTAATAATGGATTAATCGATATTAGAGGTGGTAGTATGATTGGAACACCTGGAACTGCAGCTAAAATATTTGCAACTTTAGCAAAAGCTGGTATTAATGTAATGATGATTTCTCAAAATCCTTCTGAATCAAGTATTACTATTGTAGTTAAAAATTCTGATCTTGATAAAGCTGTTAGTGTATTGGAGATGGATCTTTTAGGAAAAATCATTAAAAAATTAGAAGTTACTACTGGAGTATCTATAATTGCATTAATTGGCTCTGGAATGAGAGGTACAATAGGTGTTGCATCAAAAGTTTTTGCAGCAATTGAGAAAAATAAAGTGAACGTGTCTATGATAACTCAGGGTTCATCAGAACTAAATCTTGCATTAGTAGTTAAAAATTCTGATACAAATTCAGCTGTACGTGCAATACATAATGCATTTACTCTTGATAAAATCAATTAAGACAAATCATTTAAAGTAATAAAATCAGTCAAAATTATTGAAAAAAATTATTATTATTTTGATAATTGGATTTTTTATTACTGGAATTATTTCTGTTTCAACATTTTCAGATCAATATGTTGATGCAGGATCTACAAAAAAAGTTCATTTTACTCAAACAATTACATCTTCTCAAGATCCTGGATTGGGACATGAAAATCACCAATTAGCAGTTATTTTATCGCCAAACGAGGGTACAATTTATGATGGTTCTATGACATTCACTTCTAGTGATTTAGTCAAAGTAGTTGTTTTACATGAAATTAATCAAAATGATGTTCAAGGCCAAGATACCTGGACTGTAAATGAAAATACAATTTATGGTCTATCTTTAATTGATCCAGAAAAAAAATCAGGTTCCTTTGAATTCACTGGAGCAGGACTTGCATTACACTCAACAAATTCCAAAGAATTTACTACAACTGTTAGCGTTGATGGTTGGATTAGAGGACAACCAACTCAAGTACTTGCACAAAAATTTGAATTTGAAAAAGACGATCCTTCATTATTGCTTTCAAGAGCTAATGTTCCAGCTATAATTCCAATGCATCAAGGAATTCATGCTGGAAATGATGTTCTTTACATAATTACTGATGCTAGTGATCACGATTATGTAAACACTATTTCAGAAAAACAAAAATGGAATATTCAACTATCGAAATTTATTAAAGATGTTCCAGAAGATAATTCTCAAAAAATTTTTATTTTTAAAAATGGCATTAAGGGAGATGGACTTTTTGGATTTCAAAATGAAGTTTTTTCTAGTACACCAGAGCAATCTGATTATACTTCACTAACATCTATTATTGAAGTTACATGGAAAACAGGTCAAAAAGAAATTATTTTTGAATCAGAATCTGATGTTATTAATGCTGAAAAATCTGGTAGACTCAAATTTAATGAAACAAATGTAATTGTTAATGTTCCCCAAATAAAATGGGCAAATGATCAGATGACAATACGTTCTGACAAGCAAATTAGTAATGAAATATCATTTTCTGGTGGTCAAATTATTGAGATTAATGAGGATGAACTTTCTGTAACTTTTGTTGCTCATCGAAGCTGGGATTCTGAAGGAAAAACAATTTACCGTATTGTAACTGATGCTACTCCAATAGGACCAGCACAATTGATGGGTGTAGTACATTCTCCATTTAATGCAGATCTTTTAACTCATTTTTCAACTAATGATCTTTTTCAATTTAAAAATGGAATTAAAGGATCTGGTTCTTTAGGTTTTCAACCATCAATTTCTAGTTCATCTTTAAATGAAGAAAACTATAGTCCAATCTCAAAAATTTATGTTATAGAATGGCATAATTCTAAACTAGCACAAATTTTACAAACAAAATCTGATATAGATTCATTTCATAATGATGACTTACTTACTGTTAGTATTGCACGACCAACAAATAGTGAGTACATCATTAATTCCCCAATAGTTGATCCATTTCAATAAGAATATCACTAAAAAGATAAATTAGTTAAGAAGAAAATTATTTTAAAATTGACTGGTAAACTCTACATTGTTGGTGTTGGTCCTGGACATCATAATCATATGACATTTCGAGCTAAGGAAGTAATCACAGAAAGTGATACAATTGTTGGGTATGAAACCTATGTAAATTTAGTTCAAGATCTGATAGGAGGTAAAACCATTCATCGTTATGCTATGACACAAGAAGTTGAAAGAGCTCATCAATGTATTGATCTTGCAAAATCTGGAAAAATTGTTTCATTAGTTTCTAGTGGAGATCCTGGAATTTATGGAATGGCTGGATTAATTTATGAAACACTTGCTGCCACAGGCTGGGATCCTTCTAATGATTTGAAAGTTGAAATTATTCCTGGCGTATCTGCTCTAAATTCTTGTGCATCAATTGTCGGTTCACCTTTGATGACTGATTTTGCAGTTGTTAGTATGAGTGATCTAATGGTACCTTGGGAAATAATTCAAAAACGTGTGGAGTCAGCTGCATTAGGTGATTTTGTTCTTGTAATTTATAATCCTAAAAGTAAAAAAAGAATCCATCAATTAGAGGATACTCAAAAAATCTTGCTTAAACATAGAAAATCTACAACACCCGTTGCAATAATTAAAAGTGCTTATAGAGAATCTGAAACAATTGTTATGACTGATTTAGAAAATCTACTTAATTTTGATGAAGAATTAGGTATGACTACTACTGTAATTATTGGTAATTCATCAACGTATACTTACAAAGATTTAATGATTAATCCAAGAGGATACAAATCAAAATACAATTTAGAAGAACAAACTAATCCAAATCTTAAAGTTTAGAAACTCTTCTTTATTACTTCAGATAATTCTTTACTAAGATTTAGTTTTTCTCTAATTGGACATATAATTTCTACAAGATAATTTCCTATTGCTTGCTTTAAATCTCCTGGATGTATTTTTCTTTCTTTAAAATCATTTTCTAATTCTTTATAATTTGAATATTTTACATTACCTCCAAATTTTTCAGGTCTCTCAATACTCATTTCGTTAAATTTACTAAAAACTATTGATTCAGCAATTGCTAGTATGGGATTATTTTCTATAATTCCTTCATCACACCATGCTTTGTTGATTTTCTTTTTAATTTCATCATTTGTATTATGGATAAATATGCCTGAATTTGGATCTGATTTACTCATTTTACTAAGTTCGCCACCAATTTCTTCATCTCTTTGTTTTTTTAATCCTGGAAGTAATTTATGATGAACAGAAACTGGAACTTTCCATTTCATTTTGGGAAAAATTTCTCTAACTAACATGTGTATTTTTCTTTGATCCATTCCAGCATGTGCTATATCTACATCCAAATAATGAATATCTACTGCTTGCATTGCAGGATAAAGTAATCTGGCAACATCAATCTTTTCATCACTTTCTGAGCGTCCCATAATTGTTAGAGTTCTCATAGTTCTTTTCAATGACATATGTTTTGTAAATTTTACAAGATCTGACCAATACTCTGGGTTTTTTTGATATAATTCTGAACCTAAAACAATTTTTGCATCTGGGCAAACTAATTTAAAAGCATCTTGATAATACTTTGAAACTTTAGAAATTGTATCCCAGTTACCACCTAGTTTATCATTAATGATTGTGTGCCAATCTGCAAGAAAAATTGTACAATTTACTCCAGCTTTAATAAAATCATTAATTTTAAAACCAGTACTGATTAAACTACCTAAATGTAAAAAACCAGAAATTTCTAAACCAATGTAATGATTTGGTGAAGAATTTGTTTTAAATAATTCAATTAATTCTTCACGAGTTACAATTTCTTCTGTTGGAGATTTTTCAATTAAATCAACTTTTTCAATAATATCCAAATCAAAACAACTTTTGAAACTTAAACCTATAAAGATTTCAATCTGTGTTTTAAATAACCTGACGACTAATTTAGATATTTTTCAAATTCTTCTTTTGAAATAATTTTATGTTCTAATTCCTTTATGTCATTGAAACATTTCTTACATGAATAAGTGACAAATTGATTTGTATCAACAGTACAAATTGCAAAAACAGATTCAGAGGCTTCTATTCTTATGCCGGATATGTCAATATGGTCACACATTTTGATTTTCATAGATACCAACTAATGAAATTAAATTTAAAGCCTGGGAAAATTTACAATCTTTATGACTCTTGAAGAAGGCTTAGAATTAATTAATAATTATAAAAAAGGATTAGAAAAATTTTTAGAAACATTACCTGAGCAATCTGTTCAATTAGGCTCTGAAATGATTCAAATACTCACTTTAAATTCTAAAAATCAGATTGCAAATTTAGAAGCAATTGAAAAATCTCTAAAAAGACCTACAAAATTTTAATTTATTTATTTTTTAAAGTAACTACTTACAATTTTTTTTATGCTTCCTTAATTCTTCACTATAATCAAATTCAGCACCACACCCTCGACATTTTTCCTTTTTTTTATTATGTGCTTTTTCTTGATGTTTTTTCAATCTTTCAGAATCAGGTAATATCGTTCCACATTTTTTACATTTTAATTCATTTTTACTGGATCCAAATAACCCCATACAATTCTATGTACGTAATAGTATAAAAAATAATTTTAAATAGATTTTTTTAAAATAATTTCAATAAATTATGAATTTTATTATTATAATTCTTGATCATCTAAGCTTTTTCTAGGTTTTACACTTAGATAAAATCCATGTGCAGTAATAATGAATGATGCTAGAAAAATTTTTGTTGCAAAAACTAAATTCCATGGACGATCAGGATCTGGATACGCTACTGATAACATATCAATATCTGGAACTATACCATTGACAATTCCTGCTGTTATTTGTGCATTCAAAACTGTAAAGTTGTATAGAACTTCATAGAAAGAAATTATTGCAAATCCAAGTAACATTAATTGAAGTAAAGCCATTTTAGTTCCAACAATTTTATTACCTGCAGTTCTTTTCCAACCAATTCTAGTAACACAGTACCATCCAATTATTGTAGAAAAAAATATCCAAGTAGAAACTCTAGCAAAATTTTCAAAAGGAATAGTTGTATTATGAATTACTTCACCCATTACATATGTTCCATTTGCTAACCACTCTAACATAGTTGCATAAACACCAAAAATTAATGTTGAAGCCATTATAGCTCCACAAATATAGAAAATGTACAAGTATACTTTGTAACCCATATCTGTTTTTTCTAAATGTCGTGGTTTCATTCTATGATTTTCCAATTTTTGAAATATAAAAATTCATAGCTATTAAATGAGATTTATAGAGTAGTTGCTATGAGATTAATTATTGAAAATACCCATAAACATTCCTTTTGTAGGCAGAGAAGAAATTTCAGTAGTCACATCAATTCTTAAAAATGGAGCCTTAACTTCTTCTGCAAATCAAGGTGGAAAATATGTTCAAGATTTTGAGAAATCTGTTTCTAAATTCGTAAATTCAAAATATGCTATAGCTGTAAATTCTGGTACTGCAGCATTACAAGCAGCACTATATGCATTGGATATCAAACATGGTGATGAAGTTTTAATTCCATCTTTCACTTTTGTTGCAACTGCAAATTCTGTATTTTCTACTGGTGCAAAACCTGTTTTTGTTGATATTTTAAAAGATAATTTTACGATGGATCCAGATGATCTTCAGAAAAAAATTACAAAAAATACCAAAGCAATAGTACCTGTACATCTTTATGGAAATGTAGCTTATTTGGACAGAATTTCTGAAATTGCTAAAAAATTTAACATACCAATAATAGAAGATTCAGCTCAATCACTAGGGTCTACTTTTAAGAAAAAACATACTGGAACCTTCTTTGAAATGGGATGTTTTAGTATGTATCCTGCAAAAGTAATGACTGCTGGAGAAGGTGGATTTATTGTCACAAATAATAAAAAATTTAGAGACAAATTACTAATGATTAGAAATCATGGAATGATAAAGGGATATGATACAAGAGTACTTGGTCTTAATCTAAGATTACCTGAAATTAATGCAGCAATTGCAACAGTACAAATGAAAAAATTACCAAAATTTTTAAAAACTAGACAAAAAAATGCAGAACTTTTATCAAAATTACTTTCAAAATTAAATCTTAATCTTCCACAACAAAGAAAGAATGAAAATGTAAATTGGTATCTCTATACAATTACTACATCAAAACGTAATAGTCTTTTGAAAAAACTTAATGTAAAAGGAATTGGTGCAGCCTCATACTATCCAATACCTGTACATAAAACCCCATTTTATAAATCAAAAATGAAATTACCTGTTACTGATTGGGCTGCTTCACATGTACTTTCTTTACCAATTCATCCTAAAGTTACTACAAAAAATATTGAGTTCATTGCAAAAACAATTTCTGAAATACTTTGAATAAACTAAGTGATACTATTGGTAAAATTTGTGAAGCACTCTTACCAATTCCTGAAGAATTCTATATTGGTAACTCTAACTCATCAATTTGTATATGTACACTTTCTAATATTAAATTATTAAAAGAAATCAAAAATTCTAAAATTATTGATAACATTGCAGTTGTTGGAAGACTATTTACTGAAAATAAAGGGATTGATTCAATTATAAAATATGTAAATCAAAATAAAAAAATTAAAACAATTATTGTGTGTGGAAAAGATGTTTGGGGTCATAAATCTGGGCATTCATTATTTGAATTATATAAAAATGGAATTGATAATAATAATAGAATAATCAATTCAATTAGCCCAGATCCATTTCTTACAGTATCTAAATCAGAAATAAAGTATTTTCAAAAACAAATAACTCTTGTAAATTTAATTAATGAAACAAATATTGAATTAATTAATAATAAAATTAAAATAAATTAATAACCATTTTTTTGTCTTTCATGATTAATTTGATTTTTTCTTTTGTATTCATCTAAAATATCATCTGGTGTTAATTTTAATTCCAATGATGCTTGAATTACAAAATGCCATA
>JAONQT010000018.1 GCA_028448965.1 Candidatus Nitrosopumilus sp. | reverse complement strand
CCAACACCAGAACCAAAAAAGATTGAAACTTCCGAAGATCGTAATATTATTTTTATTGGTAGTAAACCCATCCTTGATTATGTATCTGCCACTTTAACTCAGCTTTCTACTCGACCAACTATTACAATAAAAGCTCGTGGTAAAAAAATTACACAAGCAGTTGATGTTTCACAAATGATTGTCAAAAGAATGAATACAGTTGGTTATGTGATTAGTGATGTTAGAATTTCTTCTGATTCACTTACTTCACAGGATGGGAAACAGCGTAATGTTTCTAACATGGAAATTGATATTTCAAAAGAATAATTTGATAAATATTTTTTTAATTATTTTTGGAATTTCCATTGTCATAGTTATTTTCTTTACCTATGATACGTCTTGTGGAATAGAACATATGTCAATTTTAAATGAAATACAAATTTATGAAAAATCTCTTGATCCTGAATTTTGTGAACTTGTTCTTGAAAAAATTGATTCTTTTAACTACAGCTGTAACCCTACAATGGAAATTTTAGATTGTGGCTAAATAATTACATCCATTAAAAAAGTAATTCCAAAATAAATTAATGTTACACTTAATCCTAATATCATTATTCTGTAATTTCTATTTGAAAGAACTTTTCTACTTTTTGATGCTAAAAATGCTGTTATGCCTAACCATGCAAAATCCATCCAAATATGTAATACAAAAACAATTAGTATTCCTGCAAATGCCCATATCATCATTGCATCTGAAATTAATTTGAATCCTATTGTTACCCACCAAACAATAAAAAATGGATTTAACGCACTAAGTAAAATTCCTGTAACTACTGGTCCTTGTTTTGGTTTAATTGAGACATGTTCCTTTTTTTTCAATATTGTCTTAATTTGTATGGCTGCAAATACAAAAAGAGTAAGTGCACCAAAAATTGATATGATTGTTCTAAATTCTGGAAAAATTTCTAAAGAAAATACTCCTATTCCTAATAAAATCACTAATGGCAATTCTACAATTGAATGACCTATTGCAATTTTAATTCCTGATTTCACTCCTTCTCTTAATCCATATGTGATATTTGCCGCAAATAATGGACCTGGTGACATTACTCCTGATGCTGAAATTATTATAACTAATATTGCAAATTCTATTATCTGAATCATATTTTTTTCATAATTATGTATTCATAATCAAAAATCTATCTATACATTGAATCTTTTAGATGAGTTGACTCCTCTTGTGTTTCTTTTATTGTGGCTTCAGCTTTTTCAGCTTCTTTTTGTAGTGATGGTATATCGCAAGATGCTCCTGGAATTAATTTTGACATTGTCATGCAGAGTTCTGCACTTGATTTAAAATCTGGACCTTCTCCAGTTGTACTAAAAATTATTACAATTACATCTTGATTTGTAATGCTCCCTTCATTTAGTAGCATCCCTGGGATGCCTGGTATTGTTCCATGATCTAACACTTTCAATCCAGCCTCTTCAATTTTTTTTCTAGCTGAATCTGTGCTTCCAACTCCCATCATTTGGGAATTTTCTTCTTTTGATTTTACTGCAACACTACTTACAATTAATTTAATTTTATGTTTTTTTGACCATTCTAACATTGATTCTGATACTTGTCTGTGTAGTGATTGATCTAAATTAAGATATGATGAAAATACACCCACTTTCAAATCTTCATTGATAAATATTCTTGATGGATAATTTGGTTTACCTTCTTTTATTACACTGATTGGCGGGAAATTTTTTGAATCAATTATCCCTGCTAATTCAAACTGTGATGTTTGTATCATTGATTCTGTTGCTATTGCACTGCTAAACCCTACTGATGGAAATCCATCTATTAGGTACCCTTCTTCTAAATTAAATTCTTTAAATTCTTTAATTGTGATTTCTGTTGATGTCATGCTTTTACTCTGATTTACATTGAATAATAGGTTTTTTCATTTGTTTAAGTAAACTTTAAACCGCCTTATTTTATTAGAATGGCTATGACTGGCAGGATTAAAGTTGGCTTAGTTGGTATTGGTAATTGTTTTTCTGGATTAATTCAAGGAATTGAATATTATAAGAAAAACCCTTCTCAAGAAGTTACGGGAATTATTCATGATACATTAGCAGGGTATGGTATTCACGATATTGATTTTGTTTGCGGTTTTGATGTTGCTGAAAATAAAGTTGGAACTCCTTTAATGAATGCAATTTATGAATCTCCCAACATGGTTAATTATGTTGCAAAAGACGATATGCCAAAAACAAATGCAATGATCTATGAAAGTCCTTTATTGGATGGTGTTGGAATTTGGGTAGAAAATAAAATTAATCCTCTTACTAGTACTAAAACTATTGAACAACTTACTACTGAAGTAAAACAAATAATCAAAGACACTGGTGTTGAAATTATTGTCTCGTATCTTCCTGTAGGTTCTGATCAGGTAACTGAGTTTTGGGCTCAAATTTGTCTTGATACTAACACTGCATTTGTTAATTGTATTCCATCATTTATCGCATCAGATGAAACATGGGCAAAAAAATTCCAAGAAAAAAATATACCATGTATTGGTGATGATATTAAGGGACAAGTTGGTGCAACTATTGTTCATAGAACTTTAGCTAAATTATGTAGTGACCGGGGAACAAAAATTGATCAAACATATCAAATTAACGTGGGTGGAAATACTGATTTCCTAAATATGAAAGAACAGGATAGACTTGTTTCTAAGAGAATTTCTAAAACTGAAAGTGTACAAAGTCAATTAAAAGAAAGATTGGCTGATGACCAAATCTATGTTGGCCCTTCTGATTTTATTCCATTTTTAGGTAATACAAAATTAATGTTTATGAGAATTGAAGGTCGTCAATGGGCAAATCAACCATACAATATGGAAGTTCGTTTAGAAGTTGATGACAAAGCTAACTCTGCTGGTATTGTTATAGATGCAATTAGATTGGCAAGAATTGCCCTTGACAGAAAAATTGGAGGCCCAATCAAACCTGCTAGTGCATATTTAATGAAACATCCAATAGAACAAACTTCTGATGTTAAAGCTAAGGCTGACTGTGAAAAGTTTGTTGCAAATGAGTAATCATTGAAAATTATTTCTGTCTTCTATCCTTTGTTTCCTGATTGTTTCATAATTTGAAAATGTGATATTTGCTGATTCTTCACATTCTCCTTTAATCTCTGTTATTCTAGTCTTAACTATTTTTTCTTCTTTTGTTAACTCAACTATCAGACTACTTCCTCCAAGTTTGACATCTTCGACATTTGGGGCAATAATTGTAATTCTATTCTCTAGGGATCTTACTTGAACGTACATTTTCCATGGCTCAATTCCCTCTTTTACAATTCTACTTGGGGAGAATAAAATTTCTGCTCCTTTTTTAGTTAAAATATCTGCTACGCCTGAAAAAACTGTGTCATAACATATCATTATTCCAAATTTACATGATGTTTTGAAAATTTTGGCTTCAGTTCCTGGATTAACTGTCTATTTTCATAGTCATAAGGATGAATTTTTTCTTGTTTTCCAATAATTTCTCCTTCTGGACCTATGATCAGTGAATTAATTGATATCTTACTTTCATTTTTTCATAAAATGCGCCTGGTATTACTGTCATTGAGTAATTTTTTGCAATTTTTTTAAATTCAAAAAATTCTTGATCATAATTTTCAATTTGATTATTTGGAAGCCATTGTTCTGGTAGACACACCACTTCTGTTTCTGTTTTACCTAGTTTTTCTAATAATTTTGATATATTTTCAATACCTTTTTTATTATTTTCATAAGATCTTGTTTGAATTAATCCCACTTTTGTCATATGTTTTAATTATATTCTTGGTAATTATATTTAGGCTCAGTTAAACCTCATATTTTTTTAAAAGTAATTTCATAATTACCTCCGCTACGAAAAATTTCATAATGTAACAAGAAAAATTAATCAATAGAGTCAACAAAAATTGTTAAGCATCGATTATCCTATCTAATTAAAAATGATCTCTATTGGTTCATGTAAAAAAAGTAGAGATCTTTGGATTCAAATCTTTTGGATTTAAAAATACCACTGTTCAGTTTGAACCTGGACTTGTATCGATCTCTGGCCCAAACGGTTCTGGGAAAAGTAACATTTTGGATGCAATAATTTTTGCAATGGGTGAAAATAAACCAAAAGTAATGAGAGTTGATAAACTCCGATCTTTAATTCATGATATTGAGGGTGCACGTCGTGGACCTAAGATGGCTAGATCAAGTGTACATTTTGATAATTCTGATAGAAAAATTCCAGTTGACACTGATGTGGTTGAAATCACTAGAGAATTAGATGAAAATGGTGAAAATACTTATTATCTAAATAAAAAGAAAACTCAGAGAAGTCATATTCTTGATTTACTTGACATGGCAAATGCTGGTTTAGGTCAACTTAATGCAGTACAACAAGGAACTGTTACTAGAATATCTGAATTTACATCTGAAGAAAAAAGAAAAACAATTGAAGATTTAATTGGATTGTCTTATTTTGATGATAAAAAATCTGAATCAATTAAACAACTTGATGAAGCAGATAGAAGACTTGAAATTGCACTTGCCAAAATGGGTGAAATTAAGAAACGAATTGATGAATTAGAAGAAGAACGAAATCAAAAACTACGCCATGATCTTTTAGAACGTGAATTAAATCGCTACAAAGCTATTGCAGCTGCTAATAAAATGAAAGTTATTTTTGCTAAAAAATCTGCTAAAGAGGACAAATTAGGTGGTTTGAATGAACAAATGACCTCCTTGGGTGGTAATAGAACTATTTTAAGGGAAGAAATTGGATTTTTAGAATCTGAAAAATCCACACTGATGAATGCCGCAAATGATTACACTCAAGCTAAGGCTACACTTGACACTGAAATTAGTTCTGCAATGGAACAATATGAAATTGACAATACTGCTATTTCTGCATCAAAGAAAAGACTTGATCAAATTAATAATCGGTTACCTGAAATAAAAACTGAATTAGAAGAAATTAAGACTGCTAGGAATGACATAGATAATCAAATTCAAAAAATTAAAGATTCTATAGACCATACTAATGAACAGAAAAATAAAATTAATCGTGATTCAGAATTAATTGATTTAGAACGAAATAAAATTCTTACAGAACAATCAGAAGCAGCTACAAAAAAATCTGAAGTTGATAATAAAATTAAAATTCTTACCACTCAATTGAATAATGTTAAATTAAAACTCTCTAAAGTTCAAAATGAAAAGGATGAATCTACATTAAAAATAAAATCTAATTCAGAAAAATTTATTGAATTAGAAAAAAATATTGTAACATTAACTGATTTAGAATCTAAATTATCTTCTTTAACTGATAATCACAATGCTACAATTTCTGAATTAAAATTAAGAATTTCAAAATTAAAAACAAGAAAATCAAAAATAGTTCATGATATGGATGAATTAGGATTTATTTTAGAAAAATCTGACAAAGCTGCAAATCAATATGAGTCAAAGATTAAAACTGTTAAAGGTTTCATGCATGAAGATTATACAGTTGCAAAATTAAAAGAGGATGCTGACAAATTAGGTATTGATGGATTAGTTTACGAAATGATTTCTTGGGATAAAAAATATGAGCGCTCAGTTCTTGCAGTTAGTTCTGATTGGATAAAAGCCCTGGTTGTAAAAGATTTTGCAACCTTACTTGGAATTGCTGAAGTTGCAAGAAGTAAAAAACTCCCAAAATTGAAAATTATACCTCTTGATGCTATTCCAAAATTCAAACTTACTTTGCCCACAGAACCTGGTGTAATTGGTGTTTTATCTGACTTTGTCAAGTCTGATGCTGCTTATTCTGCACTCAAAACCTTTCTTTTTGGAAATATTGTACTAGTTGAGGCCCGTAAGTCTGCATATAATTTGTCTCAATTAGGCTACAAATCTGTGACTCTTGACGGTGAATATTTTGAGGCTAAAGGCGGTACTGTTGTAATTGATATTAACTCAAAAATTTCTAAACTTACAAAATTAATTTCTATGAGTAGTGACATTGATGGGTTGATTCAATCTATTAGTTTGATAAAAAAATATATGCTAAAGAAAAAATATTCATTAAAAAAATTAGATGATTCTATCCAATCATATTCTGACAGACTATCTCTTTCTGAAAATGCTTTAACTTCTGCATCTGAAAATCATTCTAATCTTAAGTCTAGAATTAATTCTGCTAAAAATATGAAAGAACAATTAACAAAAAGAATTTTTGATTTAACTTCAAGAAATAATGTAATTACCTCCGAAGTATCTACTAATGAATCTCATCATGAATCATTACTTGATCGTATTGCTATTGTTGAACAAAATTATGCTAGTGGGGAACAAACTAGAATTGCAAGTGAGTTATCTAAAATTAATATTAAAAAATCTGATATTGAAAAATTATACACCACAATTATGAATGAATACCGTGATAAATCTTCACAATTAACTACTATGCAAACTCAAGATAACCGTGAAAAATCTCAAACAAGCAGACTAAATGGTGAAGAAAATTCCTTACATTTAGAATTTAAACAAATTGAAATAAAAATTGATGATTTAGAAAAACAAAAAGATCCTAAAAGAGAAATTTTAGAAAAACTGAGAGAAAAAGAACAGGATTTAATTTCCACTTCTGGTTCCTCTATCGGAGAAGTTCAAGAAATTGATGACAAACTTAAAACTTTAACTGAAAAAGATAGAGAACATACTAAACAAATTAATAATTTTGAACGTCAATCTGACTCATTAACTCGTGACTTGCATGATTTAGTTGAAAATGAAGTAAAACTACAACAAATTCTTTCTGCATTTGGATTTGACAAAGATATGGAAACATTTGATGTTGAAACAATTGTTCACGGTTTAACTTCTGAACTATCTTCACTTAACGCATTAAATGCAAAAGCTCCTGAAACATATCTTGAAGTTTCATATGGTTATAGATCAATGTCTATAAGGAAGAATTCTTTGGAACAGGAAAGAAATTCTATTGTTGAGTTTATTGAGAATATTGAAAAAGATAAACGACAAACATTTTTGGATGCATTTGATAAAGTGGATAAAGAAATTAGACTAATTTTTAATAAAATGACTGGAGGTAATGCTTGGTTAGAATTACAAAATGAAGATGATATTTTTAATTCTGGAATTTCATATCTGATTCAATTTCCAAATAAACCTAAAAGAGAATCTACTTCAATTAGTGGTGGTGAAAAAACACTTGCAGCAATTGTATTTGTACTTGCACTGCAAAAACTCAAACCATCCCCTTTCTATTTGTTTGATGAAGTTGATGCACACCTTGATGCACCTAATGCTGAAAGACTTTCAACAATTTTAGAAGAGAGATCTAAAGAAAGTCAATTCATTATGGTTTCATTAAAAGACTCTGTAATTCAAAAAGCAAAATTGATCTATGGTGTTTTCCCTAAAAATGGTGTTTCAAACGTTGTAGTGTATAAAGACAAACGTATGCCTTCCGTGAAAACTACCTAGTTTATCTTAACATAACAAGCTGAAAAATGCTCATTTCCTACCTTCTCTAAATTTGGTTCAATTCCACATTGTTCAATCACGTATGGACATCTGGATTTGAATCTGCATCCCTCTAAATCCTTTTTTTGCAATGCTTCTTTAATTCTTATCTTTCTTTCTTTGTGTAAATTGTCTGGATCGGGTTCTGAAATTGCATCAATCAATGCTTGTGTGTATGGATGTTTTGGGGTAGATAACACTTGATTAATTGGACCCGTTTCCACAATCTTACCTAAATACAAAATTGCAATTCTTTGTCCAAAATATTTTGCAGTTGCTAAATCATGAGTGATATAGATGAATGAAATGTGATATTTTTTTTGTAATTCTCTCATTAATTCCAACATTTCTGCTCTAATTGAGACATCTAACATTGAAACTGGTTCATCTGCTAGGATTATTTTTGGTTTTAGTGCTAATGCTCTGGCAAGTACTATTCTCTGTCTTTGTCCTCCTGATAACATATGTGGATACTTTTTCATAATTTCTTCAACTGGTTCTAATTTGACTTCTTTTAGAACTTCTAACACTCTTCTGTTTCTTTCTTCTTTATTTCCTACATTATGGATTTCAAGTGGTTCTAAAATAATATCTTTGATTTTCATTCTTGGATTTATTGAATCATAAGGATCCTGATGAATCATTTGACAATTCATTCTAATTTTTTCTAAATTCTTTTTTTGATTATCTATTTCTTGATCTTCAAAAATAATTTTTCCTGTATCTGCCTGTATTGATTTAAGAATTAATTTTGCAATTGTTGTTTTTCCTGAACCTGATTCTCCTGCTAATACAAATACTTCTCCTTTTTTAATTGAAAACGAAACATCATCTGTTGCTTTAACAATGGATAATTCTGAACTAAAAATTTTCTTTTTTATATAGTATTTTTTTAAATGTTCAATTTTTAATATTTCTGTCAATGATGTTCAAGTATTTATCAAGTATATCAAGAAATATGCTCCATGCGTAAAAATCATGATAAGAATTTTATGTTAAATGAATAGCGCATTAATAATTGAATGATTTTACACCAAAAAAAATTGATTACAAGCAATATGTTGTAGATTCACAACTTCGTTATTTTAAACCTCATGCCACTAAAATTGAAAAATCTTTTGCGGAAGAAATATCTTATAGTTTAATTCAAAAATCAAAATTCATCAACCCTAAATTTTTTTATGATAAAAAAGGTTCAGATTTGTTTGAATCCATATGTTTACTTCCTGAATATTATCCCACTAGAACTGAAATTAGCATTTTAAAAAAATTGAAACATGATTTACTTCCATATCTTGATGAAAATATACATTTAGTTGAACTTGGAAGTGGTGCTTCTGTAAAAACTAGATTGATTCTTGATATTTTTACAAAATTACAGCCTAAAACTGAGTATTTCCCTATAGATATATCTGAAATCCTTACTGAAAGTTCCGAACAATTGTTAAAAGATTATGATACCTTGCATATTACTGGTATTATCGATACTTATCAAGGCGCTTTGGAATTTCTTAAAAGTTATGATGATAAAAAAAATTTAATTCTTTTTCTTGGTTCTAGCTTTGGTAATTTTACCCCTGATGACGGAAAATTATTTTTAGAAAAAATATTCTCCACTATGAAATCAGGTGATCTATTTTTAATTGGTTTGGATTTAGTTAAGGATAAAAATATTCTGGAATCTGCTTATGATGATTCTAAAGGTATTACTGCGAAATTTAATCTTAATGTTTTATCTAGAATTAATGATGAACTTGATGCTGATTTTAATATTGACAATTTTTCACATTATTCAATATATAATGAACATGATCAACGAATTGAAATGAATTTGAAATCTCTAGTATCTCAATCTGTAATAATTGGAAAATCTAATTTATCTTTAAATTTAGAAAAAGATGAATTAATTCATACTGAATATTCTCATAAATACAATGTTTCTCAAATTAAAAAAATATTGAATGATGTTGGATTTGAAATTAAAAATATATGGTTGGATGATAAAAAATATTTTTCATTAACTTTGCTTACAAAAAATTAAATATCTTCAACACATCTAAATCCAGAAAATAACCACCTTTCATCTAGTCTGAAGAAATTTCTATAACTTCCTCTAATTGACATTTTTGGAGTTCCAAATGATCCTCCTCTCAAAACTTTTTGATTTGTAAACCATTTATCATTATATTCATCAAATCCTGATTTGAATCCTGGATAACCTACAAATTCTGAACTAGTCCATTCCCATACATCTCCAATCATTTGTTGACAACCTGATTGACTTACTCCATCTGGATATGCGCCTATTTCCGAACATCCCCACTGATATGATTCTAATAAATTACATTTTTCTTCAGTTGGGTTCTCATTTCCCCATGGGAAAACTGTTTTTTGTTGCTTTTCTTCATTCCAGCATGATGCTTTTTCCCATTCTGCTTCTGTAGGTAGTCTTTTTCCGGCCCATTTGCAATATGCATCAGCTTCATAGTAACTTACATGACATACTACTTCATTTGGATTAATCTTCCTTATTCCTAAAAAGTCCCTTACATACCATTCATCATTAATTTTTTCCCAATACATCGGAGAATTCCATTTATTTGATTTGACTTTTTCCCATCCATCTGATAACCAATGTTTGTAAGTTTCATATCCTCCATCATTCATAAATTCTAAATATTCTTTATTGGTAATTGGAAAAATTCCAATTTTAAAATTTTCAAGATACGTTTTATGTTCTGGTAATTCAATATCATAACAATAATCTGTTCCATTATACCCCATAGTGTATAATCCTCCTTTGATTTCCACAAAGTTTTTTTGTTTCTCTTGCTGTTCTTTAATTTTATTTTTCCTTATTGGTAAATATTGTTCTGCAAGAAGATGTTGTAAATCATATACTAGTAATTCTTGATGTTGACATTCATGATGAAATCCAGTAATGATTAATTTTTCTTCCTCCTCATTTAATTCTCTGGACTGAATAAATTTTTCTACTTTTTGATTAATTATGTTGAAATAT
>JAONQT010000017.1 GCA_028448965.1 Candidatus Nitrosopumilus sp. | reverse complement strand
GAAATAAAATTGTTGATAATATAGGGGTAATTTTAGAACAAGCTTATGATGATGCAAGAACTAAATAATGCTAATTATTGGTGAACAACATTGAGTGAATCTGACGCAGCTTCAGGAAAACCTCAGAGTTATACTCGAAAAACTCTAGGTAAATCTAATGAAGAACAACCAAAAGCTCCTGAAGTTTACAAATGCTGCAGTAATCCTCAGATTACATACTTTGGTGTAGTAAATATCAACATTGATGAGCGAACTATAGGTTCTGTTGATGTTTGGAGATGTGGTTCTTGTAGGAAACAATTTTGTGAAGAAAAAATATTGGGAATTGATTCTATATCTGATATTGTTGGTATGCCACGAATTGATGATGATGAAAAATGGGCTGTTACAATATGTAAATTACAAAAAACACAATATAGATGGAAATTGATAAAAGTGAAAGATAACGGTTCAATTCAGCATGAATGTTTTGAGGAAAAAGTAGTTTTACTTAAGAGTAAAAATTTCAAAGTTGAAGATGAACAACATTGGAGCTTTCTGATTGAAGAAAATGTTAACAAGGCTATAGAGATTTAGTATAACTCATGGATCTTAAAGTTCACATTAATAATATTCATGGCAGTCAGATGGCTGCAAAGATTAATGGTATTTTTACTTTAGATGTACACGAATTTCATTTTACTGCAATTGCATTTGGTAGAATTGGTGGACAAAATGTTGGTGCAAAACTTTCTAAAAGTACTGAAACTGAATTAGAAAAATTAGGTTATGATGTTGAGGAAGTAATTATGAAACTACAGCAAAATTTGCTTCAAGGGGATCTAACTCTTCCAGAAGGTCTCAAAAGAGAATCTTTTGTAGATGATTAGAATTCTGCTTCTTCTAATGCTTTAGCACAAGAACAAGTTCTTGTTTTTGGAATTTTATCAATTAATTCTGTTAATATTTTCTTTGTAATTTCTACATTTTTTGATAGTGTTTCTAAAACTTCTTTTGCTGTAACTGGTTTATCTGCCCAAACATCATAATCTGTAACTGTTGAAATTGACGCATAACACATTTGTGCTTCTCTTGCTAATTGACATTCTGGAACAAGTGTCATTCCAATAATGTCTGCACCCGTTGTTCTATAGAATTTTGATTCTGCTCTAGTTGAAAATCGTGGACCTTCAATGCATACGTAGGTACAATCTTTGTGTAATCCAATACTTTGCTCATCCGTTACCTTAATTATTGAAGATTGTAATTCTGGACAGAAAGGATCTGCAACTGAAATGTGTATTACTCTTCCATCTTCAGAAAATGAACCATCTCTTGACTTTGTAAAGTCTAAAAATTGTGTTGGTAAAACAAAATGTCCTGGTTCTAACTCTTGTTTTAAACTTCCAACTGCTGATGGTGCAATAATTCTTGTAATTCCTAATTCTTTGAATGCCCAGATATTTGCTTTGAAATTAATCATATGTGGAGGAATTGTATGTTTTTTTCCATGTCTTGGAAGAAATGCAATTTTTCTTCCTTTGAACATTCCTACTGTGATTGTATCTGATGGTTTTCCGTATGGTGTATCAATTTCTAACTCTTGTGCATTTTCCAGTAATCCTGAATCATAAATTCCAGTTCCACCAAAAATTCCAATCTCTACATCCTTTTCCATTAATACTTCACCAATGATTTACAATTGTACTTACTGAGCCCTTTAATTCCATTCAACTCTGTTAATTCTATTATGAATGCAAATCCTGTAATGTCCCCACCTACTTTTTCAATTAATTTACCAGAAGCTTTTGCAGTTCCACCTGTCGCAAGTAGATCATCACAAATCACAACTTTTTGACCTTTTTCAATCACATCCTTTTGGATCTCTATGGTGTCTTTTCCATATTCAATTGTATATGCTAACTTTGCAGTTTTTCCTGGTAGTTTTCCTGCTTTTCTTATCATAATCATACCTTTGTTGTACTTTAAAGCCAAAATTGTTGCAAGCAGAAATCCTCTTGATTCAATTCCTGCAAATACATCTACATCTTTTGGATGAAAATGTTTTGAAAATTCTTCTGCAATATACGATAAAGATGAAGGATCTTTTAAAATTGGACTAAAATCTCTAAATAATATTCCTTTTTTTGGAAAATTTGGGTATTCTGTTATTTTGTCTTTTAGATTCATTATGATTCCTCTAATTAGGTGAAATAAAATTGTTTTAATTTGGAATTATATCAAATTCTACTTGGTCTGAACTTATTCTGTCATATGCTTTAACTGTGTATGTTCCTGGAAGTACCTCTGTTGTAACATTCCACAGAACTTCACATCTGAATTCTGCAGTTGTATTGCAATTTAATTTATCTACCACTTCTGATTTATTATCTAATATTTCTATAATTATTGAAGTCTTATGTGATGCTTGTATGTCAATCTTAAAAGTTTGTCCAAATCCTGGAATTTTTATATTTTCCTCAATTTCTACTTTCATTTCATTAACTAAATTGGACAATACCTCAAATTCAGATGTATTTTGATTAGTACCACTAGAAATTATAATCTTCCATGTTCCAACTGATCCCCCTATAGGTACCCTTAAACGATCTTCAGAAAATGATCCTACACTATCTGACGGTATCTGTAATTCTCTTATTATGTTGTCATTGGGATCTGCTAACACTATGTTCAATAATACATTTGGATTTGTTTGACCTAGTACCAATATTTTCTCTCCTTGTCTGTAATCTAATTTTGTTGTATTGACATTTATTGTACCTGAACCTATCTGCAGTCCCACTGAAAATGTTTCTGTATTTTGAGAATTGGCTTTTTTAATAACTGCTGTATAAATTCCTGATCCATATCCTGATAATGATAAATTATATTTTCCTCTACCATCCTCTTCTAATTGAATTTCTTTTTCACTTTCTTGTATATTTCCTGATGGTCCAATTATTATTACCCTAACAATATCTGAAGGTTTTCCTATTATTGTAATTGCTGCTGTTTCTACTGATTGATAATTTGCTTTATCAAATTTCAAATTAACTGGAATTGTTGGATATACGTCATACCCCACATATACGAATTCTGTATTATCTTTTTGAGATGCAACAAGTACCCATGTTCCTTCATGGTCGTCATTTTCAATAGTTTGATATTCAAAATTCATAAATCCTGAATCATCAATTTGAATAGTTTCTGCAAATAATTCATTTCCTAGTGGATCTTCTAAAATTAATTCTAATGGAACATTTGGTATAACAGTTCCATTAAATTTAATTAAATCTCCTGCTTCATACATTATTTTACCTGGATTAATGATAATCACTTTGTTTGTTTTTACTTCCCAATATTTCAAAACTTGATTTTTTCCATCTGAAACAACTACACTATATTTTCCAAATTGTGCATCAAATGGAATGCTAATTGGTTCTAATAATTCCCAATTCCCTGTGTTACTTACTTCTGTTGTTCTAGTATTAATCATGTCTTGATTTGAATCTATAATTTTAATTGTAATTGCCTTACCTGGATTACCATTTCCAAAAAGATTTAATACATCTCCTCTATAGATTTTTTTTTCTATTCCGTTCACTGTGAGTTTTATGTTCTCTGATTCTGAAATTCTATTTGTTTCAACTCCTAACCTTAAACTCATTTTCTTTTCTAATCCATCATAACTTTTAATCTTAAAATCTACTCTTTGATTTTGTAGATTCTTTGGGATTTGCATAGTTGTTATGAATTGACCCTCTGAATCACTTGTGAACTCTCCCAGTTTTTCTGTATTTACATAAAAATCAAATTTTTGTATTGCACCAAATTGATCTCCTACAATTCTAATTGTTGAACCTACATTTGGATTATTTGGTATAATTCTAAATGATGATTCTGAGAAGATTCCTGTACCTTCATTTTTAAAATCTTGATATGATTCTATATCTGGATTTTGATCTACTTCCTCTATCTTATCTTGTAATACTAATCCTGTTTCTATTGCAATATTGTTTTTATCTAATCCCTTCCAATTGATTATTGGATTGACATGATCTGTTTTAATTCCAAATTTAACTGATTCTCCAATTTTTATTGCTTCTGAAGATGTAAAAATTATTACTCCTTGTGAGTTTTTTTCACCAATCCAACCTTTTTCTGTTTTGAATGATTCAAAATTAAAATTCTCCCCTAGCCAAATTCTAAAACTTTTTACCTCTTTTACTGATTCGTTTGTTAAAGTTATTATTGTTGTTTCATCTAACCCTATACTTTTTACAGTTATTTCCTCGGCATGTGCACTTGTGGGAATTAATAACAAAAATCCTGAAAATAACATGACTGTCGCAAGTATAATTCCTTTTTTACCTGATTTAGTCATAATATCTATTTTACTCATATTACAGTTAAACCCTTTTTTAATTTAATATTTTTCATAAGTAACATTCTCTTTCTTTATTCTTTTTTCTTTTGGAATTTTTCAAGATCTGGTTTGATTGCTGTATTTTGATATTGTCTAATTCTTTCAGCAATTAGCCTGTATAATGATCTAAACTGGTCTTTAGTTTTATCTGATAAGAAGTTAGTTTCTTCTAATGCAATTTTTTCACAAATATATCTGGTAATTTCTTCATTATTGAATTCACCCCAATCATCATCACTATGTTCTTGCCATATTCTTTTTAATTTCTCTAAAATTCCTTTGGAATCTTTAGAATCAATATTTTCAGGTGTAAGGTTTGAATATCCTTCTTGTCTTAATTTTATTTCATATGTTTGATTAACTGCATGCAAATAATCTTCAATTACTACATAGTCTTCTATTGATTCTAATTTTTTCCCTTCTCTTTCAAAAAATATTGTTTGAATTGCAGAAAATTGATTTGATTCTAATTGTGCAGAAATTTGTTTAGATTCTTCTGTATTATCTAACAAAACAAATGTTTTGTATCCATGATTTTTATAAAATATTGCTAAAGGTAATACTGAATTTTTATTATATGCCGCAATTACATTTAATGGATTCATTGAGATATTTGGGTCTTGCAAAAATTTATCGAATGCATTTAGATACATTGAATCTGACATTGTTTCTACAATAATCACTGGTCTTGAATTTGTTCCAATTTCTCTATCCACAATTGCCTCCACTTGACCTCTGCATAATCCGTACAAAATTGGTGTTAGTGTCTTATCATCTGCATTCCAATAATCATAAAATATTCTACTCAGATGTTTTCTTTTATCTAATTCTACTACTAGTAGATTACCTGGTGTATAGTCAAATATCATAAATGGAGAATGTGTTGCATATAGAACCTGATTTGAACCAGCTAAATTTTTCAATAAATCTGAAATTCCCATTTGTTGTGTTGGATGAAGATTTCTTGCAGGTTCATCTAAAAGTAGTATTGCTTCTTTTAATTCTGAACGTTGTGTTTCAGCTGCAAAGTTAACAATAAATGAAAATGTCCATTTGAAACCTTCTGCACGCCTATTTAGTAATCCTGTGTTTGTAATTGTTCCATCCTTATGTACATCTGAAATTACTACACTCATAATATTTCCTGGATTATATCTTAAGTCAACATGAATAGGATCTCCTTTCCATGCCGGATTCAATTTTTTGGTTAATCTATTGCTTGCAGTATTAAGTAATTTAATACATTTTGATGGTTGTTCTTTAACTTGATCTAATTCATTGATATCTAGTTCTGCTAAATAAAACAAATTTCTAACTGTTTCAGCTTTATCAAATTCTTCAACAAATTCAATAGAATCTTGGTTTTGTTCATTTTCTTTTCTTAGATATTCATTTAGATTGATATTTCCATAAATTTTTTTGTAATCTGAAAAATAAACAAACCTTGGATGTAATTCTGCAGAAATATAATTTTGTAGTGCAATTTTTTGATTTTCACCACTTAAAAGATTTGAAAATTGATTTTCTGATTTTTGATAAATTTTTTTCCACTCTTCCAGAATTTTTGATTCTTCAACAACTATTACATGCAATTCATTACTAAATTCTGCCATTCCACTATCAAATGATTCTTGATTTTTTGGAACTGGACCATTAAATAATTTAGTGTTAATTTGAATTCTTATATGGTTTGGAAGTGTATCTAAAAATTCAAAAATTTCTTTTGTAAAATTTTCCCATGAATTAAGACCTTCATCTTCAATTTCACTAATTTCTGTATCTTCAAATTCATATTGTACTTTTGACTTTCTATTTGTTCTGAATAATTTCATTTTTTTAATTTGAGGCAATTCTGGAAATTTTTCTTTTAACAATTCCATTTCATATTCATTTAGATCAAATTCACCTTCAGCTAACTTGATTTCCTCTTTTAGTTCTTCTGACATTTCATCACAAAGATCTAATTCTGAAATTTGTTCATCCCTATTTAACAAAGTTAATGCTTGTAGAATGGTTGTTTTTCCACTTTCATTTCTTCCAACAAATGCTGCCAAGTCTCCTACAGTAATTTCACCAGAATCATGAATACATCGATATGCTCTAACTCTGAATTTTCTAAGTCGCATATAGCGATTTTACACAGATACGATTTAACTTATTCGTCACAATGTAGTCTTGATCTTAATTTTTGCTAAATAGATATAAGGGAATTAGTGAATTTATTACAAAATGGTATCTTCAAAATTACTTGTTGTATTTGTTTTACCTGTAATTTTCTCAATCATCTTTGGATCTGTAGTAATGGCTGATATTCTTCAAAAACCGGACAGAGAATTAAACATGTGGCCAATGTCTTTTTCTGATGATTCATCCTCTCACGATTCTTCCTTGACAATAATTGGACTTTCAAACCAATACCTTGTTACACAACCAATTGAAGTTAAAGTGAAAGTAAATGATTCCTCGTTTAATTGCGGTGATCTATACATTACAATTTATAATTCTGAAAATGACGAAGTAGAAACTCAAGGTGCTTTTTTTAATCAATGTCTAAAAAATGGAGACTTGTTCCCAATTAATGATAAATTTTCTAAAATCATAACTGTTCCTGGTTCATATCAACTGACTGCAGATATAGTTTCAAGTGATTTATCTAATATTTCCACTTCTGGAGCATTTACTATTAAATAGGAATGAATTATTGTAAGATAAGTAATAAATTGAATTTAAAAAATGAGGTAATGATATGACAAAACTTGATGAAGCAAAAAAAATTAAAGCAGAAATTGCAGAATTAAAAAAGAAAACTAAAATTCTTGAAGCAAAGCCAGCTAAAAAAGTAACCAAAAAAGCTGAAGCAAAGCCAGCTAAAAAAGTAACCAAAAAAGCTGAAGCAAAACCACCAAAACCAAAAAAATTAACTAAAAAAGAATTAGCAGAAGAAAAAAGAATTGCTGAAAGAACAATTGAAGATGAATTAGAAGAACAACTTACCGAATCCGAAATTGAAAATTTCCAAATTGAAAAAGTAGACATGGAACGACTCACAAATAAAATATGTGATATTTTAGCAGAACGTGAATCTGACGGTATGTTACAAAGTGAATTGTGGAAAAAACTTAAACTTTCAGGTCGTGACGGTTCTAGATTATCTTTAAAACTTGAAAGAATGGGTACTATCACTAGAGAGAAACTTCTTGAGAATGATCGTTGGACATACAAATTAATTTTAAAGAAAACCCCTATCAGTACTCAATCCATTGAAAATTCTCCTTGTTTAGTTTGTACTGTAGAACAAAAATGTTCTTTAGATGGTGAAATAAGTCCAAAAACTTGTCAATTAATTGAAGATTGGGTAATTGCTGAATACAAAAAAACTCCGAAGGCCAAATGAAATTAGCAGATGCACGTAAAGATCATTATAGACGATTAGCTCATGAACAAGGTTTTAGAGCAAGATCTGCATTCAAATTAAAAGAACTAAATCAATCTTATCGTTTAATTGGTCCTGGTTTTTATGTATTGGATCTTGGATGTGCTCCTGGTGGTTGGACTCAGGTAGCTGTTAAACTAGTTGGGAATCAAGGAAAAGTTATGGGTGTTGATTTATCTTATGTTGAAGAAATTACTGGGGCTCATCTTGTCAGAGATAATATTGAAAATGAACATTTAGCTGATGATGTTTTATCTTATTTTGGGCGTAAAGTTGGTGCTGTCATATGCGATCTTTCCCCTCAGGTAAGTGGAAATTGGTCTGTTGATCATGCTAGACAAATTTCTTTAAATTATGATTGTACTAAACTCATGGATAAGGTTTTAGCTCATAGAGGTAATGCTGTTTTCAAAGTATTTGATGGTGAATATACTTTAGAATTTAGAGATTACATTAAGAAAAAATTTGCTAGAATTAATCTTACAAAACCTGACGCTAGTAGAAAACAGAGTAGTGAACTTTATTGTGTTTGTATGGGTTTTACTGGATAAATTAAAATATTTTAATTATTTCATTTATGTTGGCATTGGTTCTAAACCCTGTTGGATTAAATGATGTAAGACTAGCTGTAAATCCATTTTCTTTTAAATTTAATATTATTTTTTCTAATTTTGGTGGTGACGCTTTTACTTTTTTAGCAATTTCATCTAATGTAAAATAAATTGCTGGCATCTCTGCCTCGTCTAGGCATTTGTAAAGGGTTTTCTCACAAGATTTTTTAATTTCTAAATTTGTAATTACATCAATCATACTTTCAACATATTCTTTATCAAATATTTTCCCGATCCATAATGGTCCTGCAATACTAGTTTTTAATTCACATAATTCACATTGTTGTTGTTGTTCTAATGAAATTTTTCTATGTCCACAATTCTTACAATGTATAATGTATCCTAAATTTTCTTCTTGATCTATATGATTTAAAATTTTAACATATGTTCTATAATAATGCATTTCACTTTCAACAAACATTGGAATTATTTTCACCCCTAATCTGGAAGCAACTGATCTGAGACTTCCTAAAATTAATCTAATTGCCATTTCATTTCCATATTCTACTCTTACTGGAATTCCACCGTATTTCCTCTTACATGCTCCTTGGAATAAGCCATTTAGAACTTGAAGATCTGTTGCTGCTGTTGACAGAATTCCACCGTGCAAAGTTGCTCTAATCCCACAATCAAAAAATGCTGCAGGCGAACCAAATGGATCAATATCCACTAGTGATCCTCTATTCCCTTTTCTAGAATGTTCATTTAGAAACACACAAGCTTCTTTTTCCGAAAATTCAATACTTTTTAAATTATTTAGAATGGCTGACTCCTTTGCAATTTTTAGAGCTGTTGGATTAAGATCATTAATTACGATTTTTTCCACTTTTAATTCATTTGCAACACGTAACCCTCTTGCACCTACGCCTGTTAATGCCTCCAAGAAAATCTTTGGACCTTCAAATTTATTTAGAAATGCTGCATACGCAATTATTGAAAAATCTCTATTCGTTCTTGCTTTAGGATTAAAAAATGCTGGTTTGATTGGTGGTACTTTTTCTGTCAATGATTTTTTTGGAACTATTAATTTTGTACTCCCTTCTATAATTTCTTGAAATAATTCATTTGAATTTTCCATTTCTTTTTCTAATTTTTAATAACGTATAACGGTTTAATACTTGTAGTTTAAGACACAATTTGTGCAAATTTGTGGAATTGATGATGCTGGACGTGGTTCTATGTTGGGACCTCTAGTTATAGCTGGTGTTTCTTTAGAAAAAAAAAATTTAAAAAAATTAACTTCACTTGGTGTAAAAGATTCAAAAAAACTTTCTTCAAAATCTCGTGAAATTCTTTATAAAAAAATAATTGAAATTGTTGACAATTACTATGTTGCAAAAATTCCTCCACGTTCTATTGATGCTAGTGTTAGGAAACATCTTTTAAATAATTTGGAGGCAAAGTATATGGCAAAAGTTGTTTCAAAATTAGATGCTGATACTTCGTATGTTGATTCTTGTGATGTTAAGCCTCTTAGATTTGGTAAAGAAATTTCTAAACTTTCAAATGGTCATAAAATTAAATCATATCATCATGCTGACAGTAGATTTGTAGTCGTTTCAGCTGCTTCAATTCTTGCCAAAGTAAGTAGGGATAAATCTATTGAACGATTAAGAAAAATCCATAATCTTGGAAGTGGATACCCATCTGATTCAACTACCGTCAAATTTGTGACTAAATACTACAAAAAAAATCATGTTATGCCTATATTTGTACGTAAAAGTTGGAAACCTATTCAAAAAATAATGGGTAAAAATTAATTTTTGTATTTTGCAATTACCATTGCGTGATCTTTATCATATGGATGTAGATCTATTGATTCTAAAATTTCAAACTTTTCTCTTAATTTTTCTATTTCTTCTGCAACAATTTTTTTTGGTGCTTTTGTAACATCTATGCTTCTAGTTTTAATTACTAAAAAGAAAAATCCATCTTTTTTTAGAAACATATCACAATTATCTATTGCAATTTGTGTTTGATCAGGCTGTGCTATATCTACATACACCACATCTACTTTCCCAAATACTGAAAAATATTCTTTAGGTTTTCTTGCATCTTGTAAGATTGGCATAATGTTTGATCTATGTGTTGCAACTCTATCTAGGAAATCTCTTGCAACTCTGCTGGCATGTTCTACTGCAAAAACTAATCCACTTGGGCCTACAATATCTGAAACATGACTTACTGTTGTTCCTGTGGATGCTCCCAAATACAAAACTTTAGTCTTATTTTTGAAAGGAAAATTTTCTAATCCATTCATTATTGATGCTGCTAGTTTACTTCTAAATGGATCCCATAATCTATATTCTATTCCTTTTTTAATAATTAATTTCTCTTTGTATACTTGATTTCCTGGAACTAAATTTTCAGTAGAAATTTTTTGTTCTCCTTCTGATTTTATCCAAAAATATG
>JAONQT010000016.1 GCA_028448965.1 Candidatus Nitrosopumilus sp. | reverse complement strand
TCATAATTAGCAGCAAGTAAAATTGGAACGTTTGGTTTCTTTAAGATATCAACAAGTGCTGCAGCACCGCCATAATCCCCACGACCATGAATTCCATCCACTTCATCAACAAAAATCATTGGAGTTCCTAAAACACTGACATTACCTAAAACAGGAGTAAGAATTTCATTAATTCTAGATTTACTTCGTACATCACTAGCATTAAGACCAATCATATCATAACCAAATTGCTTGGCTAAAAGAAATGCAATAGTAGTTTTTCCAATTCCTGGGGGTCCAACTATCAAAAGAGGCTTTGTTCCTTTTTTCCATTTTACAAACCATTCCATTATGGCTGCACGAGGTTCCTCATTACCAACCATATCAGAAATATTCTGAGGTCGGTATTTTTCAGACCACATCAATTTTATCACTTGTTTGGAAGATTTTTGTTTAAATCTGACCAGATGTTTTCTTCTTGTAATTTCTTATACCAAAATAGGTTGTAATGTTCAACTGTAAGAAACAGAAATTCTAAGAATTTTGTATGTGAAAAATTGTCAGGTAGTTTTTCAAGAGCATCTCTTGCTTCAGTCAAATAAGATTTACTATGATTCATTGTTTCCTCAAATCCACTTTTTGCATCATTCATTTTTAATGAATAAAATAATGGCCAAGAAGGAATTTTTGCAGCTCTATCTCTAATGCTGTCTTCTATTTCATTACCACATCCAACAGATTCAGCTGCCTTTGCCATTCCAGTGTAAAATATATCAGCTAAAGGTGCACGATTCAAAGCCATGTTTCTACCAGCAGTTCCCATGACAGAACGATATTTTTTGTAACTTTCAATTAGTTCTTCTTCAGTAATTTCTGTAGGTTTATCTTTTAGTTTTGTATCAAGATATTGTCCAATTCTTGCTTGTTTGAAACCTTCTTCAAATGCTTTAACTACCTCATCGCCACCTTTTGAAATTTTTTCTCTAGCAAGTTTCAAAATATAGGGATTCATCAATTTGTAATCATCCAAATATTCTAAATCTTCATCTTTGTCAACAATTCTATCCATTGGTTCACTCAGATCAATTGCAATGATATGACCATCAACAATATCTTCTCGCATTGTAGTGTTTTTGTCATCTTTAAAATAATCTGTAGATGCGTCAAAAAGACCATTAAAAACAGGAAATGTCATCTTAACAAAATTTGAATTTAAAATTCTAAGAACTCTATCATGTAAAGTATCAAAGTCTTGTAATTTAGATTTTATAGGCTCAATTTCAGATGCATTTAAAATAATTTCAGTAGACCCTACTTCTTCAGCAAATTGTTGTTGTGTAGTATTTGGAGATTCATCTGCATTAATTTGATCAAATAGATTTTTTGCAAATCTGTGAGCAAATGCTGGAAATGTGTCTTCTGCCTCTTGCTTGTATTGATTAAAGAGTTTGAATCCTTTTGATTTGAATAAACCTTGTTTAATAATTTGTTTTCCAGGTTTAGTTCCCATCAAAGCACTTTTGCTAAAAATTGATTCATCTTTTCCACTCACAAACACAATTCTAAGTGTTGTTATTTATGCTTTCAAAACAAAAATTTTCTTCACTTAAATTACGAAAGAGAAATTATTTTTTATGGAAGTCATAGAAATTCTTAAGGAAGCTTCAAATCAAATTTATCAAAATGTAAAAGATCTTGCAGGTACAGAGGATGCTGCGGGTGATTTTGGAAGAGGTGCAGGAGGAGATATTTCACGAAATATTGACATAGTGGCTGAAAAAACTGTTTTAGATTATCTAAAAAAAATTAATTTTCAATGTGTTGTGTTAGGTGAAGAATGTGGTAGAGTAGAATTATCAGATAAGCCAAAGGGTTACATCATAATGGATGCCATAGATGGTTCAGCTAATGCAGTACGTGGTGTACCATTTTTTTGTAGTTCATTAGCATTTGCAACAGAAAATAAACTTAGTTCAATTACAGATGGTGTAATAACAGATTTAACAAATGGGGATATGTATTGGGCTTCAAAAAATAAGGGTTCATTTTTGAATGAAAAACAAATTAGAGTTCAACAAAAAGAACCAGTTTACAAAATTGTTGGAATTAACACATCAGGTGGTTCAAATGAATTGATGAAACGTATGTATCCAATATTTCAAAATCATAATCATACAAGACATTTTGGTGCTAATGCATTAGAAATGGCATTATTTGCAAAAGGGGTAATGGATGTTTTTATTGACTTTAGGGATAAAATCAGAATTCAAGACATTGCTGCAGGATGTATCATTGTAAAAGAAGCTGGAGGTTTACTATTAGATGCAGATTTGAATCCTCTTGATGCAGATCTAAGTTATGAAACAAAAGTCTCATTTATTGCTGCATCAAATCAAAAAATTCTTGATGAAATAATGTCACAAATTAATTAGAATTATAGTAATTATCTGATCTTTAGGATTATGACATAAGAGAAATATATTTAACCAAAGTAGCGGAAACTTCGTTGTATGGTTACTGAAATGAAGGCAAAAGTTGTCTACAGGGAATTACTAAAAGAGGATCTAGTAATCATACGATTAGTTCCTGAAAATGGAATGCCAGAATACGAAACTGGTCAATTTTTAACAATTGGTCTTCCAATTCCAGCAGAAAAAAAAGTAGTTAGAAGAGCATATTCAATTGCATCACATGCTGAAAATAGAGATTATTTTGAATTTGTAATTAGATGGGTTAGAAAACCACTTCCAGGACGTGTAACAACTGAATTATTTTATCTAAGTGTTGGTGACGAAGTTACTCTAGGTGATCCAACAGGAGCAGCATTGCTAATTAACGATAAACTACATAATGGTAAAAAAGATAATCGGAGAGTAATTTGTGTAGGTGGAGGAACCGGTTTAGCTCCATTTATTGCATTTGCAAAACATTTCAAGGATACTAATGATACTAGGGAAGTCATAGTTTTACATGGTGCCAGTTACGTTGATGAATTAAGTTACAAACGTCTTTTGACAGATATGGAATTAGAAAGTGAAAAAGTAGGAAGAGACAAATGGAATTTCAGATACAGAGCAGCAATCAGTAGACCAAAAGAATTCTTCAACAGATCTTGGAATGGTCATGTTGGTAGAGTTGAATCATTTTTCAAATCTGACAAAAAAACAGGATTGTCACCAGTTGAAGATATGATAGGAGAGGAATTAACACCAGAAAATTCAATTATTTACATTTGTGGATATCAAGGTACAATTGATGGTGTAATTGATAATTTAGGTCCAAAAGGTTTTGTTACAGAACATGAGAAGAAATCTGATGGTAGTTTTGGAATTAAATACGAATCATACGGATAAAACCTATCTTTCTGTCTAGTGCCATTGTAGTGAATTAAAAATATCATAATTTTTATACTGATATTATTTTCAACAAAATATGCCAAAACTAAAGTGTAATGACTATGGTTTTGAATGTGATTTTGAAGTAGAGGGTGAACAAGAAAAAGTCATAGGAGATTTCAGAACCCATACAGAAGAAGTTCATGGAATTGACTATTCAAAAGAAGCAGTAATGCAATTTCTATTAAGAAAACAAAAATAAAAAAATATTAAGCATCTAGTCTTTTCATTCTAGCAGATAATACAGGTAATTCTTTTTCAATAATTTTCTCAACTGCAGGAACAATACTAGCTTTATCTTTTACACTTTCGTCATAAATTTCAGCAATTTGATCTCTAAATAATAATTTAATTCCAGGAAGAGCAGTAATTCCTTCGTCAACAGTTCTCGGATCAGATAAATCTAAAATCAATGTGCCTTTTTTCTTTTCCTCCATTACAAGGTGAATTTGATCATAGGTGATTAAGAAATAATCAGATGTGGTTGCAACAAAAATAATATCATATTTATCAAATGTTGAATACACATCATCAAAAGATATTGGATTTCCACCTACTATGGTACTAAATCCTGTTGCACGTTCAATAGTTCTACTTACTACATCATAAACAATTTCTTTTTTATTTAGAGATTTGGCAACTAAAGCAGCAGAATTACCAGTACCAATTAACAATACTTTTTTCTTTGAATCAAGTCCAGCCTTTTCTTCAACCAATTTTACTGCTGTGTCTCCAAGAGATACAATATCTTTTGCAATTCCAGTAGTGTCTCTCATTCGAGTGGATAAACGAATTACACTTTCAAATAATTTGTTCAAAATAGTACCTGAAGTACCTGCAGATTTAGCATGAGCCAATGATTGAACTATTTCATCAAAAACTTCAGGTTTACCAACAACAAATGAATCAATACCAGATCCTAATCGTAAGAGATTGAGATAGACATTATCACTTTTGTAAACTTCAATAGTTTGATCAAAATGATCAATATCAATTTGTTCTAATGCAGTTAAAGAAATCCATGTATCTTTAACTTGATTTAAAATTAGAGTTTTACCTTCGGCTCTTCTTGCATCAGGAGAATCAAGAGTTTCAGTATTACTAACTGTAAAAATTTCAATTCTACTGGCAGTTTGAATAATTATGCATTCATCTACGCCGTCAATTTTTTTAAATGCTTCAGATGCAGCTGCTACATCTTTGAAAGCAAATTTAGATAATTCATGTATTGGAACATTTTTGAAAGTTACTCTAGCGTTCATTACATCAAAAATTACGTGATCCATATCATCAACCTATGCACTAATTTTATCCCGTCCACCTTTTGCTGTTCGGAAGACATTCATTCCAATATAGAAATTTTCATGTATTGATTCTAAATATGTAATTTCGTTTTCTGTTGCAAGTATTTCTTTTTCAGTTGATTCAGGATCACTTTTTTGTTTAGCAAGTTTAGCTTTTAATTCATCTAAGAAAGAATCAACACCGCGTTCATAATTTGAAACACCACCAAATTCTGGACTAAGAACATGTTGTGGATTATATTCTGGAGTTTGATCCTGAGGTGTCTCAGCTTGTCTTGTAATAGATTCTTGTTCATCTGCAGAAAGTATAGGTCTTGGAAATCTATCCTGCTTTTCTAACCAAAATTCAGGTTCACCCATCTCTCTTCTAAAAATTTCTTCACCTTTTCTTTTGAATGTGAAATCTGATTTTTTTGCAGTATCTGCTTTAACTTCAGCAGCAATTGCTTTGTATTCTTCTTCTGCTGCTGCTTCTAATTCGGCTCTTGCCGCATTTGCTTTTTCAAGAGCTAGTTGAACTGCAGTTTCTGCTTCAGCAACTGCTTTTGCATTTATTTCCACTTTAGCTGCTGCTTCTTGAGCAATTTTAGATTCTGCTTCAGCTTTTACTTCTTCAGCTTTTTTGATTTCTTCAGCTGATGGTTCTTCAGATTTAGTTTCTTTAGTGGTTTTTACTTCTACTTCAGATTCTTTTTTCTCTTCAGACAATAAATTTCTCTAAAATTGCCTGAATTTTAATATTCTTGTAAGATAGAACTGGCAGTAATTTAAGATTAAAAGAAATTTTGATCGCTATAAAAAATTAAATAATTAGAAATAATGGCGCCCTCGGCGGGATTTGAACACGCGTCTCAGCCGTGACAGGGCCGAATTCTAGACCGGGCTATACTACAAGGGCACAAGTACTATGAATCAAAATCCTAGATTAAAAGTTTCTGTCATAACATCTAGATTTGTAAAAGACTAAATTATACGCGAAAACAATTTTTTTTGTGGGTCTATGGCGCAGCCAGGTAGCGCACCGGACTTTTAATCCGGTTGTCGAGGGTCCGAATCCCTCTAGACCCGCGTCTTCTTTATTCCCTAAATGATTTCATTAACTAATTTTTGGAGTTCATCTGTGGATGATTTAATTTTATTTTCTCTTGTAGTCATGTTAGACCTCCAAATATTGATTTTTTGAATTCTATCAGAAATCATTCTTTTTTGTTCATCATATCCAGAAGAGCCAAATGATTTTCTATCTTTAAGAGATGAAACAACATTAGTAGTTGAAATAATTTTAGATATGATTTTAGGATCTACTTTAGTCCCTTTCACAGATTTTTTAATTTCTAAAATAGTTAATTTTGAAATTGGTTTTTTTGAATTATGTGCCAATTGAACTAAAACACCTGCAATTTTATGAGTTACTCTAAATGGAATTCCTTCTTGAACTAATTTCTCAGCAATGTCTAGTGCAATAAGATTACTTGATTCTGTTACTTTCTTCATTTGTTTTTCATTTATTTTCATAGTTAGAATAATTGATTTTATAATTACTAATGCACTGATAGATATTTTTGATGTTGACCAAATAGATGATTTAATTTGTTGTAAATCACGTCCATATCCTGAAGCTAATCCTTTGACAGTAGTTAAAATGGCAGTTAAGTTTCCAATAATTTCTGCAGTCTTACCTCTAGTTAATTCTAAAATATCAGGATTCTTTTTTTGAGGCATTACACTTGATGGTGATGTAAATTCATCAGACAATTCAATAAAAGAAAATTCAGATGTTGACCAAATAATAAAATCTTCAGAAATTCTACTTAGATTAGTCATTAAAATTGAAATCATTGCAACGTATTCTGCTACAAAATCACGTGTACTTGTTGCATCAAGAGAATTTTCAACAACACCATCAAAGCCCAACATTTTTGCTGTACTGTGTCTATCAATTGTAATACTTGTTCCACCAACTGGTCCAGCTCCAAGAGGGCTTAGGTTAATTCTTTCAAATGTTTCAAACAATCTTTGGAAATCTCTTGATAAAACATCTGCTTGAGCTAAAAGATAATGAGAAAATAAACCTGCTTGAGCTTGTTGAAGATGAGTATAAAATGGCATAATTGTTTTTTGATGATTTTTAGATACAGATACAAGTGCTTCAATTGTATCTAAAAGACAATTACAAATTATGTTAATATCATCTCTAATTTTCATTCGAATATCTAAAACAACTTGATCATTTCGAGATCTTGCAGTATGCATTTTTCCACCGCTTGCCATACCTGCTTTTTTAATTACTAGAGATTCAATTAATTCATGAATATCTTCAGCTCCAGATGATGAATCAAATTTTTCATTTTTTAAATTCTCTAAAGAAGATAAAATTTTTTTTGCATCATTTTTGGTTATAATTTTATTTTCAAGTAGCATTACCGTATGAGCTTGACTTCCAATAATATCATACAAAGCAATTTCAGAATCATTATCTATTGATGAAACATAATCTAGAGTGATATTACTCAAATCCGTACCAAGTCGTGAGCGATACATCATCTAAGGTTGTAAAATGGTTATATATAGCATAAATGTTTTTCCGACATGAGCCAAGATATCAAATTACTTAGGGTTAAAATTTTTGATGAATTATCAAAGATTGTAGATCCAGAAATTAACACATCAATTGTAGAATTAGAGTTAATTGATGAAGTAGATATCAGCGATAGTAATGTCAAGGTAGATTTGCATCTAACTAGTCCTTTTTGTCCAGCAGTATTTGGTTTTAAAATTTGTCAAGATGTTCATGATTATCTTTTGAAGGTAGATGGAGTAGAAGATGTTAAAGTGAATGTATCAAATCATTTTATGGCAGAACAAATCAACAATCAGGTTAACAATAGTCCTAATCCTAAAAAATTGCAGGAAGTTCCTAAAAAAGTAGATGAAGTTCCTAAAAAAGTAGATGAAGTTCCTAAAAAAGTAGATTAATTTCTAAAAAAGTAGATTAATTTCTAAATCCTAACAAATATCCTCTAAGGAATTGAATTCCCATTGCAGGATCAACACCTTTTGGACATACCTGACTACATGAACCAGCAAAGTGACATCTCCAAATACCATGAGATTCATCTATTATGTTTAATCTGTCATCATTTCCTTTATCTCTACTATCAGCAACATATCGATATGCTTGTGCTAATGCCTGAGGTCCAACAAAAGAAGAATCAGTAGCCATAGTTGGACATGCAGAATTACATAATCCACATTTGATACAATTAGCAAATTGGATGTACTGTTCTACTTCTTCAGGTGATTGTAAAAATTCTCTTTGATCTGATTCTAGTTCAGTATCATCACGAATTACATAAGGTTTAATTTTTTGATGTTTATCAAATAATTTTTCAAATCTAACTGCTAAATCACGAATTACAGGAAAATTATTCATAGGTTCAACTGTAACAACATCAGAATCCAATTCACTAATTTTAGTAAAACATGCAAGTCTAGGTTTTCCATTAATTAACATACCACATGAACCACATGTAGCTTGTCTACAGGAATAACGAACAGCAACAGAATGATCAAAATGTTTTTTGACATCAAGAATTGCTTCTAATACAGTAGTCCATTTTTGATAAGGAATACTAAATTCCATGAATTTACTTGAATCATCAGATTCAGGATTAAATCTAGAAATTTTTAGTAAAACAGATTTTGATGTAGATAATAGATTTGGTGCTTGCTCATCTGCAGTACTAGATACTTGGGCCATCTCTATACCATCCCCATATTTGTCATGATAATTGTTCTTGAGCCATATCCAATTAATATCATCATTCCCACTACACAACCATACGAAATGGCTTTCTCATATACCCTGCCTTGTTTTAATTCTAACAAGATAACTCTTAATCCATTAAATCCATGTACGGCAAGTAGAATCAAGATTAATTCAAGCATTATAACATATGGAACAGATCGATAATTAGCTAAAACATTTTCATATGATAAAGAATCGGCAAATCCGGTTGTTAGACGCATCAAAATATGAACTGCAACTAAACCAACTGATGCTAAAGCAGTTCCATAGTGTATTTTCATTATTGTACTTTCTTTCATTTTATTCACCAAACATTACTGCCATTCCATACATCATTGCAGCTGCTGCAAGAACAATGGAAGAGTAAATTCCTATTTTATGTCTATAATTTTGAGATGCTGGATCATATGGATAATCAGGTCTAGCAGGTTTACCTACACCGACACCACCATGGCCCAACATAATTCTAATTCCATTTCCAGTATGAAAAACACACATTCCAATTACAAGTACTAAAAAGATATGTCCCTCAGTGGTTTGAGTCATTGCTAGAAAATCATCCCAGCCCATTCTGCCTCGTAAAATATTACTTGTTTCATAGACATGTGCAATAAAGTAACCTAGTAATCCCAATCCAGTTAAACGCATTAACAAATATGCAATACGTTCAATTCCAAAACGATTAGGGTTAACCATTCTTTTGATACCACCATTATTTTCATCTTTAGTCATCTAGTATTTTCTCTCCACTGGTTGATATTTAGTAATGGTTACAGGATGTGTTTTCATGATTGGTTCAATTGGATCATAATATGCAAGTGTGTGGTATAAGAAATTAGCGTCATCACGTTTAGGGTAATCAGTTCTTGAATGTGCACCACGAGATTCTTTACGATTAATAGCACCAACTAAAAGAACTTCAGCAACTCTAAACATAGAATCTAATTCCATTACATTTGCAAAATTAGTATTGTATTCTTTTGCTTTATCATCAACGTGTTTCCAAGCTAGTTTTTTTAATTCACGAACTTTCTTTAAACCATCAACAAGATCAGTTTCATTTCTATAAACATATGCTTTATCATTCAAAGTATCAGTAAGTTCTTGTCTAATTTCATATGGATTTACATCTCCATTTCCTCTAAATATCCCATCAAAGATTCTTTTTTCTTCCAAAGTAACTAAATGATGAGGCCATTCACCATCATTACTGTTATTCATAGCGTATTCTGCTGCAAGTTCACCAGTAATTTTTCCCCATACAATACATTCTGAAGTAGAATTTGCACCTAAACGATTTGAACCATGAACACTGTTACATGCTGCCTCGCCAGCTGCCCAAACACCTTGAATTTCAGTTGCACCATCAATATCAGTATGTAATCCACCCATCATATAGTGACAAACAGGTCTAATGTCAAGCAAATCTTTAGCAGGATCTATTCCTGAAAATTTTATTGAAATTTCTCTAATTCCACCTAATTTTTCTTTAATTTTTTCATCACCAAGATGTCTAATGTCAAGTTTCATACAATCAACTCCAGTTTCATGTTTGAATCCATTACCTTGTTCAATTTCAGTCATAATAGATCTTGAAACAATATCACGTGGAGCTAATTCCATTTTTCCAGCAGCATAAGTTTTCATAAATCTCTCTCCTTTGTTATTAAGCAAATATCCACCTTCACCTCTTGCACCTTCAGTAATCAATATTCCAGAAGGTAAAATTCCAGTTGGATGAAACTGTACAAACTCCATATCCTTTAATGCCATACCGGCACGGAATCCCATATCCAATCCATCAGGAGTTGAAGATAGAGCATAAGTTGAAAAGCTATACAAACGTCCAGCACCGCCAGTTGCAATGATTAGGGCTTTTCCTTTAATTGTGTAAAAATTACCAGATGATAATTCAATTGCAGTGACACCTTTGAATTTTTTACCATCATGAATAATTGATGTTACAAACCATTCGTTAAGATATTCAATATTATCATATTTCTGACATGTGTCGTACAAAGTTTGCATTTCATAAAAACCAACTTTATCAGATGCGTATGTTGCTCTAGGAAAACTATAGCCACCAAAATTTCGTTGATCAATTCTACCATCATCTCTTCTAGACCATGGCATTCCCCAATGATCCAATTGATGTATTTGTTTTGGCATTTCAACACAAAGTCGTTCTGCAACATCTTGGTCTGCAAGAAAGTCGCTTCCTTTCACAGTATCATAAACATGAGATTCAATCGTATCACCCTCATCTTCAAAAAGTACTGCTGCAGTTCCACCTTCTGCAGAAACAGAATGGGAACGCATCACTTGTACTTTAGAAACAACTCCAATCTTTAGATTTGGACCTTTTTTTGCTGCTTCAATTGCAGCCCTTAATCCTGCAAGACCAGAACCACAAATAATCAAATCAAATTCGAGAGAATTAACCATTTTAATACAAAAGAAGTATTTCTGGGTTAAATATGAAGTATTGTCAGTCATATTCAGAAATATTAAAATATATCACTAGTGATATCACTAGTGATGATTTCTGAATGGTTTCAAAGAGTAGGAAGTTCAGTGCCAAGAGGATTTTCAAGATATTTCATATTGGAATTATTAAAAGAAAAAACATACACTGGAAAAGAAATTATTGATTATGCTGTAGAACAAAGTAATGGAATTTGGAAACCATCTCCAGGATTAATCTATCCATTATTAGGTAGATTACTAGATGAGAAATTAATTGAAGAAACAAAAGATGGTAGGTATCAGTTAACAAAACAAGGTAAGGAAACAGCACAGGATGTTGATAAGATTAATGATATTGTTAAAAAACAATTAGAGGTTCTTTTCAGATTAGGAAACGTTGGAAGATTTGTTGCATTAGATTTACTTGAAAAAATTTCATCAATGGGATCCATTCTAAGTTCAAATATAACAAATATGACACATGAGGAAACTCAAAAATATAAAAAATTTCTTCAAGATGAATTAGATAAAATGAATGGTAAAAAAGTAGAGGAGGGAAATACAAAGAAGAAGGGTAAGAAGATCAAAATAGAATAATAAAAAATTAATAAATAATTCAAAAAAAATAGAAATTTATGAAAAAAATATCTAGTATGATAAAATCAAAAAAATCTCTTGTCATACCAGGTGTATATGATGCAATTGGAGCAAAGATTGCAGAAAAGGTTGGATTTGATGCTATGTTTCAAACAGGATATGGAACATCAGCAACACTGTTTGGAATGCCAGATTATGGATTTATTGGTGCAACTGAAACAGTTGATAACGCAAGGAGAATATCAAATGCAGTTTCAGTTCCACTTATTGTTGATTCAGATACAGGTTATGGTAATGCACTAAGTGTTTGGAAATTAGTAAAAGAACTAGAATCTGCAGGTGCAGCAGGAATATTTCTAGAAGATCAAAAATGGCCTAAAAGATGCGGACATATGCAGGGAAAAGAAGTCATACCGCAAGAAGAATACACAGAAAAATTGGGTGCTGCTATTGATGCACGTGAAAATAAAGACTTTATCATTGTTGCCAGAACAGATGCAAGAGCAACAGAGGGACTAGATAAAGCAATTGAAAGAGGACTTCAAAATAAAAAAACAGGTGCTGACGCAATATTCATTGAAGCTCCAAGAACATTAAATGAAATGAAAAAAATTGGAAAAGAGATCAAGGCACCTTTAGTTGCAAATATGATTGAAGGAGGAGCAACACCAATGAATTCAGCACAAACATTAAACAAAATTGGATTTAAGATAGTTCTATACCCGTTATCAGTATTATTTGCAAATACATTTGCAACTATGAATATTTTACAAGAATTAAAAACTAAAGGAACAACTTCAAAATATAAACAAAAAGTAGTAAACTTTGATCAATTCAATAATTTAGTAGAATTAGATAAATTTAAAAAAATGGAAACAAAATATAAGATTACGAAAAGAAAATAAAAAATTTTAAGTAAAGTTCAATTATTGTGCGTTTCTCTTTACTTCAATTTCTATTGTTGAAACATTACGTGTTCTACCATCTTCTGATTCCAAAGATTCTGAATCAATTTTGATATTCCCAATAGAATATCCTGCATTTTCAGTTTTTCGTGCAACAATTTGAGCTACGTCTACAGCACGACCTATGCTGAGTCCCCTAGCTTTAATGTTGACGGATGGTACATTTGCTAATTGAATTAGCGTTGATGTCACATATGCCATCAATGGTTTTTTACCAATGAATATGGTGTCTCTAGTTTCAGTAG
>JAONQT010000015.1 GCA_028448965.1 Candidatus Nitrosopumilus sp. | reverse complement strand
TACAAAGGGAAATTATTTGAAATAAATGCATATTATATGAAAGTTGAACATAGAAAAGTTAGAAGAGAAGTTATTGAACATCCAGGTGCAGCTGCAATGCTTGCATTTGATGAAAAAGGTAAAGTGTTGTTAGTAAAACAACATCGATTTCCACATGGGTATATTCTAGAGATTCCAGCTGGTACTTTGGAAAAAGGGGAAAAACCAATTGATTGTGCATATAGGGAAATTATTGAAGAAACCGGTTATGAAGCCAAAAAAATGACTAAATTAATCTCATATTTCCCTTCAGTAGGGTATAACAAGGAAGAAATTATCATTTTTGTAGCATCAGGAACAAAAAAGAAATTTGATTTAAAATTAGATAATGATGAATTTATCACGGTTGTAAAAATGGATATTAAAAAATTAGTTGCAATGATTAAATCTGGAAAAATTATTGATTCAAAAACAATTTGTGCAGTAATGATTTATGCTGCAAAGAAAAAATTATTATAATTATTATTTTAGTAGTATCTAAAAAATATAATAATATTTTACTGGTAACTTGGTTTAACTAGATCACTAATATCAGACCAAGATTGTAAAATTTTCTCAAACATATAGATAAGATCAAATAATACAAGAGAAATTTGTTTTTCACTTTCTAAAGAAGAACGAATTTTAGAGATTTTTATAGAATTAGTTTTTTGTAATGTAATTGCATTAATTGCAAGCATTCTATTATTAGAAATAAATGAATCAATTGATTTAATTTGTATTTCTTCCATATCTTTTGCAAAATCATATAATTTTTTTAATTCTACTTTAGATAGATTTGATTTGATTAATGATTTAGATAATTCTACAACAGTGTCACCTGCAATTTCAAGGGTATTTGCAGCAATTCTATAATCAAGAATATCAATATTTTCTAGATTAAAAATACCTGCTAATCTAGTATCCATTATAGTACTTCGGATTAATCTAACAAGAAGAAAATATTGTCTATTAATTTCAGCGTCACGATTTGCTACTGCTTCAAGATTTGTTTTATCTCCATTTTTTAAAGCTAATACTACATCATTAAACATTCCAAGTGCAATTGAACTCATTCGTTTTAAGATATTTTGTGGATTTATTGATGTCTCATCAAGTAAAAATTGAACAGAAATATTTGCTGCATCTTCATCAATAATTTCTAGTCCAACTAATTTTCTCATAGAACCACGAACACTTTCTCTATCAGTAATTGAAATAGAAGATTTTCCAACAATTCTAATTATATCAAATCCTAAGAGATATGCACCAGTAATTGTTGGAACAATACCCTCACCTTTTGATAATGGATATGGAATTACAACTTCTTTTGAGGGTCTCTTGTTTAGTTGTGTTCGAATTGATAGATTATTTTGATTTGTTTCAATTTCAACTTGATTGCTTTTCTTCAGATTATTTGCATCAATCCATTCTTTTGGAAGAGAAACAAGAATACTACTTCCAATCTTTTGTAGGCGTCGTGTGAATGTAGTCAATTTATACTAATTTATATTATTTAAGCCAAGTATTAATATTTTCCAAATATATGAAATTTGATCATAATGGTAACAGCATTTTGTCCAGCACACATTACAGGTTTTTTCAAAGCCGAATTAAATAAAGAGAATTCAAAACAATTAGGTTCGTTAGGTGCAGGATTTTCCATACAAAAGGGTGTTAAGACTACAGTTACAATTAGAAACAAAACTAAACATGATATTTCAAATTTTACAATCAAAGTAAATGGATTTGAATCAGGAGATATGAAAGTCTCTGAAGTAATTCTCAGTAAATTTCCTATAAAAGAAAAATTTGTAGATGTTATACATGAAATTGATATTCCAGTTGGGTATGGATTTGGTTCTAGTGCAGCAGTTGCATTATCATTATCTATTGCATTAAATGATGCATTAGAATGTAAATTATCTAAAATTAAAGTTGCACAAATAGCACATGATGTTGAGATAGAATGTAAAACTGGATTAGGAGATGTTTTAGCATCATATCATGGTGGATTTGAAATTAGAGATAAACCAGGAGCACCAGGTATCGGACATGTTCAAAAAATTAATTTAAATAAAATTTCTATAATTATAATATGTTTTTCTCCAATTTCAACAAGTAAATTCATCAAAGAAAGATTACCACAAATTAATGGTCTTGGAGGAAAAATGGTAAAAAAATTATTAGAATCGAAAAATTATGAACATTTTCAAGAAATGTCTTTAGAATTTGCAAAATATGTAGATGTTATGACACCAAGGATGCAAAAAGTAGTAAATGAATTATCTAAAAATAATATTAAATGTGGAATTGCATTATTTGGAGAAACAATTTTTTCAATGATTCCAAAAGAAAATGAAAATAAAGTTTTAGAAATTTTAGAAAAATATTCTGATGGAATAATTATAAAATCAGAATTAGATGATGTAGGAGCAAGAGTTCTTTATAATTAATAAAAAAATATGACTATAATTCCTAAATCACATCCAAGATTAAATTCTCTTTTAATTCGTGAAAAATTAGTTAATGGATTTGATAATAATTTAGTTGCTAAAGAAGGGCTTTTGGCTCATGGTAGAGGGGAAGCTTTTGATTATCTTATTGGTGAAAAAACCTCAAAATCGGCTAAAGAGGCAATAAAAGCAGCGGCATTTATGCTGAAAAATGCAGAAAACTCTGTAATTTCCGTTAACGGTAATTTTGCAGCCTTATGCCCTAAAGAAATAATTCAATTAGCAAAAAATACAAATTCAAAAATTGAAGTTAATTTATTTTATTCTAGTGAAAAACGTAAAAAAGCAATTACTAAAATTCTAAAAAAATCAGGTGCAAAAGAGATTTTAGGATTAAATAAAAAATCATCCACAAGATTATTAGGAATTGATAGTGCAAGAAGAATAGTTGATAAAAATGGAATATTTTCAGCAGATGTTGTTTTAGTTCCTTTAGAAGATGGTGATAGAACAATTGCCTTAAAAAAAGCAAAGAAAAAAATTATTACATTTGATTTAAATCCACTTTCCAGAACTTCTGAAGCTGCAGATATTACAATAGTAGATAATGTAACACGTGCTATGAAATTACTTGTTATTGAATCTAAAAAGAAAATAAAAAAATCTTCTACATATAGTAATAAAAAAAATCTTAAATTATCAATTTTAGAAATTAGAAAAAATTTACAGAGGAGAGCAAAAAATGCATAAGACGATCAAAGATATTACAGAAATGAAAGGAAAGGAAAAAATTACTGTTTTAACAGGATATGATTCTACAATGGTGACGTTATGTGATCAAGTAGATGTAATTCTTGTAGGAGATAGTGCAGGAATGGTTATGCTTGGATATGAAGATACAACTTCAGTGACTATGGAAGATATGATTAGATTTACAACGGCTGCAAAAAATGCAAAAAAAAATTCATTAATTGTATCAGATTTACCAATTAATTCGTATAAAACTAAAGAAGATGCAATTACAAATTCATTAAAACTAATTGAAGCGGGTGCTGATGCAGTAAAATTAGAGGGTGGAAAAGATGTTGCTAAAATAATAAAATCAATTACAGAGTTAAAAATACCTGTTATGGGTCATTTAGGATTATTACCACAAACTGCTGAAAAATACTCAGTTCAAGGAAAAACAAGAGAAAATGCAATTCAACTAATTGAAGATGCTAAAATAATAGTGGAATCAGGCGTATTTAGTATGGTTTTAGAGATGGTTACAAGTCAAGTTGCAAAAATCATTACAGAAAAAAGTTCTGTACCAACAATAGGAATTGGTTCAGGAAAAGATTGTGATGGACAAGTTCTAGTTGTTCATGATATGTTAGGATTATTTGAAAAAATAAAACCAAAATTTGCAAAAAGATATTTGGATTTATCTGAAGAAATAAGAAATGCAGTAAAATCATATGTAACAGAAGTTAAAGAACAAACTTTTCCAGCAGATAATAATGAATTTCAAATGGACGAAACTGAATATAATGAATTGAGGAAAGAAATTGTCTAAAAGAAAGTTAGAACATCCATCATTAGACATTGTAGAATCAAAAGGAACAGAACTTTCTAATAAAAAAATTGTGCTATGTGTTGCTGGAAGTGTTGCAGCATACAAATCAATTGAACTTGCAAGATTACTAATGAGACATGGTGCAAAAGTTACGTGTGTAATGAGTGGTGCTTCAACAAAAATGATTCAGCCGGATTATATGAAATGGGCAACAGGGAATGATGTTATTACAAAATTAACAGGTAAACTAGAACATATCAGTATTGCAGATTATAAAAGATCAGATCTTATTATTGTGTATCCAGCAACTGCTAATACATTAGGAAAACTTGCAAATGGAATTGATGATACACCCATTTCAACAGTACTTACTGTAGGATTTGGTTCAAAAACACCAATTTTGATGGCTTTGGCAATGCATGCATCAATGTATGAAAATGTAGCAGTTAAAAAAAATATTTCATTCCTAAAAAATAAAATAGATTTTATGTCACCGAATATGATAGAGGGTAAAGCAAAAGCATCAGAACCAGAAGAAGTATTAGATTTTGTTTTAAAGAAATTTGGGTTATCATCTAAATTACATGGGAAAAAAATTTTGATGACTGCTGGACCTACAGTTGAACAAATAGATCCTATTAGAGCAATCACAAATCAAAGTTCTGGTAAAACAGGAGTAAGTTTGGCAACAGAATTAGTTTCTGCTGGTGCAAAAGTTACATTTGTTTATGGACCAGGTAATGAAAAACCACCAAAAGGTGCAAAAATCATAGATGTTGTATCAAGTAAGGAAATGTATAATGTTGTAAAAAAAGAATTAAAAAAGAAATATGATGTTGTAATTATGGCTGCTGCAATATCTGATTATATTCCTAAAAATCCAAATAAGAAAAAAATAAAAAGTTCAAAGGCACATATCACAATTAGTCTCAAAAAAGCTCCTAAAATTATAGATCAGATTAAAAAAATACAAAAAAATATTTTATTAGTTGGTTTCAAAGCAGAGACAAATGTTACAAATGCTCAATTAATTAAATCAGGTAAAAAGAAATTGAAAGAATCATCATCAGATATAATCATAGCAAATGATATTGGAACATCTAGATATAAAAAAAATACTCAAAATAATCAAATAGTCATTATAGATTCAAAAAAGAGTATTGTTTCAGGTTGGATGAAAAAAGAAAAAATTGCAAAAATTATAAGAAAACAAATTGAACTAAAACTAAAATGAAAGTTATTCATTCAGAATATAAACAAAGAAATATGAAAATTTGGAATGAAGTTGCTCCAAGATATCATAAGAGATGGGCTAGTGTAAATAAAGGACCATTTCAAAGTACAAAAAAACTAATTGATTTAGTAAAAATTAATAAAAATAATTTAGTACTAGATGTCGCATGTGGAACTGGGGTCGTAACAAAACAAATACAAAAAAGAATTGGTAAATTAGGGTATACAGTTGGAATTGATACATCAACTACTGCAATTAAAATTGCAAAAAAATGGAATAAAAAAACTAAAAATTTAGATTTTATAAATACTGATGCAGAAAATTTTACTTTTTCAAAAAAATTTGATGTAGTAACTTGTCAATATGCATTATTTTTTTTTCCTAATTCACAAAAAGCATTAAAAAATATGAAAAATAGCCTCAAAAAATCTGGAACAATAGGAATATCTGTTCATGGTAGTAAAGAAAATGTTCCATTTTTTAGTAGTATTTTAGATTCTGCTACAGAACATATACCAGATTATGTTCCACCTGGAACACCGAATTTAGATAGATTTGGTACCAAGTCTGCATTAAAAATAGAAGTTACAAAAGCAGGATTCTCAAATATTGTGGTTAAAGAATTTATTTTTAATTACAATCCAGGAAAATTTGAAGATTATTGGAAAAATTATATCAAATACGTTGCAAAACCCCTAAAAGAAAAAATAAATGCATTAGATTATTCAAAACGTAAAGAATTCAAAAATTCAGTTAAAGAAAAAACTCTACAATATACAAAAAAGAATGGAAACATAATATTCCCATGGCAAGTTTTAATTTTGACTGGTAAAAATAACTAAAAAATTTTTAATTTTATTTTTTTCTAACTCATTCATTAAATGTACCAATTTCTTATTATGCGTATTTAGTAAAATAACAATAACCGATCATAGAAATGAGAAGAAAACAAGTCATTTTAGTCCCTTTACCTCTTCTCATTTTTCTCTTTTTATTTTAATTAGAATTAATAAATACAGTTGAGTTTGATATACTAATCATTTCTACTGCTTTGATAGATATATTTTCTTTTTTAGAAATTTTTAATATTTCATCAGAATGTTGTTCATTCAAATGTTTTAGAAACTCTTTTTCTTCAATATTATTTTGTTTAAAATCACAAGATGAAAAAATACAATTAATATTCAATAATTACAGTAAATGAATCAAGTAAAAAAGTCAATAGTCAGATAGAACTTATTATGAGAAAATATTAAAAAAATAACATATTTTTCAAAATACAGGCATGACAATTAACGAATTTCCTAAATAATCATAAAAAATCAAATAATTATGGTAAAATCAATTAGTTGTAAGGATGCAGGAAAAGATTGTAATTGGTCAGCATCAACAGAAAGTGTAGAAGAATTAATGTCACTGGTTACAGAACATGTTTTAGTAAAACATAAAGAAATTGAATTGAATTCTGAAAATATTGCAAATATCAAATCACTAATCAAAGAAGATTAAAATTGATTTTGAAAATTTATGATGAGGAGTTTAGTTAATAATAACTTCAAATTATTAATGATTTACAGGGATTAAAGTGGGTAAAAAAGATAAAAAAGAAGAAGAAAAGCCAAAAAAGAATAATCTTAAAGCTTTTCTTAAAAAAAGAGCACCGCTTTATCTAGCAGGAATAGCATTGATTGTGATCAGTGCAAACGGAGTATTAACAGAAAAACATCTGGATAATTTTTTAATTGATTTTTCAGAAGAGGAACAAATTGTAGTAGATATTTTGATGCAGTATAACGGTCCCAATGAATCAGGATTAAATGTAAAAGATGCAATTGAAAATAAAATAAATGAAGAATATCCGGATAAAAAAATATTTGATGATAGAAATACTAGAATACATGTAGTCGTAAAAAATATCAATTTAGAAGAATATCAAGTTATATTAAATTTTAAATCGGATAAAGGTGATGATATTAATTATGATTGGAATGTAAATATAGATTCTAAAGAAATTGAATCAAATAATCCTGAATCAAAGTATATCATAAACATCGTAGACTTTTACGATTAGATTTAGATTATTAGTAGATCTTTTGTAAATTTATGCATTATAATTGGTCTATCCTTTACAATAAGTGAATCTTCTATTCTAATTCCAAATTTATTTTCAATATAAATTCCAGGCTCTATAGTAATTGCCATGTTTTCTTTTAATTTAGTATTGCTTCGATAAGAAACAGTTGGAAATTCATGTACTTCCAATCCAATTCCATGTCCAGTTGAATGTATAAAATATTGACCATAATTTTTTTCTTCAATATATTTTCTACATGCAAAATCAACATCTTTACAATCAATATTTGGTTTAACAGATTGAAGACCTAGTTTTTGTGATTCTTTAACAATTTCATATGCCTCATTAGCTTGTAAAGAAATTTTTCCTAGTCCAAAGGTTCTAGTTGCATCAGAAACATATCCTTTGTATCTTAATGTCAGATCAGTTACTACAAGATCACCTTTTTTGAATTTCCTATTGCTTACTTGAGCATGTGGAAGTGCACCATTTGGACCTCCAGCAATAATTAATGGATTAAGTGTAGATTTGTAACCAGTATCAAACATTTCTTGTTCCATGGCATAAGTCATCAAAATTGTTTGTAATTCTGATTCTTTTTGTCCAATTTTCATTTTTTTTGCACAAATATCAAACATTTCATCAATAATTTTAGAAGCTTTTTTCAAGATTTTGATTTCTTTTTCATCTTTTATTATTCTAGCATCGTAAAATGGTTCTGTAGAAGATTTCAAATATTTAATTGATTTTTTTAGACTTAGCATGGTTGAATAATTTTGGCAATCAGTACATACATGATTTTTCTTTATTTTTTCTATTAGAGTAGAAATTAGTCCAGAACCACGTTCAGCAGTTATTACATTACAATCTTCGGATTCATCTTTTGCTCTTCCAACTTCAAGTTCTGGAGCAATAATGGTTGTTTTTCCATTTTTTTCAAGTAATCCAATAGCCTCACCCCAAAAACCAGTCATATAGAATAGATTTTCAGGCTCAAATGTTACTAAAGTATCACAATCAATCTTTTTGGCATATTTTAGAAGATTTTTTCTGCGTTGTTTCATAATAAAATATTGTGTATTCTCAATTTATGTATGATGCAAACTTTGTATAAGGAATTTTAAAAAATATTTATCGTGACTGAAGAAAAGAAGAAGAAAGTAGTTGCACTACTTTCAGGTGGTTTAGATAGTCAACTTGCAATTAAAATGATGCAAGAACAAGGTTTTGATGTTTCTGCAGTTGCAATAAAAACTCCATTTTGTGATTTTGATTGTGGGCGAGGGTGTGGCTTTGAAATTAGAGAAAGAGCTGATGATCTTGATGTAAATCTAAAAACAGTTTATCTTGGTGATGAATATATTGAAATGTTAAAACATCCAAAACATGGAATTGGTGCAGGATTCAATCCATGTATTGATTGTAGATCCATGATGTTTGATGCTGCAAAAAAACACATGGAAGAAATTGGTGCAGAATTTATTATTTCAGGTGAAGTATTAGGACAAAGACCTATGAGTCAACATGCACCTGCATTAAAAACAATTGAAAAAGAATCAGATTTAATTGGAAAAATTGTAAGACCATTATCAGCTGCGTTATTGCCAGAAACAGATCCTGAAAAAGATGGTTTAATCAAAAGAGAAAATCTTGGAATGATTAGCGGAAGAACAAGAAGAAACCAATTAGATATGGCAGAAAAATATGGAATTGAAAATCCACCTAATGCAGGTGGTGGTTGTTTGTTAACAGAACCACACTTTGGAATTAAAGCTAAAGATTTGTTTTCACATACAAAAAATCCAACAATAAATGACATTGATCTTTTAAAAATTGGAAGACACTTTAGATTAGATGGAAAAACTAAATTTATTGTTGGAAGAAATAAAGATGAAAATGAAATGATAAAAGCAATTGCATTACCAGGTGATATATTACTTGAAGCTAAAGACTTTGTAGGACCTGTTTCAATTTTACGTGGCTCTAATGCAAAAGAACATCTAGAATTTGCATCATCTATAACTTTAAGATATTCAGATGCACCAAATGACGAACAAGCAATTGTTTCTATCAAAGATAATGATTTAGTTGAAGAAGTAGGTTCTCAAAGTGCAGAAGAAGAATCTTATATTCAATTTAGAATGTAGGCATAAAAAATGAAAAAAATTAGTTAAAACTAAGGAAGAGTTTTTGAAGGAGTAGGTCTTTTTTCAATCATAATGCAAAAGCAAGAGAATCCCACATATCTAAAGGCAATAACAATTAGGGATAGTAGTGATGTTCACTCTATCAAAGAAGATATCAAAAAAGGAATAATCCTAATTCTTAGAGTCACACCATTAGCACAAAAGGATGTGGACCAATTGCGTAAAGTGGTGGAAGAATTGTATTCAATTGCTAAAACAGCAGATGCAGATATTGCAAGGTTAGGTGAAGAGAGAATTATTGTTACTCCATCTAGTATAAAGATCTGGAAACCAGAATACGATTTAAAATAATTTTATTGCTTCTTGAACTTGAGGGTAATGAGCAGGTAGTTTGTATGTTCTTCGAATATTCATAGCAAGGTTTTCTGATTTTGAACGTTCACCGTGATTAACTAAAACACGACGAAGTTTTGGTCTTAATCTTTGTACAAATGACATTAATTGATTGTAATCACTATGTCCACTGAATCCATCTAGTTTTTCAACGCCACAGCCAACAGAAACAACTTCAATTTTACCTTCTTTACCTAACATCGAAACTTGTTTAGAACCATCAAGCACACGTCTTCCCATAGTTCCATTTACTTGGTAAGAAACAAACAAGACTTTATTTTTTGGATCTGGAGCAATATTTTTGAAATATTCTAAAACAGGTCCACCTTCTAACATTCCAGATGTTGCTAAAATAATGCACGGTGAATTTTCTCTCATTGGTTCTTCTCTAGCATCTGCATGTTCAATATTTGTAAAGTATTCAGAATCAAATGGATTATCATCTGTTTCTAAAATTTTCTGTTTTAATTCTCTTGCAAGATATTCAGGATAAGATTCATGTATTGCTGATGCCTCAGAAATCATACCTTCAGTAAATACTGGTGCTTCAACCATTTCACCAGATTTCATATAGTGATCAATTACCATCATAATTTCTTGTGCACGTCCAACTGCTGGAATTGGTATCAAAACTTTACCTCCATCTGCTAGAGTGTTGTTTACTGCATTGATAAAAGAAGATTCTACTTGTTGTCTAGTTGGTTGAACATCTTCTCTAAGACCATAAGTACTTTCAATCAGTAATGTTTCTACTCTTGGGAAATTCCAACTTGCAGCTTCAAATAGAATACTTTTTCCAAATTTAATATCTCCTGAATATACAAAATTATGATCTCCATTTCCAATATGAAAATGACATAATGCTGAACCAAGAATATGTCCTGCATTAGCAAGAACTAATTTGATGTCAGGTGAAATATCAGTAACAGTTCCATATGGTAGGGTAATTGTTTGTCGCATAACTTGTTTGACATCTCTTTCTGCATATATTGGGGTTCTACCTTGTGCTGCTGCAACTTTGATTGCATCCAATTGAATTAGATTCATCATAGGTAATGTTGGTTCACTACAATAAATTGGACCTTTGTAACCATATTTGCATAATGCAGGTAAAAATCCTGTATGATCTAAATGAGCATGTCCAATTACTACAGCATCAAGATCATCTAATGTAATATCTAATGAATCTAGTCTTGGGTATGAATCCATTGGTGAACGTGCACCAGGATTAATTCCACAATCAACTAAAATTTTACTTTCTGGAGTTGATAACAACATTGAAGATCTACCTACTTGACCAAAACCACCAAGAGTGTGAAGAGATACTTCAGTTCTTTGGGATAAACGAGGTCTAAAAATATCATCGCCTACTTGTTTCATTTGTTTACTTCGTTCAGCAGAAGCCTGTTTTAGAGTTGCATTAATTGTTTGAATAGTTCGTGATGGTATCGTAGTAGCTTTTCGAATTCTTAATCTCCATCCAATTTTTTCAGTTAGATCAGCATGATTGAATTCTTTGGCATTTCTTTGTAGTAACCAAGGTCTTTTTGCTTCAATTGAAACTTCACCAGTAGAAGTATCAAACAGAGTTGCTTGTAGATTTGCTTCTTTTGGGACATGTTCTGCAATAATTTTTCTACATTCAGCTTCTGGTTTTCTTATAGATTCATCAGTTCTGATCACAATTCGTTTTTTAATTATATTCACAAGTTTTGAAATTGTTTCATTATTTTCTAATAGATATCTAGGTGAATTTGTATAAAGTGCAATTCTTGGTCCTTCATATTCTATTTTTGTAATGCTTGCTTCTTTGGGCATACTTTGCAGTATGGTTGCCATTATATTCTGGCTGCTAGGAGGTAATTCTTTTGGAGGTTGTTTTCTTTGCATTAAATCACTAAAGTTCGATAACTGCTTTCTTTTGTTCATCGGTTAATAGACGGAATCCATCTTTGTCCATTACTGAGATGTTTATTCCATCACCAGTTCCAATGTTTCTAACAATTGCAGCTTTAACAGCTCGTAAAGCTATTTTTTTTGCCTCTTCAACTGTGAGGTCATTTCTATATTCTTCTTCTAGTAAACCATAAGCTACTGGTGATCCACTACCAGTTGTAACATAAGATTTTTCTTCAACAGAGCCAAACATATCAACATTAAACAATGCAGGACCATTTGCATCATAACCACCAAGTAAAATATCAGCCATGAATGGATATCCTCTATTTTGATGGAAAATTAAGGAACAAAGTCTAGCAAGAGAATGAATAGATATTGAATTTTGTTTATCTACTCTATGTAAATTAGAATGATATCGTAAAACATCTACAATATTTTGTGCATCTGCAACTCCACCGGCCAAGGTTAAGCCTGCATGAAGGTCAATTTGTTGTATTTTCATAGTATTGTTATTTGCTATAAAATATCCTGCACTAGCTCTCATATCTGCACATAATACGACACCATCTACTGCCTTGATACCTACAGTGGTAGTCCCATGCAAAATTTTTTCTTCAACGTTATTTGACAAAATACACCTTTTTAGATAAAGTAAATGTCATGTCACCCTTTTAAATAACTTTTTGATCCTTTGAAATGATAAATAATGATAAAAAATGAGGATCGCATGCAATCACACACAATGGAATTACCCAGACTTATAGAAATAGGTGAGAAAAATATAGGAGATTTTGGAAAATTTCTAAAGTCATTAAATAAGCCAAAAAAGGTTTCGCTAATTTGTGGTAAAAATGTTCAAAAAGTGTTAAAAATTAAAGTGGAAAAATCATTAAAGATGAAAAAAATTCAATATATTTGGCATACATCAATAGATAATCAGATTAAATCAATTAATAAAATTGAAAAAGATGTTAAAAAAGATAATTCTGATTTAATTGTAGGAATTGGTGGTGGTCGTTCTGTAGACACTGCAAAATTAATTTCATATAATTTATCGATACCATTTGTAAGTTTACCAACAGCTGCATCACATGATGGAATGGCAAGTCCATTTGTTTCTGTAAAAAGTGACAAACCTCATTCAATTATAGCATCTGCACCAATGGGAGTTTTTGTAGATATTGATATAATTAAAAAAGCACCAGCAAAATTGTTAGCTAGTGGTTGTGGGGATCTCATTGCAAACATTATAGCTGTAAAAGATTGGCAATTAGGACACAAAAAGAAAAAAGAGTACTATGGAAGATATGCAGCAGATTTAGCAATGATGAGTGCTAAAATTGTTATGGAAAATTCATCAGAATTTGCAAAGAAAGGGTTAGATGCACGTGTAATTGTGGAGGGATTGATTAGTGCAGGAGTTGCATCATGTATTGCAGGAAGTAGTAGACCATGTTCGGGTGCAGAACATCTTATTTCACATGCACTTGATAAAATTGCACCAGGAATTGGACTTCATGGAGAAAAATGTGGAATTGGATCTATAATGATGGCAAAATTACAAGGGCAAGATTGGAAAAAAATTATTAAAACATTAAAAGATGTAGGTGCTCCAACTACAGCAAAACAAATTGGAATTGAATCAGATATGATTATTGAGGCATTAATGATTGCACAAGAATTAAGACCAGAACGATATACAATTTTAAAAGAAATTAAAATGACTAGGAAAGTAGCATTAAATCTTGCAAAAAGTACTAAAGTAATTTAATTTAAGCAGTTTTTTCTTTTGTTTCAGGTTTCTTTGTTTCAGGTTTCTTTGTTTCAGGTTTCTTTGTTTCAGGTTTCTTTGCAGATGCTTGTTTGTTGATATGAGTTTCAACAAAACTAATTTTTTCTAATGTACTAACAAATTTGAAAATATCCATTTGGATAAAGTGTTTCATAATTTGTAAACCATCTGCACGTAAAATTTCTTCAGGGATTGTAATACTTCCTTCTTTATCTTTTAAATCAAAAGTAATTTTGGTATCTTCAACTGGAAGTCTTTCTTTTAGAATTGCATCAACTTTATCATTTGGTGAATCAAGTGATTTGAGTACATTAACATCAAATAGAATTGTTTTTCCTGCGTATCTATGATTGTAATCGATTTGTACTCTACCAGATCCAATATAACGAATAATTCCTCTTTTATTATCAACTTCAATTGAATCACCTACTGAAACTTTTTCTGCATCTTCACCTAATTTTCTAAGTGGAATCATTCTAACTTTACCGGAATCTCTTGCACCAAAACCTTTGTCAGGTGTAACTTCAACTGTTAATTTATCACCAACAGATGTTTTTGCTAGTGCTTCATCAAATCCTTTTAGAACAGGATATGACGTCTCACCAATAGAAACTAGTTTAGGATGATATTTGGCATTTTCTTCATGAAGTGAATATTTTTTTGCATCTGCTTCAAGAGTGGTATCAAAAACCTCATCGTCAACAATCATAACTTTAACATTATCACCAACTACGGCTCCTCCAAGATCATTTGCTACAGTATTTCCTAAAACAATAGAATTTCTTGAGAAAACATAAGTTCCTTCTGTAACAGTTTCATGGACAGTAGATGCTCTAATGTCAGTAAATGGATCAACACCGACTACTGGTATTCTAGTTTTTTCAATTAATTTTCCATTTTTTGTAATTTCCATTTCTGCCGTCGATGAAAGCCGCGGTGTCGCCGCTTCAACATATGAAATTCTTTCAAAGAATCTTACAATTGTTGAATCAGATTTATCGATATAATCATCCTCATTGGTTACAAGAACATCACCATTTCGATATTCACTAATGTCTCTAACTATTGCATCAAAAAGACCCTGAAATATTACAAAATTTACATGAATTACTAAAATTCCAATTGTTACAGCTAAAACTGCACCAAACAAACTACCTCTTTTATTGAATAGCATCCTTTTTGCTAATCTCATTCGGTAATCCATAAAATAATGAAAAAAGTCTAATATATAACATATATTATTCCTAGTGCTAAATTATAGACAATTTTATATGATATTAGTTATTTGTATATTTTATGGAGGCACTATAAGTGATATAATGGACAATTTTGATATTAAAATTTTAAGTAAATTATTAAACAATTGTAGAGAATCAGACAGACAAATTGGAATTGATTTGGGAATGTCTGGGGGAGCAGTAAACGCAAGAATACGTAAAATGCAAAAACTTGAGATTCTTGAAGAATTTACAGTTCAAGTTGAACCACCAGTATTAGGATACGGTGTTTTGTATTTTGTAATATCTGGAGAAAACATGAAAGAGATTTTAGAACAAGTAAGTCTAGTAGGAGAACCACATTTTGTAGCACCATGTGTTGGTGGGATAACAGTTTGCAGTATTATTGTAAAAGAAAATTTAGAACAAAAAATAGAACTTGCAAAAAAACTAATGAAAGATTTTAAAGTTTTATCAATTTTTGAAGCTGAAAATCCAGGATTTAATACAGATCTAACAAAAACAGATTTAGAAATTTTAGATGAATTGCTAAAAGAT
>JAONQT010000014.1 GCA_028448965.1 Candidatus Nitrosopumilus sp. | reverse complement strand
TTTGCGTATTCAACCATTTGATCATTAGTACCGTTTTGATGACTTGTGTCATCACCTACTGTACGTCCAACATAGATTTTTTTTGCAGTTTTAGGAATCATTGAAATAATTTTTTTGCTAACTAATCTATCATACAAAACAACATCAGCTTTTTGGAGTAATTCAACAGCTCGTAGAGTAACTAGCTTACTATCTCCAGGTCCTGCTCCAACAAGATACACTTTACCAGTCATGTCTTATTCCATTCCTCCACTTTTTCTCTCCAATTTAATGCAAGATCATTAATTCCCTTACTACGTAACTCCTCACCAACCTGTTTACCTAGTAATTTTGGATTATTCTTATCTCCAGATTTTGTAACTTTTAGAGATTGTTTGCCATCAACAGAGAAAGCATAGACAGTTAAGGTCATTTCAGTTTCATTTGATTTTGCATATGCACCTAAAGGAAACCTGCATCCAGAATCAACAAAATCAGATAAAGCTCGTTCAGCCTCAATTTCTAATCTAGAATCAGCATCCTCAATTTTTTTAAGCATTTCAATTGTTTTTAGATCATCAGTTCTTGCAACTATTGCAATAGCACCTTGACCAGGAGAAGGCGAGAAATCATCGGTAGATAATGGAGTAAAATTTACATCAACACCTAATCGAGAAATTCCGGCTTGTGCAAGTACTATTGCATCAAAATGTTCTCCAGATGTTTTATTAATTCTAGTTTCAATATTACCTCGAATTGGTTTAACAGTTACATCAGATCTTTGTCGAATAATTTGAACAGCCCTACGTAATGAACTTGTTCCAATTATAGAACCTGCTTTAATTTTATCTAAAGATGAACCATCAGATGAAATAAACACATCATTTACTTTTTCACGTTTTGGAATAGATGCAATTATTAAATTATCAGCTAAGTCAGAAGGAATATCTTTAAGACTATGTACTGCAAAATCAACTTCTTTTTCTGCAACTGCCTTATCAATCTCTTTTTCAAAAATACCTTTTTGTTCAATTGTAAATAGAGGTCTTGTATCAGTATCACCTTTAGTAGTAATTGGTTTAATTTGATATTCAGAATCAGGATTTATTTTTTTTAATTCTGATATTACCCAATATGTTTGGGCCACAGATAATTTACTGCCTCTTGCACCAACTAAATATTTCAATTTTTCACCGACCTTAATGCAATACGATATGCGTCTAGTGTTTTGTTCAAATCATTTTGAGTGTGAGCATCAGACAAGAAAACAACTTCAAATTGAGAAGGTGGGATAAAGACTCCTTGTTTCAATAAAGTTTGAAATAATTTTTGGAATTTTTTGCCATTTGCTTTTTTTGATGTTTTGTAGTCAGTTACAGGCTTATTTGTGAAGAAAATTTGAAACATTGATGCTGTAAAATTGATTTGATGAGGAATTTTCATGTCAGTAGCCATATCATCTAATTCTTTACAAAATAGTAAATTGAAGCGTTCAAGTTTTGAGTAGAGTTTATTTTTAATTTTATTTATTGTCTTTATAGAACTAATTGCAGCGCTAACAGATACAGGATTTCCAGCAAATGTACTTGCTTGGTAAACCTTTCCACCTGGAGAAAGTAAATTCATAATTTCTTTCTTACCACCAACTGCAGATATTGTAAACCCATTACTCAAAGCCTTAGCTAAAGTTGTAATATCAGGTTTAATACCAAAATGTTCTTGTGCTCCACCAGGAGATACTCTAAAACCAGTGACAACTTCATCAAAAATTAAAGGAATATTATTTTCTTTAGTGATTTTTCTCATATCTGAAAGGAAGTTTTTTTCAGGTAGAATTAATCCCATGTTAGCTAAAATTGGTTCAACTATAACACCAGCAATATCTTTATTTTTAGAAATTGTTTTTTGTAGATCCTCAATATTGTTATACTCTACAACCAGTGTATTCTTTGAGACCTCATCCAATCCCCCATCAGAAACAGAAATACCATTATGTGCAGAACCAGAACCTGCTTTAACTAAAACAGAATCATGTGCACCATGGTAACATCCTTCAAATTTAATAATTTTTTTCTTTTTTGTAAAACCACGAGCTAATCTAATTGCAGTCATTGTAGCTTCACCACCAGTATTCATTAATCGTACTTTGTCCATAGAAGGAAAATTTCCAAGAATTAATTTAGATAGTTCAATTTCGGATGCAGTTGGAGTACAATACAAAGTTCCTTTTGAAAGTTGTTTAGAAACAGAATTCATAATTTCTTTTCTGCGATGTCCTAAAAGTAAAGCACCATAAGCATTACAAAAATCAGTGTAACGTCTATTATCTTCATCCCAAATGTATGCACCATTTGCTTTTTTTGTAAAAAATGGATAAGGTTCAAAATACCTAACAGGGCTATTTACGCCTGAAGGAATTACTTTTTTTGAATCAGTAAATAATTTTCTAGACATAGACATACTCAGTCTACAATACGGTCATTATTATTCCTAATTTGAGCCCTTTGTGCTTGGAATTTCCCACGAAATAGAAATGCCGCAATTAAAGTTCCAATAAATGGTGCAGTCAAATAAAGCCACAAATCACCAAAAGTCCCAGATAATAGTGCAGGTGCAAGTGCCCTAGCAGGATTCATGGATGCTCCAGAAATAAAAGCCAAAAATAAAATATCTAATGCAACAATTCCACCAATTGCAACACCACTAAATCCACGTAAACCTTTTGTATATACTACATAAAAAATCACACCCATCAACATTGCAGAAGCTAAAACTTCTACAGAAAATATTAGAAAAATGGAATAATCATAATTAGGTGCGTTAGCTCCAAGATTTGCTTTTTCCCCGATAAAGGTCAAAACAAAAAGTGAGCCCAATAAAGCTCCAATAATTTCTGCAATCAAATAATATAAAACTTGAATTTTTGTTATATGTCCTGTAACATAATATCCTATAGTTACTGCAGGGTTGAAGTGAGCTAAAGAAATTTTTCCAAAAGAGTAAACTCCAATTAATAATGCAACAAATGGTGCAACAGCTGCAAAAGGAATTCCCAAATCACCATCAAAGAATTCAACATCGTAAACAATAGAACCAGTTGCAAAAACTACAAGGATAAAAGTTCCAATCAGCTCTACAGTAAAAATCTGTAAATTAGAATAAGTCATTAATTATCACGTTCAAGAGAATTAAGTAAATCCAAAACATTATGTTTAATTTGATCACGAATTTTTCTTACGTCATCAATAGATTTTCCTTTAGGATCATCCATATTCCAATCATCAACATCTTTTACAAATAATGATGGACAAGATTCTTTATCCATGCATCCCATATTGACAGTTTTATTAGAATTTGTAATCATAGATGTTGACAATAACTGTGGTTGCTGATTTTTCAGATCAATTCCAATTTCATTCATTACAGAGACAACAACAGGATTAAGATTATCTGACGGGTCGGTTCCGGCACTAATTACATTAAATGAGTTTTTAGCATATTTTTTAAAAAATGCTTCAGCCATCTGACTTCTTCCAGCATTTTCTACGCACACAAATAGAATATTTTTAGGTAAATTCACAATGTAAGATAAATATTAGTTTATATAAATTTAAATTGATATGAATGGAGTTAGTCTTTTAAAATGCATATGTGATGAAACAAGATTTGAAATTTTAGAATTATTACAAAAAAATAATGAATTATGTGTGAATGATTTTGTGAATGAATTAAAAAAAGATCAACCATTAGTGTCACATCATCTAAAAACATTAAAAAAATGTGGAATTGTTAAATCAAGAGATGAAGGGAAAAAAGCAATGTATATGATTTCAAGTAATCAATTATCAGAACTAATAACAAAAGTTAAAAAAACATCAAAAGAAATACCGAATCTTTGTTTAGACGAAAACTGTTGTTAAAATTTTTCAGTACGTAACACGCCAACATCACTGACATAAAGTACGATAGCAAAATTTGCAAATAAAGTTCTAGAAACCTCTTCAACAATATCCTGCAACTTTTCTTCACGTAAAATTATTTCAATTTTAACATTTTTTTCATTTGTTAAACCCTGACTACGTAGTCCACGTGCACCGCTACCATTTACCTCATAACTTGTATACCCAGTAATTTCATGTTTAGTTAGAATTTCGATAATATTTTTTTGTGCTAAAATTTCACAAGTAATTGTAAGTAATTTAACAGGATAAAGTTTCATATCCAATCCTTAAATGAATAATGGAATAAGTCTATCGATCCATCAGGGTTATGTAGTAATGAGGACACTGCAAACATAATTGGTAACAATACAATGATGTTGTATGGGAAAGTAATTCCTAATGCAGATGTAATGTAAAGACTAGGATTAGCTTGTGGAATTGCATTACGTAAAACAGCTGGAGCTGCAATAAATGAAGCACTAGCCAATAGAAGTCCAAACATAACAGAACCACCCATACTAAGACCCATTAAAGTAGCCACAATAACTCCAATTATTCCATTAAAAGTAGGCATGATTATAGAAAAAGAGATAAGAAAAATGCCAACTTTTTTGAGATCGTCCAGTCTTTGACCAGCAATGATTCCCATTTCAATCATAAAAATTACAATGGCACCTGTGAACAAATCATCAAAAACAATTTTGATTGAACCGAATCCTTCTTCACCAATTATGTAACCAATTACAATACTACCAAGCAAAATAACAATAGCTTTACCCGTAACGGATTCACGTAATACTTTAGAAAGTTTAATTTTTGTTTCATTTAATCCAACATCAATATCAGATTTAGAATCTTTAGTGAATGATTGTTTTTTAGCATTAATTTGTTTAGATACTGCCATATTTGTCAAAAAGATTGCCAAGATAAATGCAACAGGTTCTAAAACTGCCAATACAGCTGCAAGGTAACCTTCAGATGTTACTCCCTGATTTTTAAGAAAAGACAATCCAACTGAAAAAGTTACAGCACCTACTGCACCATAGGTGGATGCTAATGCATAAGAGTCAAAAATATTGAATTTTCCTAATTTACGTAAAATTTGATAATGATTTAATGTGAACAATAATGAAAGTCCAATGGCAACCAACATAGGAATAAGCATGTTTTCAAATCCAGTAGTTCTCATTTGGACTCCACCATGAAGTCCAATTGCTGCAAGAAGATAGATAGGTAGGAATTCAGATATTGCCTCTGGAATTTTTAAATCAGATTTAATTCTTGCAGCAATAATTCCAAATAGGAAAAATAGAACTATAGGAGTAAGAAGATTCGATTGGATTAATTGTAAAATATCCATTAGTAGGATCTGAAAAAAAAATTGCTGAAATAAAAATCAATGTAAACTATACAAAAAGATGAATCAGATAAGTAAATCCAATTCCCAATCCAGCTGCACCAGGGATAGTAATTATCCATGAGAAAATAATTTGTCTACTTACGTTCCATCTTACAGCTCGTTTTCGTCTAGCAGCACCAGAGCCCATAATGGTACCAGTAATAGCATGCGTGGTACTGGCAGGTATTCCCAATACTGCAAAAGCTGCCAACATTATACCGCCACCTGTTTCTGCTGCAAATCCTTGATATGGTTTAAGTCTAGTAATTTTAACTCCCAATGTTTTGATTACTTTGTATCCGCCAAAGAAAGTACCAAGTCCCATGGCAGCTGCTGCAGCAAAAATTACCCAAACAGGTATGTCAAGTTCAGGAATCATCCCTGAAGAAAATAAAATTAAAGCAATAATACCCATAGTTTTTTGGCCGTCATTTGCACCATGAGTTAAAGCAAACCATGCTGAAGAAATAATTTGCAATTTACCAAATGTTTTGTTTACAGGCGCAGGTTTACGATTTGCAAATATTGTTATTATTAAGCCAGTTAACAAAAGACCAACAATTAGTCCTCCAATTGGAGCAATTACAATTCCTGCAAAAACTTTAGTTAATCCACCATAAACTAATTTTTCAAATCCTAATCCTGCAATTCCCGCACCCATTATTCCACCTACTAAAGAATGACTGTTAGAAATTGGCAATCCAAAATAAGTACAAAGTGTACTCCATCCAATTGCACCTGCCAATCCACCTATGATTATGTACACGGTAACGTCATCGGGTTGAACAATTCCTTTTGCAATTGTTGTTGCAACTGCAACTCCAAAAATTAGTGGACCAATGAAATTCATTATAGCAGATAAAGTTACAGCATGGAGTGGTTTTAAAACACGAGTTCCAATTACTGTGGCAACTGAATTTGCAGAATCATTAAACCCATTTACAAAATCAAAGATTAATGCTACTATAATTGCGCCTATTGCTATCTCTAACATCTAATCATCTCAGGTATATTTCAGTACAATATCTTCAACAACATCTGCAACATCAACACATCTGTCTGAGGCAGTTTCCATCGTTTCGTAGATATCTTTTAGTTTAATGATGTGAATTGCATCTTTGGATTCAAATAATTCTTTAATTGATTCCCGATACAAATCATCAACAGTGTGTTCAATATCACTAGTATTTCGGCAATGTTGAATCATATCTTTAGGATCTTTAATTCGTTGTAATTTTGAAACCATATATTCAACTTCTTTGGTAGCCTTAACCAACTCTATGGCCATTTCTTTACAGTATGGTGGAGGAGAAGTAATTTTGTAACTATACACTCTAGATGCAATACCATCCATAAAGTCAATTACGTCATCTATTTTTGATGCAATTCTTTGCATGTCTTCACGATCTAATGGAGTAATGAAAGTTCTATTTAGTTCAGAAAAAATATCTCTTGTTAAAACATCAGCTTCTGTTTCAAGTCTATGAATTTTTTGAGATTGTTCAGCATTATTAAGGTCATCAAATAAAACAACAACTGCTTCAGAAGTTTCAACGGATTTTTTTGCTAAATTAGTTAAAAGTAATAAAAGTTCTTTTTCATTAGATTTTACCCATGATAACCATTGTCCCATACACATCGTTAAAGAAGTTTACACATAAGGAAACTCATCATAGAGTACATTGTTCTATATAGACAATATTGATCGTAATTAATTTCTAATTGATCGCCATTAAATTATTTAAAAAAATAGAACTGGAATTTTTTAAAATGGTTTGTTTACTTCTCTAGTGAAAACATAACTTGCAATAGCCACCATTGCAATTACAAATGCAACAATTACTGCAATACTAATCAATATAGGAACACCACCTTCAGAAACACCTGTCATTAATTCTCTAACTAACAAAACAGTATAGGTCACAGGATTCAATTTAGCAATTACTGCAAGCCAATTTGGTAATAATTCTAATGGGAATAATGCTGGACTCAACATGAATAATGGCATGCCAAGTAAATTTATCATTCCCCAAAAAGTTTCCTGAGATTTTGCAGTTGCAGCAAGAGTTACAGATATTCCAGAAAAACCTAATGAAAACAAAATGACAATACCCATTATTGGAATTATCATTAATGGATTTGGAAAAGTTACACCAATTGCTAAAGCAATTCCAATTATCAAACTTGCTTGTAATGCTGCAATTAAAGAAATGGCAGACATTTTTCCCAAAGCAATTGCAGAGCGTGAAATCGGGGAGGTTAGGGCTTTATTCATAAAACCATATCTTCGATCCCAAAGAGTATTGACACCACCAAAAATACTAGTAAAAATTGCAGTCAGAATTATGACACCAGGAGCCATAAATTCAATATATTCACCTTCAAATCCTACAGATTGAATTAATGGTTGAGTTTCTGAAAAAATATTGCCAACTACAATTATCCAAATAGCAGGTTGAATTAATCTAATTAAAACTCCACTTCTAGATTTTTTGTATCTCTTTAACTCACGCCAAAAAATTGTATATGTGTCATACATGATACTATTCATGCCCGTAACCTCTTCATTTTTGCATGTTCAAGTTTTCGATTAAATTTCGAATTATCATCTCTAATCTCATGCCCAGTATAAGAAATGAAAACATCATCTAGTGTGGGTTGTGTTAAAGAGATAGTATTAATTTTAATTCCAAGACGAGATGAAATTTGAAAAATTTTGGGAATAACTTCTGTTCCATTAGAAGTAAAAAGAATTAATTTTGACTCATCTTCATTTATTTTTTTAATAAATTCAATTTTTTTTAATTCTACTAAGAACGAATCATGGTTACTATTATTTTCTACAGCTAATGAAATAATTTCATTACCCAAAGCATTTTTCATATTTTGTGGAGAATCAATCACTTGAATTTTTCCACCATCAATAATCCCGATTCGGTCACATAGATTATCTGCTTCTTCCATATAGTGAGTGGTAACAAAAATAGTCATTTCAAATTCAATATGGATTTTTTTAATATATTGCCAAATTTTTCTCCTTGTTTGAATATCTAATCCGACAGTGGGTTCATCAAGGAACAAAACTTTTGGATGGTGTAAAAGACCACCTGCAATATCAAGTCTTTTTCTCATACCGCCAGAATATGTTACAACAGCTTGATCCTGTTTATCTGAAAGTTCAATTAAATCCAAAATTTCATCAATTCTTTTGTTGATTTCATTTTTTGGAATGTGATTTAGTTTTGCTTGTAATAATAAATTTTCACGCCCAGATAGATATTCATCAACTGTTGTTTCTTGTTGTACAAATCCGATATTTTCTCTAACTTTTTTAGCATCTTTCATCACATCAAAACCAGCAATCAGAGCTTTTCCAGATGTAGGTTTTAGTAAAGTAGTAAAGATCATCATGGTAGTACTTTTACCAGCACCGTTAGGTCCCAAAAATCCAAAGATTTCTCCTTTTTCTACTGAAAAAGAGACGTCGTTTACTGCAACTAAATCTCCAAATGATTTAGTAAGAGATTTTGTTTCTATAGAATACAATAACTTAATCAATTTTGGGAATTATAAATTACTAAGTATTACATCACCCACTATTCATAAAAAATTTAAAAAGAGTATTTTGAGAACATGATGTATGAAAGGATTATGTCAAAAATGTCACTCATCAAATGTGGATGTTACACTAGAGGATGGAAGTCCTGTTTGTGAAAAATGTGCAAAAAAATAAAATTTAATAAAAAAGAAATTTGAAGAATTATTCAATATTTTTGAATTCTTCTTTAGTCATCCCTAGGATGATTTTTTCGCCAATTCCCCAAATTTCAGATTTGGATAGAATTTTTGAATGCATTAGACCATAGCTAACTTCAATTGATTCCAATTCATTGGTGTCTGGATGTTTGTGTAATCTTTTGACTTTGCCAATTTTATGGCTATCAATATCAACTACTGGAATTCCAGTTCTCACAGGAGGTCTACTAAGAAGTAGTCTCTCATTTGAGAATTTATCGATGTAATCATGTGAAAGGAAGTAATCTTTGTTGAATCCCTGATGAATGGTTACACCAGATACAGCAAGCGTGTCTTGATGAATGTGTATGTGTTTGACTTTACCATATTCAATTCCCTCTCTATCAATTACTTTTTTTCCAGTAAAGGTATCAGCTGTGGTAATGTTTTCAGGCATTCCTTCTAATTTTACTGACATGTCTAACAATTACTAAATTTCCTTAAGATATGAAATATCAGAAATTTCTATCAGTGGGGTTAAATTACTTGACAGAATACAATAGTCATGGAAATACAAGAGGAACGCTTTAGACCAATATTAGTTACAAAAGGAAGGAAGACAGGAAATTCACATGCAGTATGGCTAAGAGCTGTAAAGTATAATGGAAAAATATATTTTTCTAGACATCGTCCTGACGGAGATTGGTTTCAAAATGCAATTGCAAATGCAGAAGTAAAAATTCAATACAAAGATATGGAATTTATTGGAAATGCATCAATAGTTACAGATGAAAAATTAAATCAAAAAATATCACAATTGAAATATCCAGGCGAGCAACGAGCTAATGAAAAAAGAGTTGCAATAGAAGTAACATTAGATTCAACCAAAAATTAATAAAATATTAAAAATTAATTTTTTTAATCACAAAATATCTTCATAGAGAATTGTTTGGTTCTTTAATTGTTTGTCAAGTGTTGGCAAATATTTCATTATGCAGTAATTGACAAAGTCACTAAACGAACGAATTCTGTAATCAGATTCCAAGATTTCACTATGTTTATCATAATATTGTTCTAATTTGTATAATGTTCTTTTTTGAAGCGGGACTAGTCTATTACGTTTAGTAACAAATTTTGGTGCAACTGGAATTTCTTCTTCAGATTCCACTTCAGACTCTCCTTTTAGCGTATTAAGATCAATTGTTTCTTGCATCTCAAAAACAAAAATTTTACTTTTGATTGATTTTGGAAGTCCTGAATTTTTAGAAATTATATCTATCACTTCTCGTGCAACTTTATCAGACATTGCCAATTCAATTTTTGCAAGCATAGTAGATCTAACTGCAGAACCACCAACTCGAGAGCCTTTTGATTGACTTGTAAATCGACTATCTTCTAAATTTCGTTTATCAATAATATCAATGCCCAAAGCATCTAATTTTTCACGAATTGAGGGGTAATTTTTTCGATTAATTATGGCTTCAATCTTCTTCAATAATTTTGAGCATATCTATTATCTTTTTAAAGTTAATGATAATTTCATAATAGTATAATTTGTAATCAAATGCATATCATTTGCATATCATTTTTAGATTAGATTAAAATCAGAATTAGGTTATTTGTGACTATCCGTAAGATTCGAATTTCACTTCATAACTTCCATCTTCACGCTTATTTCTTTCAGATACAAAGTTTTTTGCCTTCAAATAATCCATAGTACCATCAATAGTTCCTTGCCAACCACAAACATAGAATATTGTATTATCTTTAGTAATTTTTTCACCAACTAATTCTTCAAGAGGAGATTTACCAGCATCATTGGATCGTAAAAATTGTTCAATTCTACCCTTATGGCCATTCCAAGCACGGTTGGTCCATTCTTCAGGTCTACTTATTGCAGCTCTATATTTAAAATTCCATTTATCCTTACCTTTGTCAATACTTTCATTTTCTAAATCAGTTAGAAGTTGTTTGTAACTTAATTCATCAACATAACTTGCACCATGTAAAACAACAACCTCTCTTTTATCGTGGGTGTCATGAAGATGTTGTGCAAAACTCACAAATGGTGCTAAACCAGTTCCACCACCAATACACACAATTCTTCTGGTATCTTTTTCACCATTTTCTAATGTATCATTAATTGTAAGATTACCTGCAGGTTTTGCCCAACTTATTTTATCACCTTCTTTTGAATTAAATAATAAACTTGTTAATCTTCCAGGAAGAGGTCTTCTAACCCATCTAATTACAAATTCAAAGAATTTTTTATTTTCAGGAGAAGATGCAATAGAATATGCACGATTGACAATTTTACTTTCAAGAGGTAATCCAAGAGTCAGAAATTGACCGGCCTTAAAATCAGGAACTATTCCATTATCTGGAGTAACACGAAAAATGCCTAAATCTTCTCTTAATAGTTGAGTATAGGTAATTGTACCATTTTCCACGCTATTATTTCTCCCAATTAGTTAAGATCAAATTCACTTCTTCAATAATTGGATCATAATGTATCCGTGGTTCAGTACTTACAAGTAGTAATTTTCCCTTAAAGGGAATTGTAATCAGTGTGACATTATCATATTCAGTGAAAGTCACTCTTTCCTTACCTAAACGAAATGAAATATTTTGTGCCTTTCTCCATCTATCTAAGGTATATTGAATGGACATTCCAATTTCATTTTCATTTAAAAGAGAATCAAGATTATCTTTTTGTGCACTGAATAAAATTTGAGATTTATCATTTACAAATCCTGCAAAACGAACATGTTCATTACAATTTAATATGTTTGAACAAAGTTTTTCGTAATTAGGTTGTGTTACTATTTCTTCAGCCATTCCCATTCAGGTCTCTCTTCATAGTCCTTGTCATCAAACATCTAACATCAAAAATTATTTTGATTCATCCTTGTTAGATGGTTGCATGTAGTCATTTGGAGTGAACTTAAACTCCTCCTCATCAGAGTAAGCCTGTTCAGCATGTTCGCTAATATCTAAACCAATGTCTTCCTCTTCTGGTTCAACGCGAATTCCAATTAGATGTTTAATTAATTGTAAGAGTATCCAAGTTCCACCAAAGCCCATTGCAGCTGCTACTGCAATACCTACACCTTGAATCCAAATTTGATCATAATTACCGTATAGTAATCCATCAACGCCAGAAGGATTAATCAAAGTACTTGCAAAGATACCAATTCCAAGGGCACCAACAATTCCTGCAATACCGTGTACAGAACTTACATCAAGTGCATCATCAATTTTTAATTTATCTCTAATTAGTACAACTCCACCATAGGATAGTATACCAATTGCGATAGCAAGAACAAATGCATGTTCAACACTAACGTATCCAGATGCAGGAGTAATTCCTGCAAGTCCAGCAATTGCACCGTTAATGGTTGCAACAATTGATGGTTTACCTGTACGCATCCAAGATAGGCCTGCCCAAATTAGAGCAGAGACTGAAGATGCTAAGTGAGTTACAATAACAGTATTTCCAGCTACACCGCCTGATGCCAATGCACTGCCGGCATTAAATCCAAACCAACCTAGCCACAATAATGAAGAACCTAATACAGCAAGGGGAATGCTATGTGGAATATTTATTGCCGGACCAAAGCCACGTCTTTTTCCAAGTACAAGTGCAGCGGCAAGTGCAGCCATTCCAACAGTAGTATGTATAACGATACCACCAGCAAAGTCAACAACACCAAGTTGTGCTAACCATCCACCACCCCAAACCATGTGAACGATTGGGTAGTAGATTAGCATTGACCATGCAGATATGAATATGATAAAGGAACTAAATTTCATTCTTTCAGCAATTGTTCCAGTAAGTAATAACGGAGTAATACATGCAAACATTAACTGGAATTTAACAAAGAGTACTCCAGGTATAGTAGGGGCATATTGTTCTAAAGGTGCATCCCAAGGAATACCTTTCAAAAAGGACCAATCAAGATTACCTATCACACCAGTAGTAGAAGGACCAAATGATAGACTAAATCCAAAGACAAACCACATTACACTAAGTAATGACATTCCGAAAAATATTTGCATAAAAATTGAAACTACATTTTTCTTTCTTAATAGACCAGATTCAAACAAACCAAGTGCAGGAATCATTAACAATACTAAACAACCTGCAATTAACATCCATGCTGTATCACCAGTATCTATCATAATTATAATAAAATTGAGTTTTTGCATTTAACAGTTTTCCAATTTGATTTACAATGATAATCAAAAGATATACAATTTACAAATTATTATTTACTTTAACAAAATAAAATAATCATGTTAAAACTTGAGATCATACTTGCAGAAAATGATGTAATGAACATCAGTGAAGGATTAAAAGAAATAGGAATTGGAGGTTTAACAGTTATCAAAGTTAGAGGAAGAGGTGCAAAGACTGCAGCTGAAATTCACTCATCAAAAGGAATGGAAATTTTTGTTCCTCATTTTGCAGATAAATATAGAGTAATGGTGGTAATACCAGAGTCAAAAGAAGAAAAAACAGTAGAAATAGTTAAGAAAAATTCCAGAGAGGGTAAAATTTTCATTTCACAAATGTTACGTGCTATTGACATTAGTTCAGGTAACGAAGGTGAAGAGGTAATTTAGATGAAAGTATCATTTGAGAAAATCAGATCATCAAAATTAACTAAAAAAGACTACTTAAAAATTCCAATTATGGTAGGAATAATCACAATTCCACCAGTAATTATGACTTACTGGACAATGCAATAGGCGTAAATGCAATGAGTTTACTATTAATCACAAAGAGAGGAACATCTAAGAGAGTATCAGATGAAGAAATTAATTATAATTGGGCAGGAAATGAATTTAAAAATTTCCAAGAAGATAGAAAAACAAAAATTCTATTAAAAAAAGAAAAAACAATAATTTCATCTGCCAGAGGAACTCAAAGAAAGAATTTAGAAAAAGCCATAGAGGTAATTCCTAAACCAAAACAAGCTTACATCACAATTAATAGAGGAACAAAAAGAATACAGGTAGATTTAAAATGAATTTAGAAAAAATTATCCCTCAACTAAGTAAATCAAAAGTGTTTATTGTAAAATTAGGTTTTGCAGCATTAGGTATGACTTTAATTGGATTCTACTTATTTGCAGACTATATTTAGATTAAATTAAACCAAATGAACCACTGTAGAAACACCACGTCTATCAAATTCAACTTCATTTTCAAATTCACTTACAGTGACAGTAAATGAAATTACATCTCTAGGCTTACCTTTTTCTGCATGAAGTTTAAGATGAATATCTAAGTCATCAACTTCTCCAGTTGGTAAATTAACTTCTTCCAAGTATGCCCCACATGTAGATTCTATTCGAAATCTATCATCTTTAAAATGATATCCAAGTTTCATTTTTCTATTGTTTCGAGGATGTCCTTTAACAATTACATCAATAATTCCAGGTTTTGTTTCAGTGTATCCAGATTTTTGATTTATGAAAACTCCAATTTCAAGAGGTTTACCAGCAGTAGATTCAGCCATTTTTTGAATTCCATCATTCATGATGACATCTACTGCTTTGATAGATTGTGCAACTTTAGCTAACCATTCATTTGTTCGAGTAATGGTGGCATGAATTCCTGCACGTCTACGTTTGTCTTCATCCTCAGGTAATTTGTAATAATCAACCCAGGCCTCATAATCATGAGAAATATCTTCAATAAAATCAATACATGTACGCTTGTATTCATTAGGATCATCAGTTCTTTCTGATTCGTCACCACTTCTTGCTCCATCATAACCTTCAGGCATTGCCATACTTTGAATTAATCATAGTTCTAAAAAAACTGATCTTGATACAAATTAATTATTAGTCAGTCTTTTGCCATTATAAAGTCGTTTTAATTTTATAAAATAATTTCTAAGTTTAAAAAAAATATATTCATTAAATGATTTAAAATATGAATCATCATAGAAAATTAAGAGAGTTATTCAATCAATCTAGTATCTTCTTTTATCGTATTTAGGACAAGATGAGTTAGGGTATTTTCAACATTAGGTATTGCAGAAATTTTTTTTATAAAAGCACTCAAAAATTCACGATTTTTAAATTTTGCAATAATTACCATATCAGCATCTCCCGTTATATCATAAACTGCAATAGTACTATCATATTTTGCAATCTCATTTTCAATTTCTAACATTTTACCTTCATTAGTTTTAATTTCAATTATTGCTGTAATATCAAATCCAAGCAAATCATGATTAAGACGAACTGAGTATCCTTGAATAATATTTTCTGCCTCTAACTTTTTTATTCTAGTTAGAATCGTTACAGTAGATACACCCAATCTGTGAGATAATTGACGTGCAGATTGCCTACCATCTACTGAAAGATGTTTCAGAATTTCAATATCTTTATCATCCATATTCAAACAATATTAGAGCTAAACAAATATTTAAAAATATTGGGTAAATTTAAATAAATTTTATATTAATACTGAAAATCATTGTAATTATTTAATAAAAGAAGATAATAAGTTAAATATTTTAAAATAACTATTTAGATGTGGTAGGAGTCAAAAATTAGATGTCAACAGCATATGTTCTCATAAATTGTGATCTTGGGTCTGAAGAATTTGTAATTTCAGAATTAAAATTAATTGAAGAAGTTGTTGAAATTCATGGCACATTTGGAGCTTATGACATACTAGCTAAAGTAGAAGCAAGCCTAGTTGAAAAATTACGTGAGGCCATCACATGGAAAGTTAGAAAAATTAAGAAAATTCGATCAACATTAACATTGATGGGAATAGAAGGGCAAGGGTAAAACAAGCAAAATTAAATCATAAGATAAAATATTAAAGTTGTTGGAATTTTAAACAAATGTTAAG
>JAONQT010000013.1 GCA_028448965.1 Candidatus Nitrosopumilus sp. | reverse complement strand
AAAACTTTTGGTGCTAAAGTGTACAAAGGATCAACAAAAGAGATTGGTTTTTATCATGATCTTATGATCTCAAATAATTCTAAATTATTTAATGGGTTCAAAAACCCTTTTTCTGTATTTCATTGGCATGGTGATACGTTTGATCTACCTATTGGTGCAACTAGATTAGCATTATCTGAAAATTATCCCAATCAAGCATTTCAATACAAATCTGCAATTGGTCTCCAATTCCATCTTGAGATAAATGCCCAAATGGTGAACCTTTGGCTAGATAAAACTGAACAAAAATTACGACAAATTCCATACATAGATCCACAAAAAATTCGCTCAGAGATTGACGAAAATATTTCTACTGTAAAATGTAATATGGCGAATTTTTACAATAATTTTAAATCTGTATTTACTCTTTGACCAAAGTTTAATATATTGAGTTTTGATTTCATCGATCGAACAATGACTGTTGTGAATAAACTTTTTGAAGAAACCATTCACACCGATCACAAAGTCATCACTGAAGAATTATCAAAATCTATTCTGAAAACTTATGGAATTAAAGTTCCACCTTATGCTTTAGCTACCTCTTCATCTGAGGCTGTAAAACAAGCAAAAAAAATTGGTTTTCCTTTAGTAATGAAAGTAGTATCCCCGCAAATTTTACACAAAACTGATGTTGGTGGAGTTAAAGTTGGAATCAACAATGTAGCTGATGTTAAAAAAACATTTGATGATATGTTTGGACGTTTATCTAAAAAGAAAGGTGTGAATGTAAAAGGAATACTTCTGGAGAAAATGGTTCCACAAGATGGTGTTGAATTAATTGTAGGTATTCAAAATGATCCTCAATTTGGCCCAATGATTATGGTTGGATTGGGTGGAATAATGACTGAAGTTTTCAAAGATGTTGCATTTAGAATGCTTCCTATTACTACTTCTGATGCAAAATCAATGTTAAATGAATTAAAAGGCTCAAAACTTCTCAAAGGATTTCGTGGCAGTAAACCAGTTGATCTAAACATGATTGCAAAAGCACTTGTACAAATTGGAAAAATGGGAGTTGATAATGCAGATTATGTTAACAGTATTGATTTTAACCCTGTAATTGTATATCCAAAATCTTACTTTGTAGTAGATGCAAAAATAATTCTAAATAATGAATTAAGAAAAAATTCAATTTCAAAAGCTAAACCCAACACTACCTCCATGGAGTCATTCTTTACTCCAAAATCTGTTGCCTTAGTTGGTGCATCTTCAACACCTGGAAAAATTGGTAACTCTGTATTAGATGCACTTGGAAAACAAGATTACAAAGGTAAAGTATATCCAATTAATCCTAAACAAACATCTATTCTTGGAATCAAATGTTATCCTTCTTTGGAAGCAATAACTGAAAAAATTGATCTTGTTGTTATCTGTGTTGATCTTTCTGCATGTGGAGAAATTATGAAAACTTGTGCAAAGAAAGGAATTCACAATGTTGTAATTGTTTCAGGTGGAGGAAAAGAACTTGGTGGCGATAGAGCTACTATGGAAGCTGAAGTAAAGAAATTATCATTAAAACACAAAATTCGTGTAATCGGTCCTAACTGTATTGGAATGTTTAATGCAGCAAATAGACTTGATTGTGCATTTCAGGGACAAGAAAGAATGGTCCGTTCAAAATTAGGAAATGTTGCATTCTTTTCACAAAGTGGAACCATGGGAATTAGTATGTTAGAAAGTGCTGATTTGTTTGGTTTATCAAAAATGATTAGTTTTGGAAATCGTTCTGATGTAGATGAAGCAGATATGATTTGGTATGCTGCAAATGATCCTCAAACTAAAGTAATTGGATTATATGTTGAAGGATTTGGAGATGGTAGAAAATTCATCAATACTGCAAAACGTGTAATGAAAGACCAAAAGAAACCTATTGTTATTTGGAAAAGCGGACGAACTAGTGCAGGTGCAAAACAAGCTGCGTCTCATACTGGTTCTCTTGGTGGTTCGAACGCAATGATTATGGGTGCATTCAAACAGGCAGGAATTATTTCAGTTGACAGTTATCAAGAATTGGTTGGAGTCTTAAAGGCACTAGCTTGGCAACCTGCAGCAAAAGGTAATCGAGTTGCTATGACTAGTAATGGTGCTGGTCCAATGATTGGTGGAATTGATCAATTAGAAAGATTAGGACTAACAATTGGAAATTTATCACCCAAAATTCGTAAAAACATAAAAGATCATTTCCCACCTGCTGTTCCAATTCATAACGGTAATCCCGCAGATGTTGGTGGTGGTGCAACTGCTGATGATTATAATTTTGTCCTTGAACAATTTTTAGATGAAAATAATATTGATATTGCTATGCCATGGTTTGTTTTCCAAGATGATCCACTTCAAGAAACTATTGTTGATTATTTAGCTACTCTTTCAAAGAAAAAGAAGAAACCTATTCTTGCTGGTGGTAATGGTGGTCCATACACTGAAAAAATGATAAAATTAATTGAGAAACATAATGTTCCAGTTTATCAAGACCTTAGAACTTGGGTTGCAGCTGCATCTGCATTAGCCCAATGGGGTAAAGTACGCGGTAAATAGAGAACATTTAAGTTTCGTATACTTTCCGCTGTAATTATGTCACTAGTTACCACATCTACTTCTGATGGCATTTGTATTGTCAAAATCAATAGACCTGACAAACTCAATGCTATGAATACTGATGTTGCAAAAGAACTAATCAAAACTTTTGAAACCCTCAATCACAATGATAATGTTAAAGTTATCATTTTGACTGGTGAAGGTGAAAAAGCATTTTCTGCTGGAGCTGACATTGAATACATGTCTAAAATTTCTGCAGATGAATCCGTCGAATATGCAAAAACTGGACAACTTGTAACTGCAACTGTTGAACTTGTTAAACAACCAACAATTGCAGCAATCAATGGATTTGCATTAGGTGGAGGTTGCGAACTTGCAATGTCGTGTGATATTAGAATTGCAGCAGATACTGCAAGATTAGGCCAACCAGAAGTAACAATTGGAATTCCTCCTGGATGGGGTGGAACACAAAGATTAATGAGAATTGTGGGAATAGCAAAGGCAAAAGAACTTGTCTATACTGGAAAAATGATCAAAGCTGATGAAGCAAAAGAAATTGGTTTAGTTAATCAAGTAGTACCTCTTGCATCATTACCCGAAGAAGCTTTGAAAATGGCACAACAAATTGCTGGATGTTCAACTATGGGTGTTCAGATGTCTAAAGTTGCAATCAATAAAGGAAGAAATGCAGACCTTGATACTGGTCTTGCTATTGAACTCCTTGCTTGGAGAAATTGCTTTACACATCCTGATCGCGAAGAACGAATGACTGCATTTGTGAATAAATCCAAGAAATAAGCTATTTCAGTCTCCTTTTTTATTTTTTATTACCTGTATAGTCTTGATATTACTAGTGTGCTGACGGGGAAAAGCTTATTATAATTTAAAATTGATTTTTGATCATAATGGCAACAGAACAAACACAAAAAATGGTTACAGTTACTGCAAAAGCAGCTGAGAAAATTCATGAATTCATGAAAGAAGAAGCCGAATCACCTGAATACTTACGAGTATATGTTCAAGGTGGAGGTTGCTCTGGATTATCTTATGGAATGGGCTTTGAAAAAGCACCAGAAGAAGATGATTTAGTTCTTGAAGAAAATGGAGTTAAACTCTTAGTTGATAGCTACAGTGTTGATCATTTACAAGGTGCAAACGTTGACTATATTGAAAGCCTAATGGGTTCTGGATTCAAAATTAACAATCCAAATGTTACAAAATCCTGTTCATGTGGTCACTCATTTAGTACTGAATAAACTAGTATCATTATTTTCATTTTTTAATTCACTTAGCATTTGCTGTATCCAAAATTTATCAATATTTTTCGATACCCTCATATATCGTAGATTAGGATTTATGGTATAATGATAAAGGAGATGAAGAGTATATGCCTCAATCAGGAATTGTCAAATATCACGTTAAACTTTCCTACGAAGTTGATGGACTCGTTGAACGAGCAGATATAATCGGAGCCATTTTTGGCCAAACAGAAGGACTGTTGGGCCCAGAAATGAATTTGAATGAACTGCAACGGGTTTCAAAAGTAGGACGTATTGAAGTTATTGCTAAATCTACATCAAATACTACAAATGGGAATGCTACAATTCCAATGAGTACTGATATTGATACTTGTGCATTAATTGCAGCAGGTATCGAAAGTATTGATAAAGTTGGTCCATTTGATTGTAAATTTACTTTAGATGCAATTGATGATGTACGTGCTGCAAAGAAAGATGATATTGTAAGACGTGCAAAAGAAATTAAGCAAAAATGGGCAACCAAAACAGTTAGTGAGGGTGAAACAATGTTAAATGATGTTCATCAGGGTGACTCTGGTAAATTATCTACATACGGACCATCAAAATTAACTTGTAGTTCTGGAGTGTTTAATTCAAAATGGATAATTTTGGTTGAAGGTAGAGCTGATGTAATCAATCTTTTGAGAGCTGGATATGACAATGTTCTTGCAATTGAAGGAGCAAAAATTGATGAATCAATTAAAGAATTATGTTCAGAAAAAGATACTGTTGTTGCTTTTATTGATGGTGACAGAGCTGGTGGATTTATTCTTAAAGAACTTAAATCCGTTGTAACACTTGATTATGAATTACAAGCTGATACTGGTGTTGAAGTGGAGGAATTAACTCCTCAACGACTAGATGAAATTTTACAACCTATTGCTGATGAAATTAAAAACGGTAAACCAACACCTAAACTTAACAGCGAAGATGATAAGTCCATTGCAGATATTGCATCTAAAATTTTCCCAAATCTTAATGAAACTTTAGAAGCTGTTGCATTAGATGGTGATCAAAATGAAATTTTTAAAGTTCCAATTAGTGAAGTAGTTAGTAAGTTGTCCTCTCAATCTGGTATCAAATATCTTCTATTGGATGGAATTATTACAAAAAGACTCTTAGAAGGCGCAAAAAATGCTGGAATTGAATGTGTAATTGGACACAGAGTTGCAAAATTATCTAATTCTGATGGCATGACACTAAAAACATTCGCTGATTTAGGCATATCTTAGGATTTTAGATGACTGAACTAAAAATTCAGCACCTCTTAACTCTCTCTTATCTATTATCTAAAGGAGCAAAATACAATTATCTTACTATCACAACTTCTTCTTTGGGAAAAAATATTCATAAATCCCAGCAGGCTGCATCTAAACATTTACTTGAATTAGAGCAGAATAAATTCATCACTAGAATAATTAATGGAAGAAATTTTTCCGTAAAAATTACTAGTAAAGGTTTTTCTGAAATGGTTAAACTATCTTCTATTTTACAAAAAAGTTTGGATTCTTCCCCATCTCATGTTTATCTTAAAGGTACTTTAGTTTCAGGAATGGGTGAAGGTGCATACTATATGGGATTAAAAGGATATACAAAACAATTCAAATCTAAAATTGGTTATGTACCATTTCCTGGAACTTTCAATGTTAGATTAGATAAAAAAATACATCAAGAAGCAATTAAACAACTTGAAACTTTAGATGGAATTAAACTTAATAGTTTTTCTGATGGTAAGCGAACATATGGTTGGGTAAAATGTTTTTCAGCTAAATTAAATAATTCTATGAATTGTGAATTAATTATACTTGAACGTACTCATCATGATGATTCTGTAATTGAATTAATATCTAAAACATGTTTACGAAAAAATACTAAATTAAAAGATGGTTCTAAAGTTTCTATAAAAATTGAAATTGATTCTTAGATGCCATGAATTGATTCCCCATATTCCTTTTCTATTTTTGAACTAGAACTTTCTGGAATTGGAGATTGTAGTCTTGCAACTTTTGCATCTAATTTAATTTTTTTACATCCTTCTGTAATGAATTGTTCTTGATGAATTTGATCATATCCTAATGCAATAATTTGTGGTTTAACTAAATTTACTGTTTTGAAAATATCATTTTCTTGTCCAATTAAACATAAATCTACCATTTTTAGTGAATTTACTAATTCTTGTCTTTGCTCTTGACTGTGTATTGGTGTTCTTTTTTTCATTTTAACTGCAGTGTTGTCTGTTGCTACCACCACTACCAATACATCTCCTAATGCTTTTGCTGCGTTTAATGTGGAAATATGTCCTGGGTGAATTATATCAAAAACTCCTCCTGCTAGTACTATTCGTAATGAACCTCTTCCAATATCGGATAGTGTTTTTTTATCTTCATTCACGAGATTTTTCTCTATTAGTTGAATAATTTTCTCATCAATCTGTTCTTTTGAAAGTATATTTTTTTCTTTGATTATCTCTATTGGGTCATTTCCATTAATTTGACATACATATATTGTTGAGAGAATCACTTTTTCAATTATTTCCAATATTTTTTGTATCTTTTGACCTCCTCTTTAATTTATTGATACTATCACATTTTTGGTTCAAGGCCTTTTGCCAATCTTAATGCATCTACTAATCCATCTGCGTATCCTATACTCAAAATTGCAACTTCATCTTGACCATCTTCTAAAAATTTCTCAGCATCTTTAATGTATAATTCTGCATTTTCTAAAATTACTTCAAAATCTTTTTGATTTTTATAATATGGTTTAACTTCTTCAAGTGCTTCTCTTACCATTGGAACATATTTTTTCATCATTTGATTTGAAATTTTTTGTGTTTTTTCAGAATTATCAAATGGTTCATCTATACATTTTCCAAATAATTTTAATGCATCTGATTCTGTAAAATGTAATCTGCCTGGAATAATTACAGTATGTGGAGGTTTTCCAAAATCTATATTTGTTAAACTAGATATTTTTCCTGAAATTATTTTCTGATCTTTAAATCCAATTCTTGATGCAACTATTAGATAACTTGACTCTGCTAGAACTTTTCTTCTTTGTCCTTGTTCTGTTTCTAATAATCCTTTTACTGCATCTTTAGGGTCTAAGAAAAAATCTTTGTCTTGATTATATTCTAATAAGAGTACTGTATGATTTCCTTCAATCAAATTTTTATAAATTACATAATAAGGTGTTGTAAGTGATTTCATTTCACTCATTATTGTTGCTATTCTTCCAACTTTGTAAAAATGTAAACCACATTCTCCTATCATTGATGTGAGTGATGATGATGCATGTATGGATCGTGTTTGTGTTTTATTTCCAATTGCTCTTGTTCGTAATTCAATGTGTGTTGTTGCAATGTATGGATCTCCGTAAGATAGTAATACAACATCTTTTTCTTTTGCCATTTCTAAAATTTCATTACCGTCTTCTACTAACCATCTTTTTGCAGGTCTAAATTCACCTTTTATTGCATTTTGAATTTTATCTAAATCTGATTTACCGATAGGACTGGTAAATTGTTCTACATATACAACATCTGCTTTTGATATTACATCTAATCCTTCAATTGAAATGGATTCAAATCCTGAAATTCCTAAACCTACAAATGATAACATTATTGCAATTTTTTGTCATGTAGTCTTTTTAAATGCTGTAGAGTTACCTTAAGAATTTCTATACCTTTTAGATACTCCTCAATTGATACTTTTTCATCTATTGTGTGGGCTTCGTGTGGATCCCCTGGACCGTATGTTACCACTGGAATTTTCCACTGATTACCTAAAACATTCATGTCTCCTGTCCCTGTTTTTCTAATTAAAGTTGGTCTAGATTTTTCCACTTGCATAATTCCTAGTGTAAATGCTCTAACTAACGATGAATTATGTGGTGCCTCAAATGGTTCAGTTTCATCTAAAATTGAATAAAATGCCTCAACTTCTCTATTTTGGGCAATTTCTTTAACTAATATTGCAATTTTTTGTTCAATAGTTTTACAATTCATATCCACTGGAATTCGAATGTCAAAAAGAGTTTCACATTCTTTTGGTGTTATGTTGTGACTTGTTCCTCCTTTAATTTCAGTCATAGTTGCAGTTAACAGCATTCCTTTTGTTTTTCCATCTTGATTTGCTTCTAATTTTTCTTTTAATTCTTTTACAAATACCATTGACTCTTCAATTGCATTTTTTGAAAGCCATGGGGCACTTGCATGTGAACTATCTGAAACACTAATTTTTAGATTAATTGCTAATCTACCTTTGTAAGCAATTGTTACTTGTTTTATTCCACTTGGTTCTCCAAATACTGCATAATCTACATCCATTTCTTTTTTCACAATATTTTTAATTCCTATTGCGTTTCCTTCTTCATCAACTGCTCCTACAAAGGTCACCGTTCCTTGATTTTTTTCAATTGATGCTGCTGCAAATAACATTGCCATCAATGGTGCTTTTGCATCTGAAGCTCCTCGACCATAAAGTGCATCTCCTTCTTTTCTGACTTTTACTTTCCCTGGAACTACATCCATGTGCCCACATAACATAATTTTTGGTGAGCCTGATCCTTTTTTTGCAATTACATTTCCTACTTCATCAATTTGTATATCTTCAAATCCTAAATCATCACATTTATCTACCAAAAATTCTGCCATTGGTCTTTCACTAAGAGATGGTGTGTAAAGTCGAAGTGCTTTTTCCAACATCTTTGTTGCAAACCTTGGAGTAATTGTGAAATGATTGTCCAATTTTATCTTTCTACTTTCATTGCATAATCCAGCATAAGAGAAGGTATGTCTACATTACATACTCTTACAGTATTTTTGTACTCTGTTGTATTGTTAACTTCATGAACAACTAGTCCTTTTTCTTCACTTTCCATTAAATCTACACCTACAATATCTCCTTGAACTGCATTTTTTGCTTTGATACACATTTCTTCCATTTCTTGTGTAACTTTACATGGTTCAGCAGTTCCACCTAATGCCATATTTGTTTTCCAATGATCTGATTTTCTGTAAATTGCAGCAACTATTTTATTTCCTACCATGATTGCTCTAATGTCTCTTGGAGGTCTTTTCACAAATTCTTCTAAATAATGAATTTGATAGATTGGATACATTGTTTCTCTACTTTCAATTATGCCTTCAGCTGAATCTTTATCATTTAATTTTGAAATTAATCTTCCCCAACTACCAACTGTTGGCTTGATAACTCTTGGATACCCATTTGTTTCTAGTGCTTCAATTGCAGCATCTTTTGAAAATGCAACTGTTGCATCTGGTGTTGGAACTCCTGATTTTTTTAGTAACATATGTGTAAATAATTTATTTCCTGCAAAGACTCCTGTGTTTAGACAATTGATCACTTTAACTCCTAATCCTTCAAGAGCTGCAGTGGAATGTAAATTTCTATAGTAACTGACACATCTTTGAATAACTACTCCGTAATCTTCAGGTTCTTTTTCTAAATCTAAAGCTAGTTTTTTGCAGTCAACCATCTGTATGTTAATATCTTTTTTTTTACCTGCTTCTAGTAGAGCTTTTTCTTCCCAACGTATGGAATCGTAAAGAATTGTAACATCAGGATTCACTGTCCCCAATCCTCACCAACCGTTTGGGCTGGCTTTAGATCAAAACCATCTGAACTTTTTGCTAATTCAAAACTTGCTCCACATTCGGGACATGTTACAATTTCTCCTTCAAGTGCATCACTTGGTATGGCGATATCTGCATCACATTCTTCACATTTTGACATATTTCTTATTCATTTCTCCTCTTTATTTATCTTCAATAATCTTTTTTTCAAGTCTATCTTCAAGTGGAATTTCTATTAGATCTCCCATTCTTAGATTTTTTAGCCCCGATGCAACTGCTTTTGCACCTGCATCATTTTTTTCTAATCCTAATAATGACATTAGATAGGCTGCACCTGTTTTTCCAGCTAATTCTCCAAATACTATTCTCCTTCTATTTCCTACTGCTCTTGGCGGAATTGGTTCGTAAGCTGCTGGATTCTTGAGAATTGCTGCAAGATGTGTACCTGCTTTGTGTTTATACGCTGATGAACCAACAATTGGTTTTGAATCATATGGTTTAATTCCTGTATAATCTTCGATTAATTTCGATAAATCTAGTAACATATCTAATCTAAAATCATTTGGTGATTTGTACAAGTAAGTTAATGCTACTGCAACTTCTGCAAGTGGTGGAATACCTGTTCTTTCACCTATTCCATCAATAGTTGTATGGATTTGATCAACTCCTGCATCACATGCTGAAAATGCATTTGCAACTGCAAATCCTATATCATTATGAACATGTGCATCCAATGGAACATCTACAACTTCTCTAACTTTTTTTACAAAATTATACATTCCAATTGGACGTAAAATTCCTACTGTGTCTGGAAGACTAATTCTATCTACTCCTGCCTCTTCAATAGCTTTACAAACTGTTAGTAAAAATTCTGGTTCTGCTCTACTTCCATCTTCTACTGTAAATCTAATTTTTAATCCATGATCTTTTGCATACTCTACAGTACCTACTGCTCTTTCCAAAGCTTCCTCTCTAGAAATTCGTAGTTTATCTTTTAGATGTATATCTGAAATTCCTAAATACGCTGCACACCATTTTGCATCACAATTTAATGAAATATCTATATCCTGTTTAAGTGCACGTCCATGAGATACAATATCTGCTGTTAATCCTTGTTTGATTATTGTCTTGGTTGCTTCTTGATGATCTTTTGATACTATCGGAGATATTTCTATTTGATCCACACCAAAATAATCTAACATCCATGCAATCTGAATTCTTTGTTTATTTGTAAATGAAACACCTGGATGTTGTTCTCCTTCTCTTAAAGTACTGTCTAACACTCTAATTTTTTTTGGATTTTTTTCATATGAATTATACATATTTGCATAGTGATTCGGATCTTTCATTGCTATATTCGTTAACTAAAATTGATGATATAAACATATTCGTACTATTTTCGTTGAAAATAATTTCAATTGATCCTAAATTAGTTTTGAATTAAAATTTTAAAGCGAAACTCGTTTTATATAATTTTTCTTAAAATAATTACAGTATTGGTATCTACTACTCCTGTAATTTTTCTTAATGCGTCTATACTGTTATTAATTTCTGCAATACTTGATGCACTCATTATTGTTGTGATGTCATATTGCCCTGTAATTTCATATACTGTTTTTACTCCATTCAATTTTGCAAGTTTTAAAGATACTTTTGATGTATCTGTTGCAGAATCTACTGATACTAGTACAATTGCACTTGTAACATTCTCTTCTCCTAATTCTATTGTAAATTTACTAATTGTTTTACTATCTACTAAATTTTTGACTCTTCTTCTAACTGCTGATTCTGAAAGTTTTAATTTTTTACCAATATCTACAAATGATTCTCTGGAATCCTCTTTTAGATATCCGATAATTCTTTCATCAATTTTATCTTTAAACATTTTTCTTTTCTTCCTCTTTAGTTATTACAATGTCTAAAGCATGTAAAACTTTTGTAACATCCTCTTCATTAATTACTAATGGAGGTAATATTCTTAGAATATTTCTTCCTGAATACAACATCAAAATACCTTCCTCAATTAATTCCATCAAAATATTTTTTACTTCAAATTTCATTTCAATTCCAATCATTAACCCTTTTCCTCTAATTTCTCTAATCATTGTATGTTTTTCTTTTAGTTTCTCTAATCCCTCTCTAAAAATTTCTCCCATTTTTTTAGAATTTTCTATCAATCCATCTTCTGTTAATGATGTTAGTGCTGCAATTCCTGCTGCACATGATATTGGATTTCCTCCAAATGTTGATGAATGTTCTCCTTTACTTATGGCAGCCAAAATACCTGGTTTAACTAATGTTGCACCCATTGGTACTCCTCCTGCAATTCCTTTTGCAAGACATAAGATATCTGGTACTGTATTCCAATGCTCGCCTGCCCATAATCGTCCTGTTCTTCCTAATCCTGCTTGAATTTCGTCAAATACTAATAGAATTCCCTTTTCATCACATAGTTTTCTAACTTCCTGTAAGAATCCATCTGGAGCAACAACGATTCCACTTTCTCCTTGAATTGGTTCTAAAATAATGAATGCTGTATCTTCGTCAATTACTGAGCGTAGTGAATCTATATCTCCAAATGATGCAAAAGAAACTTTTTCAACTAATGGTGCAAATGCTTTTCTATATTTTGGATTAAATGTTAACGATAGTGCTCCAAATGATTTTCCATGGTATGATCCTTTCATTGCAACCATTCCTTTCTTTCCGGTAAATTTTCTTGCAAATTTCATTGCAGCTTCAACAGCTTCTGCACCACTGTTGTTAAGGTGAACTTGTGTTAACCCTTCTGGAGCCATTTCAATTAATTTCTTCAAAAATCTTTCTCGTGTTTTATTGTATAATGAACTGTGAACAGTAATTATTTTATCCACTTGTTCTTTGATTGCATTGTTTACTCTTTGATTTTGATGTCCAACTAATGCTACACCATATCCTCCCATACAATCGATGTATTCTTTTCCTTCTGTATCCCAAACATGGGCTCCTACACCTTTTTCAATTGTAACAGGAAATCTCTGATAGAGATTCCCCATATGTTGATCTTCACTCATGTTCAATCACCGTACAATTATCATGCGCAATAGCTGTAGAAATAGGATTCTCTTTTTGCCCATTTGCAATAAAAGCTTGTTTAACTCCCATATCAAGTGCTTCAGTAGAAGCTAGGATCTTTTTTTCCATACCTGGGCCTATTTTTGGTCTAATTTCTTTTGCTTGCACTAATGTCAATTTTGGTACCACTTCATCATCCATTAAAAGTCCATCCACATTTGTAATGAATAATACTTTATCACTTCCTACACTTCCTGCAACATATGCTGCAGCTCTATCTCCATCCACATTAAGAAATTCTGATTCTTCACTAATTGCTATTGGTGAAATTACTGGTGTTAACCCTTGTTTGAGTAATGATTTAATAAATTCTGAATTCACATTTTTAATTTTACCTGTATATCCTCCATCAATTGCTTGTTTTCTACCTTTTTCATTCACAATCAATAATTTTTTCTTCCTATCTGCCTCTATAATTTTTGCATCTACTCCTGATAATCCAATAGCATTAATTCCATTTTTTTGTAACATTTGAACAATTGTTTTATTTATTCTGCCTGACATTACCATTGTAAAAATTTCTGCAGTTTCTTTATCTGTATATCTACTTTTAATTCCACTTGGTGATGTTACAAATTTTGGTTCTTTACCTAATTGTTTACAAACTTTTGTGACTTCTTTTCCTCCACCATGAACAATTATGATACCTTCTGTTTCTGCAATTTTTTTAATATCTGAAATTGTAGATGGATGTAAATCATCTACTACACTTCCGCCAATTTTAATTGTGATCATTTCTAAACCGGAGTTAGCGGCGTATATCTTAGTCCACTCATTTCATCAAAGCCACACATTACATTCATGTTTTGAATAGCAGAACCTGCTGCACCTTTCATTAAATTATCTGATGCAGATAAAGCAATCAATCTATTATTATCCTCATCGAAATCAAATCCAATATCACAAAAGTTTGAACCTACTAAGAATTTTGGATCTGGGAATTTGTATAATCCTTTTTTATCTCTAATTAATCTAACAAAATTTTCATCACCATAAGCCTCGCGATATATTTTCCATAATTCTTTTTCACTAATGTCTTTTTTTAAAAATGTATGATTTGTACATAAAATACCTCTGACAACATCTACTGCATGTGGACTCATTGAGACGCGGATTTTACTTCCTGCAATTTCACTTAATTCTTGTTCAATTTCACCTGTGTGTCTATGTTTTGCTGGTTTGTAAGGTCTGATAACTCCTGCACGCATTGCATGTGCTGTTCCTGAACCCGAACCTGCACCCGAGGATCCAATTTTTGAATCAACAATGATATGTTCTGTGTCTATGAGATCATTTCTAATTAATGGTGCAAGTGCTAGTGTTGATGTTACCGCCATACATCCTGGACATGAAACCAGTTGTGCTTTTTTAATTTCTTCTCTATGTAATTCTGGAATTCCAAAAACTGATTTTGGTAAGTAATCTGGGTGTGGATGTGTCCAGCCATACCATTTGTCATATGCCTCTTGTTGATGTAATCTATAATCTGCACTCAAATCAATTACTTTAACACCCCTATCATAGAGTGCTTTCACAATTTCAGTTGCAGTTCCATGAGGTACTGCTGTAAAAATTACATCACATTGATCTGTTAATTTATCATAATCTAATTCTGAAAAAGTAAGATCTGTAAATCCCTTCAAACTAGGTTGAATTCTATGCAAGTATTCCCCAACATGTTGTCTTGATGTTACCATGCCAATTTCCACATCTGGATGATTAACTAGAAGGCGTAGTGTTTCTCCTCCTACGTAACCTGATGCTCCTACTACTCCTACTTTCATAATAGATCTTCTTTAAAGGAGTATAATTTATTTTGTTATATTGAATTTATTCGTAAATTCATTTTTTTATTCATAATCTAGATTCATGCTGACTACTATTCAACAAATAATGTCTCTAGTATGTCTTTATTAGATTTTTTAATTGAAAATATTCCTTTACTTGTTTTATGATAAAGTTCCAAATGACATAATCTCGTTTTTACATCAAACTTTTGACATAATCTTCAAAAATAAGTTACTTTTTTCATACTTTTTTAATATCTTTAGTTCTATGATGCCTAATTATTGTATAATTCTATTTTATGACTAATACTGAAATCTTAGATTCATGCACTACAGAATTTACAACACTTCCAAGTAGTTTCCCCTTTATGCCTCCAAGTCCTTTTGCACCTATGATTATCATATCCATTTTTTTTGCATCTGCAAATTTAGTAATTTCAGTTGATGGATTTCCACGTAAAACTTTAGATCCAAATTCAATTTCTTGTTTTTCACAATATTTTTTTGTAGTATCTAGCATTACATCAGCTTTTCCTCTCAAAAATTTTTCATAATTTATTACTGTTGAAACGAGAGTTGGATAAACAACAAGTATTGTTACACATGTAATTTTTGCATTATATAATTTAGCAAGTGAAATTGCAGTATCTAGTCCTTTTTTTGATGCACCTGAAATATCTAACGCAACTAAAATATTTTTTATTTCTGTTTTACTCATCATATTTTTTATTTTCTTTATAATTAAATCGTTTCGATAATTCAGGTAAAGTACGAATTTTTTTTTATAAAAATGTAATTAATTTATTACTTAATAAAATTGTAAATATAATATTCAAACCAATTATGAAAGTAATACATGATACAACATATTTTAAATATTTTGTAGTTTGTTTAATTTTAGATAACAGTGCAAACGGTATACCTATTACTCCACTAATGGCTGTCATTCCAATTGTACTTCCTATACCAAATAAAATTAAAAAATAAATCATTGTTTCAAAATTGACCATTGTTGAAGCAGTTAATGCTACCAGACTACCACTACCTGCAATACCGTGAATAGTTCCTATCAAGAATGCTTTATGAGTATGATTTTGCTTATGATCTTGTTCATGGTTATGAAAATGTGTGTGAGAAATACCATTTGAATGATTATGTGGGTGAATATGTTTTTGTTTAAAAATTTTTTTGTTTGAAATTGTTAAAATTCCTAAAACAATCAACATGAACCCTACAATTAATTCTGCACCTAGAAAAAAATTATTATGTATATTTAATGATAAACCTGCAATTATCAATCCAATTAAAATGATACTTGATGTATGTCCCATTCCCCATATTGCTCCTCTTAATGAAGATATGATGCTCAATTGTTTTAATGCTAATTTTTTTGAACCACTTTTATTTTTAATTAATAATTGAGTTGAAACTGCAGTAATATGATCAGGTTCAAAAGCATGTATTAATCCAATCATTAAACCTGCAATAATTATTAAAAAAGGATTGTTTATCTCTAATGTTTGAATTAAACTATCAATCATTTGATTAAACCTCTATTTGAACAATAAATTTTCATAAATGATATTGCATCAGGCTTTTTACCTGTAAATATTATTTTTTTCATTAATCTCTTTTTGGAATCTCAGCTTTTGGATTTCCAAAATTATATGTATTTCCAGTACCCTTGTAATCATGCGGTCTTACAGGATCCCCTTCATCTAATCCTCTTTTTGTTAATGATAATCCAGCTAGTAATTCAATTACTAATCTCTGTCCTAACCCTGAAGTTATTCCACCATTGTAGGAGCTATTATCACTAACATCATACATGGGAGCAATTTCTACTAAATCCATTGCAAATCTATCTGGATCAAATGATTTTGATAATTGTCTTATCATTCTGATACCTTCTCTTGATGTCAGTCCATTTGGTTCTGGCTCTCCTGTTCCAGGTGCATAAGCCGGATCAAAAGAATCAATATCCCAACTAAGATACACTGCATCTGTTCCATCATTAGCTCTATCAGCTATTTCTTTTGCAATATAATCAACTCCTAATTCCTCTACATCTAGCATTGTAAACCACTGGAAATCTTGATCAGCCATCCATTTGTACAAATCCCGTCCTGGCCAATACCCTCTTGGACCTACTAGTGAATAATTTTTCCCCTTTAGACATCCCATCTCCATTATTCTTCTAATATGTGCTCCATGATCATACTTGAATCCTGTTAACCCCTGTGGTGCACAATCAGCATGAGTATCAAAATGAATCATACCAATATTTTTAAATTTTTTCTGAAAAGCTCGAACATTTGCATATGTTATTGAATGATCTCCTCCAAGCATGACTGGAATCCCATCCGCCTCTAGAACCTCTTTAACTTTTAGAGTCATACTTTTGTGAGATCCAATTACATCCCCTGGTGTAACATTTACATCACCATAATCTACGGTTTTAAAAGTACCAAATGGATCTGCACCAGTTTCAATATTGAATCTTTCAAAAGGTGGAGATGGAATGGTAGAAGCAGCTCTAATTGCTCTTGGCCCATATCTTGCTCCAGGGCGGATAGTAGTACCAAAATCAAATGGCTCACCAATAATTGCAACATCTGGTTTTACTTCTAGTAATTCTTTTTGATTTTTAACCCATGGAAGATGTAAAAATGTGTTAATTCCTACAAATGGTGCAACATCTGGACCCTGAAAATCTTCACCGTAAAAGTCTGCACCCATAATAATCAAATTATATTATCAATTTTAACTATTAAATAGTCTAAGTAAAATACGAATACTTTTTTTTAAAAATATATCTATAGTCGTTCTGTTTAAAACAAAATTATCGTAATATACGATTTAATTAAAGTATAAACATTATATCGTCTATAACCTAGTATGTTATTAAAAAAATCAAAAAATGCAT
>JAONQT010000012.1 GCA_028448965.1 Candidatus Nitrosopumilus sp. | reverse complement strand
TCATTTCTCTTTCAGAGGATTGTGATGGTGTACAAACTGCCTCTACATCAGATGAAGATGAAGATGAAATTGATTTTATAAACTCAAAATTAACAGCTGCAAAAGATATTCTTGAAGCAGATGTGAATAAAGATCAAATTGGAGAATTATTAAGAAGAGCTGCAGTTAATCTTGATACTATAGATTATCAAAATCCTGATTTAGAAAATCCCCGTCTAAAAGAAATTATTCAAAGAATTCTGGATCATATGAAAAAATTAGAAAAAGTTGGTGAGTAAATTTGCATTCATTAGATATTGATGTGTATGGTAGTTTACGACTCAAATATGAAAAAAATGAAGATTCACAGATAGAAGCAGAAAATCAAGATTGGTTAATTGAAGCTGGATATGAAAAGGATGGAGAAGATTATGTTGTTTCAAAAAATAATTCTTCAAATTTTAGAAATGTGATAAAATGGACAAAAAAGAGATTTTATGATATACTTGTGGTTGAAGAAAAAGCAGAAGCAATTGATATGCAGGCAAACAATTTGTTAGAATCCTATGAAATTGCAAGACAAATTGGATTTGAAATAAAAAATAAAGAATATAATGAAATTGAATTACCTCCTTCATTTAAACGAGAACTAAAACCATATCAAAAAAAATCTGTTGAACATATTCTAGGAGTTGAAAATGCTGCAAACTTTTCGGTTCCTGGAGCAGGAAAAACAACTATTACTTATGCTGCAATTTCAAAATGGTTATCTGAAGGAATAATTGAAAAAATTCTTGTAATTGGACCCACTTCGTCATTTGTTCCATGGGAAGAAGAATATCAAGGATGTTTTGAAAAACCAGTGCGTAGTAAGAGATTAAGAGGCAGAATTGTCGAAGATTTTGCAAATATTGGGCACGGTTATGATTTATTTTTAATGCATTTTTCTACTGCCATGAATAAAATTTTAGAAATACGTGAATTTCTACATAAATTTAAAACAGTTTTAATTATTGATGAATCACACAACATCAAAAGTCCACAGTTGAAAAGATGGGCCAGTTCTGCAATAGAAATTTCAGATGCAGCAACAAGAAGAATTATACTTTCAGGAACACCAATACCAAATAGCCCAAAAGATTTATGGACTCAGATAACTTTTTTGTGGCCTGGTGTATATCCTTTAGGTTATCAAGTTCCATTTAATGAACGAATTAGTAGAACTGGTACGTTATCAAAAAGTGATAAAGACAAACTTCAACCTCTCTTTTGCAGAATTACAAAAACTGATTTGGATCTTCCAAAACCACAAACCATACCATATGAAGTAGAATTAAGACCTAAACAGAGAGTAATTTATGATAGAATTGCAGCAAAAACACTTGAAGAAATTAATAGTTTTAAACAACAATCAAAATTACAGAAATTCAGAGCTGCCAAAATGATTCGTCTTTTATTAACAGCTTCTAATCCAACAATGCTAAAAGAACATTCATCTGTGTTTAATGTTGAGAGTGACGAATTTGGATTTTCTTCAGAACCAATTGATAAATCTGAAATAGCTGATATGGATATCTATGATTTAATTTCAAATTATTCTGTAAAAGGAGAAATCCCTTCAAAAATAGTCAAAGCAGGAGCAATTGCCCATGATTTATTAAAAAAAGGTGAAAAAGTGATCATTTGGTGCACATTTAAAGATAATTTACGGGTATTTGCAGATGAGATTTTTGCAGGGGAAAATCCAATAATTATAAGTGGAGATGTACCTAAGGATCCTCCACCAGGATATGCTGGAACAACATCTCCTCGAGATGACTTGATAAATGAGTTCAAAAATTCCAAAAGTGCGAGAGTTTTGATTGCAACTCCTTCAACACTATCTGAGGCTGTATCATTACACAAAAACATCCTTGGTGAACGAGTTTGTAGTCATGCAATTTACTTGGACAGAAATTTCAATGGTGCCCAGTTTATGCAATCAATGGATAGAATTCATAGAATTGGAATGATAAAAGGGAATAAAATTCCAAATGTAACTTATCATATCATAATTGCAAAACATACGATTGATGAAAAAATTCGAGATAGACTAGATCAAAAAATAAAACAAATGCATCGAATATTAGAAAGTCCTGATTTAGTGGAATTTGATTATGATGAAAGTGTTGTTGATAGTACGGGTGAAGAGTTTGAGAATGATTATAAATCATTAGTTGAACATCTAAAAACAGTACACAAAGAGAGAGAGAATGAAGCTTAAACACATTGCAAATTTTTTACGAATAATCAACTTACACAAAAAAGAAAAAGAGATAAAAAAAACATTTGAATTTCAACCGATAATCGATAATACATATCAAAATTATGAAGAATTTAAAAAATTTTGTCTCGATACAGGAATATTAAAAATAAAAAATGATAATTTTAATTTGACAAGACTTGGAGAAAATATTTTAGAAAATACTCAGGGAAATTATTTGGATACAAAACAAGAGGAATTACTTATTGAGAAATGTTTTTTGAGTGGAAATTTATCAAAAATAGTCATACCTCTTTTAGCAGAATTTCATGAAGAAAATTCTCAATTATGGTTTCCAAAAAATGAAATTGTTGATATTTGTCTAAATCCTGAAATTTTACCATTTTTGTACGAGGTAAAATTATTACAAAAAAAAGATACAAAAATTTTCATTAATGGTAAATTTACAGACAAAATTCAGAAATTATCTATTGGTTTTCCAAAGGGAAAAATTTCTCAAAAAGACATTGATGATTCACTAAAAATAATGAAAAAAATTGGTAATTTTGCAGAACAGGTTGTTTTAGAATATGAGCGTGAAAGGCTGTTTAAGAAAAATCATGTCCGAGAGGCTGAAAATGTGGAGCAAATTAGTCAAGATTTTGCAAATGCTGGGTATGACATTCGTTCATTTAATGGAAAATCTGAAGAATTAAATCATGATCGATTCATTGAGGTTAAAGGCTCTACAAATTCAGAATTTAGTATACATTGGAGTAGAAATGAAACAGAAGTTGCAAAAAAATATCCAGATAATTATTGGATATATTTTATTCCAAAAATTGATTTAATCAAACAGACTTTTGACACACCTATTTTAATTCCAAATCCAATAAAAAATATTTTAGAAAACAATGATTACAACATTACAGTAGAATCACTACATATTACAAAAAATTAAAAATAAATTAATTTGAATTATTATTATATGAAGACCTACATTCCCTACACCAAGATTGTGGAACAACTTTTCCACTAATGATACGTGTTCCAAATAAATCATTTTGTTCTTGAATTGTTTTTACCTTCAAACCACAATTTGGACATACCTTATTTTCTTTTAAAAGTGGTGAATTAATTTTTTGTTGTAATAGGTATAGTGTATGTTGTATTCTATTACTAATTTTAATTTCATCGCTATCAATTAATTTTTTAAACCATATATTGTATGCATAAATTAAATGTGAACATAATCCTTGATAATTTGTCTGAAAATTTTTTTCAAATATACTACAATTACATGTACCTAATGCCCCACTTGCATCAATTAGTGCCACATGATTAGAAAATGTACATGAAATACTTTGTAAATCCATATTTATTTTTACATTGTCAAAATCTTCTGAATTTAAAATGCCTTTTTTAAATTCATCGCCATATGATGTATCAAATAATAATTTAAGAAAATAATAATATTTATTTGATATTTCACGAAATTGATTAACCTTTGTAAACGTAATTTCTTCCAAACTGCCAATGTATTGAGTGGTTTCAATTAATGATGGGAAAACCATTATTTCAGCTAAGCCAGATTCATAGTTAATTGAATTAATTTGGGCTAGTTGACCTGTATGATCTCCATATCTTATGTTAGCTATGGCTCCTAATCTACATGGAATTACAGGCGTAATTTGGCACCATTTTTTAAAATTAGACTCATTGACAATTTGAATAGTTTTTGTTTCTTGTAGAAGTTTATTCAGATCATCATCATCAATATCTTTAAAGCAAATAATTAGACCTTGTTCATTTTGAGGGATTTCTCTAATCATATCTTTTACTTCATTGAAATCTAATTTTTCATTAATCATTATAGACATATGAACAATATTTGATAATAATTCGATTTTTGTTTCTTGTAGAACTTGAATTTGTTGTGGAGTAAATTGATAATTTGTCATATCCACTGTTAAATCAAATAATGGAGGTGTATGACCACGTGCCTTTAACATAGTTGAACTAGATAACACCATTCCTGCAATTCGAGTTACTTGATCATCTTCAGGTTCAAAATCACCTCGCCCTAGTTGATGTAATTCTGAAATAAAGTCATCAGGTGTAATTCTTCTTCCAAAGAATTTTTGACGACCTTGTTGAATAATTGATTTTTGTAATTGTAAATTCTGCTTTTCATATTCTGAAGGAATAAAATATTGATCCTCACGTGTATTTAGTCCTCGTTTACGTATGATGATCTTTTGTTCTTCTAATTCAAGAATTGAATTAATTACAATTCCCGTATTTGGAATTAAATCAAATAATGTTCGCTTATTATGGATTTCACGAAATAGTCTAGAATGTGAAATTCCATTGTTATTTTCTGTGATTATGTTTTTCACTAGCGAAGGGATTTTAAGATATTTTGGAGAGATGGTGTACTTTTTAGGATTCTCTGCATCTGAAAAAATATGCTCCTGAAGAATTAATTCATTAATTGTTTCATTAATGATTTTTTCATTAATGAAATTTTTTAAAATTGGATTAAATTTTGGTTTTGAACGAACTAAATGCGAATATTTTTCAATAATTTCAGGTAAATCCTTAGATATCTCATCATGAATAATTGTGCTGGATTTTATGAAAAATAACAATATTGTATATGCTCTAATCAAATTGTAAATCAAATTTGAATTAATTAATTCTATATTATCACCACATAAAGTACGTAATTCATGATACCTTGATGAAATTTGTTCATTTTTCAAATTTTCTTTCTCTATTTGATTTTGTTTTTCTTCAGTAGCTAAACCTGCATGTAATGATTTTCGATTACTCAGTTTGAATTTTAAATATGATTCAAAAATATAATTAATTTTCCCATATTCAATTAAATGATGTTTATCTATCATTGTAGCTAGAGTTTCTCCACGAATGTAATCTTTCAATAAATCTGGAAGATACATCAAAGGATGTTTTTCATTTAATTTTGCAATTAATTCTAAAAATTTTTTTTGATCTAATTGTCTATCTATTGAATCTGTAGCTTCATTTAATGCATCCAATAATTGATTAAATTCAAAATCCTCCTGTTCGTTCAAAGTATTTTTTTCATTTATTTTATTTTCCAATGATTCTTTTTTCATTGTAAATGTTGTAGATTCTATTTGTTCTATATCATTTTCACTTGTTTCTATTTTACCATCTTCTTGTTTTTTTAAATTAGAATTATTTTGTAAATTATTTCGTAATTTTTCTTTGTAAATTCTGTTTCTTGGTTTTCCCCTAACCCTATAATTGCAACATTTGCACCAAAGGCCTTGCTCATCCACTGTTCCCTCATCTGTAATGAATATTTCACAGATTTGACATCTTTTTTGCCCTGCATCGTATCTACCCATATTTGATGGCTTTTTAGCAGTATATTCCAAGCAAATTCTTTTACAAGTTCCTGGGCGCAAATCCTCATTCAATGGATATTATGCAAATACATATGATAAAAATAATATGTAATTTTAAAAATTAAATTATTTTAAGATAATTTCAAATTATTATATTATTTTTTTAAATTGTTACTAAATCATGTTGATTTACAGAATTAACATTATCATGCCATTGCTTGTGGTATTCATCGTGTTGAGTATGAATTGGAATTATTGATTTAGCATGAGAATCTTTGACTACGTGTCGAATTTGCTCACCATCCCCATGCCCAGAAACATGAATTTGATGCCAATCTTCATCTCTATTTATCACTCCAAAGTGAACAAACCAGTTTTTGACCTGATCCTCTTTGATTTCCATTTCAGTGTTAAAGGGTTCAGTCAAAGAGCGAATGTAAGAGGCACCTTCAGAAGGTTTTACATCAATTAAATCTTGTAATCTATAATCTGAACAATAAAAGATGTATTCTTTTTGATTTTTTTGAACATCTCTGTAATCTACTGCGTTTGGATAATCTAAAAATTCTCTTTGCCAGGTTCCATAATCTTGAAGTAATTGTCGTTCTGTGAATGTTTCAAGATCTTTATCAATTAACCCCCATGATCCTCTTTGAATGTACACCTTGATGTTTTTGTCAGTTGGTGATGGAAACTGTCCTTTCAAATTTGGAGATTCATTAAATAATTTCAACAAATATGCTTGCTTCATATCAATTAACAAGTAACGATTTGTATTTTTTGCTGCAATGTAAAATGACATTAATCTATCTAAATCTCTAATTGGATAACCACAAATTACTAATCCTTTTGTATCATTAATTATTTGAGCAACCTTTCTTTCAACATCAAATTCAGTTAATGATGCTGCTGCATTAACTCTAGTTCCTTCACATAACAATAAATCTAAATCAGATTCTGCACATGTCTCAACAAACTTTTCAGTATCATCACTATGTCTTCCATGAAATCTCAAATCTGCAGTATTACCAATTGTACTATCACTAGTGTGTAAAATAAAAGCATGAACTCCAGGAATTGAGTGGTCAACAGGTAGGGGTTTTACATCAATTGAATCAATTGAAAATTCTTTTCCAGATTCAAAAGTTTCAATTCTTCGTGGCACTTTTACTTTATCTCCAGTAGTTCTCATCATTGTTCCATCTTTTCCTTCATGGATTCTAAATCTCTCCTTTAGTGTTAGATATTGATCACTTCCAGTTTCATCAAAATTTTGCATTATCAATTTTGACTCTTCTGAGCAGTAAATTGGAATATCTGGTCTAAGATATGGAATGTATGCACAATGATCAACGTGAGCATGAGTTAGCAGTACTGCATCAATTTCTGTATCTTCTGTACCGTCAAAATCCATGTGTTTTGCATAATCACGCCTGTAAAGCCCTTTAATTTTTGGCAAAATTCCCAACTCAAAGAGATCATTGAGGCTATTTGATGTTCGAGCGTTAAGAAATTGTGAGAAAAATTGTCCTTCTTGTGAGAAAGACATGCCAAAATCCATGAATACCTTGGTTCCTTTATCCTCAACTAGGAATTTGTTTCCACCAATGTCATTTACTCCACCATGAAATGTAATGTCTGTCATAGGTAAAAACTCCTAATAGATAGTATAAAAGAAATTTTTTGGTTTTGATTTGTAATACTAAGTAATATCAATTCTAGAATCATTTTATTCTGTTATTTTTTATCTCCATTATTTTTGCAATTCCTTTTTGAGCCAACTTGATAAAATTATCTTCAATTCCAAATCTCTCAAATGTTCTTCTCAAAAAATATGACCTTACAAAAGAAACAGTTGCATAAACTCCTGTGATAGCAATATTTGCAACGTATGGGTCTGACTCAATCCATCCTGTAGATAGAGGTAAAATTACAATTCCAAGTGCATACCCTACAGGGTATCCTCCAAAGGAATTAACTAGTGCTTCAGATGCACTTTTCTTTTTTGAATCAAGTATACTCAATTTAATATCTCCAACCACAATCATTGCATTCTTGTTTAGGATTATCTTTACTCACACAACAACCTCCAAGAATTATTTTCTTTTCTTTTACTTTTTTACTATCAAGTAATTCTTCAGACGGTAATCCGTATAGAATAATTGCCATATCGCTTCCCCCACATTTAGGACATTCAGTCATGTTTCCAATACTCTCCTAAATAATTTCCATTCCATGCAAAAAAATCACATATGACACTACAAAATCTACAAACTTGTTCATCCCATGATGTTAATCTTTTAGTGTTCTTGTGAGGAATAAGGCATATCTTGCATCTCAATTTTTCTCATCCAAATTTTGATCATCATATTCATCTAATTTTTCTTTGAGATTTGCAAATGAAGATGCAATACTAGTATCATGTGAGTAGTTTTTCATTCGAAATAATACTGTCATGCTTTTCCTCCATAGTACATTGGTTCGTCATCATCATCTTCAAATTCACGAATAATTCGTGGAAAAAAAGTAGAAGATGTGGGCTTTTCACCCACTTGATGACTTTTTTGCAATAGTGTTACAGATTTCATGTTTATTGTTAATCCAAAAAAATTATTATATACTATGACGATAGTATGCATACTATAGATACCATTATGCCTAGTTTAACCAATTTGCGTGTACATATTGCCCCTGTAGGCTATGAAATAGACAGAATAGTACTACCTGCCATAGAAATGAGGGCCGATAAGGTATGTCTAATGATTCATGAGAATCCATCAGATGACAAGGCAACTAAATTTTATTCTCAAATTGAAAAGAAATTAAAAAAATCAAACATTGAAACTGAAAAAGTTTATCACAACAGAGCAGATTTATTTCAAATCATAAAATCAGTCAAAGAAAAAATTGAATCAGAAAATGATAATTTAATTTATGTTAATTTAGCATCTGGAAGCAAGATCCAATCAGTTGCATGTATGATGGCATGTCAGATGTTTAACGATAATTCCAATGTTTCCCCATACTATGTAGAGGCAAAAGAGTATCTAGGATTTTCAGGTGAAGCAATATCAAAAGGAATTAAAAAAATACAAAACGTTCCAACATATGATATTAAAAAACCTGAACCACGATTAATTCAAGCATTACAAATTATTCAAGAAAATGACGGAAAAATCTCTAAAAAAGAGATGGCCAAACTTGCAGTAAAAAATAACTTGATTTCAGTAAATGCTGAAAATAAATCTCAGGCAACTTATGCTAGTTTAGATCAAAATATTATATCCCCACTTGAAAACAAGTGGAAATTTGTAAGTGTAGAAAAAATTGGTCGAACCAGGTGGATTAGTATCACTGAAGATGGTAAAAATGCTGCAGAATTTTTGATTTAATTCGTATTATGTTGAAAAAATGCTAGATTCAGGTATTATAGTGAACATTTTGAAGGTCTAAAACTATCTTTTGAGATGTTTTTATAACAATCAAATAATTTAATGGATATGCAATACTTTCAAGCACTGAAATTAGGACAAAAACGAGTTGCATCATCTAGAGAATACCTAAACACGTTAACTAACGGTAAGGCCATGCCTGCATTAGCTCTAGTCGATACAAAGTCTAATGTTTGGGAAGCTGTTGGTGAAGAAAATCTATATGCATTTGTGGATGAATCTGCAGGTTTCATTTTAACTGATAATAGCGGTTACATTCTTGCTTTAGTGGATAAATCAGGTTCCTCAAAAACTATAGTTCAGGGAGTAACTAAGACACAAAAAGAGAATTTAGAAAAAATATTTGAAAAGGATAACATTCAAAAATTTGAAGGCAAAGTTATACTTCCAGTTTAGATTTTAAATTACTAATTATTACATCCCTTAAAGCCAGTGATTATGTAATTACTAACATATGGCAAAACCCGAACTTGAAAAAAAACTATTTTCACATTTGATGAAAGTTGAGTTTTCAACATTAGATGAAATGATAAAATTATTCCAATGTACAAGAGAAAATTTAATCAATATTATTGAAACTAATACAAAAACAAAAACAACACCTTTGGGGTTTATTTTAGAAAATAAAGAAATAACTCCATACCAGTACTCTATTGAACCAACAAATTATGAAACTATTCATATTCAAATTAGTAATTATTTGAAAGGAATTAACGGAATACTCAGATTATCTTACCAAAGTCTATCCGTACAAAATATTTTTAAAAGCAATTCAGACAACACTGTTAATTTTACTGATAAAGGTAGGGAAATATTGGATAACATCAGTCTAATTCTAGATAGAATTCAACAACTATCATTTCTTGTCACTTTTTACAAATTAAATAACAAAATACCAAAAAATATGATAATTCAAGCAGATGAGGATCATGAAAAATGTATTAACATGTATTTAGAAATTATTAAAAAATTAAAAAATGTTGAAAATACAAACAAATCTTCTCAACATGCAATAGAATCCTATTTGTTTAAACATCAATTTGTTGTAAATCATCTAAATTCTTCAATTTAGGCATGTATTTTTAGATCTTGAAGTCAATTCTAATGAAATTATACAAAAAACCTTTGGTCACTTTACCGTTGATTAGTTCTAAATACTTTGCATAATTAAAGAGAGTATTGAAACCTGTATTCATTATTGGAATAATGGCAGTTGCCATGATTGGAACAATAATAGTAGAAGAAGCACGTGCAGCTGAAGAAGTTATAGAAGAAGAAACTCCATTAACAATTAACAGTTTAGAAATTTATGAAGATGAAAATTATACTAGATACCGTGTAACTGGAGATGCACCTGCATCTACTGAAATTACATTTAAAACTACAACACCTGATGGTTCACCTGGAAATTTTCCTGGGAGTGTAGATACGGGCAAGTCTGCATACATTGTGGACAATAAAATTGATTCTACTAATAATTTAGTTTATGGAACTTGGACTCTAAAAGTTTGTGCGCCTGAATATGATGTGTGTGTACAAGAATTATTTACAATTAATGAACCTGTTACATTGTCTAAAGATGGAATAACTCAAGATGAAGTAGTTTCAAATGAAAAATCAACTGAAGAAGGGGGTGGTTGTCTAATTGCAACAGCAACATATGGCTCAGAAATGTCAACTGAAGTTCAACAGTTACGAGAGTTACGTGATAATCAATTGCTAAACACAAAATCTGGAACTGCATTCATGGGAACATTCAATGAAATGTATTATTCCTTTAGTCCAACAATTGCCGATATACAAAGAGAACATCCAATGTTTAAAGAAGCAGTAAAACTTGCAATCACTCCAATGATTTCCAGTTTATCGCTAATGGAGAATGCAAATTCTGAATCCGAAGTATTGGGAATTGGAATTTCAGTTATTGCACTCAATTTGGGCATGTACTTAGGTGTTCCAGCTATAGTTGTTATTGGAATTAGAAAACAATTCTAAAAATAACTTGTCAGACATATTGAATTAATTTACAAATATGCGGGTATTAATAACTAGAATATTTGTACTATGCCCTTGCTAAAAATTAAAAGTAAAATTAAATTGAAACCAGAAAAAATGTATAATCATTTTTCAACTATTGCATCAAAATATCAAAGTGTTAGAACTCTGGACATAAAACCAATTCTTCATATAAAAGAAAAATTAGCACAAAAAGAAAAAATCAAAATGGCAGATGTGGGATGTGGGGATGGACGTTATTCTTTAGAGTTATTGAAATCATTTGATGATTCATTTTACATTAATTGTGTAGATTACAATAAAAATATGTTAGAAACATTAGAGAGTAATTTTAGAGAACGAAACATTGCAAACTTTTGTGTACTACAAAGCGATGCAAATAGTTTACCACTACATAACAATTCTATGGATTGTATTGTTACGTTTAATGCAGTACACCATTTTGATATTACAAAGTTTTTATCAGAATCATTACGTTCACTCAAAAAGAATGGAAGTTTATTCATATACACAAGATTACGAAGTCAGAATAACAGAAGTGTATGGGGCAAATATTTTCCATTATTTACTGATATGGAGAATCGTTTGTATGAATTAAATGAATTAGAATCCCACATTAAAGATGCAGGTATGAAAATTAATTTCAATAGAGTATTTGAATATTCTAGAGTATCTAGTTTAGATAGATTAGTGCAACAAGCTGAAAATAAGCATTATTCCACATTTGCCCTTTATGAGAAAGAGTTATTCCTAAAATCCTTAGAAATATTCAAGCAAAATATTAAAAATAACTTTAAGGATTTGAATCAAGTTAATTGGTTTGATGAGAATATTTTACTAGAGATTCGAAAATGATAACATGGGATAAATGCTACTGCAAACATCATAATCAATTCCATTCCCTTTAATTCATTAATTATTTTTTTTAAAATCAGAATAATTTATGGAAAATCAAGCATAAAACTAAAAAAAATGTAAGTTGAGTATGAGTTTCTTTAAAAAAATTGACACAAAACCTTTAGTTATGATTATCAAATAGTAAGAAAATGAGTAAATTTTCCCAAGAGATTGAAGTTAGTGGACATCTAATAGATTCCTCAATTCTAACTAAAATTTTTGATAAAATTATGGATTTGCAGGGGGAGTTTAATGTTGAAGAAATAGATATTGGAACAAAGAAGAAAGATCATTCTTATGCAAGATTAACAATTACGGGTAAAAATCAAGACCATTTAGATGAGATTCTGAAAACAGTATACCGTGAAGGTGCAGTATCAAAAATTCAAAAAGAAATTAAATTAAAAAAATCACCAAAAAATTATGTCATGCCAGATAACTTTTACAGTACCACAAATAATCACACCCAAGTTTTCCTAAAAGGAAAATGGGTTACAGTTGAAAATATGATGATGGACAAATGTATTGTTGTTAAAGGAAACAGGGCATTTTGTGTACCAGTAAGAGATGTAAAAAAAAGTGATCAAATCATTGTTGGTGAAGATGGAATTAAAATTACCCCACCAGAGCGTCCAAGAGAAGGAGTTAACGTGTTTGAATTTATGGGAAGTTCAAGTTCCAGTGAAAGACCAACTCAACATATTGCAAAGCAAGTAGCTGATGATATTTTTAATACAAAAAAGAAAGGTGGTAAAATCATAATTGTTGGCGGTCCTGCAATTGTGCATACAGGTGCTGATGATTCAGTATCTGAATTAATTAGATCAGGTTACATTGATGGTGTTTTGGCAGGAAATGCACTTGCTGTTCATGACATTGAATATGCAACACTTGGAACATCACTAGGAATGAATGTCAAAGATGCAACCTTGGCATACCATGGCCATAGAAATCACATGGATACCATAAATGCTGTTTTCAAGGCAGGATCTATTGCTAATATGGTTAAAACTAAAAAATTGACTAAAGGAATTATGTATGAATGTGTAAAAAATAAAATTCCATTTGTTTTAGCAGGTTCTATTCGTGATGACGGTCCATTACCTGATGTAATTACTGATGTTGCAGAAGCTCAAAGAGAATACAAAAAAGTTCTCAAAGATGCAGATATGGTAATTATGATTTCAACTATGCTACATTCTATTGCAACTGGAAACATGCTACCAGCTAGTGTGAAAGTAATTGTTGTGGACATTAGCCAGCCAACAGTAACTAAATTGATGGATAGAGGCACTTGGCAAGCACTTGGAATTGTATCGGATGTGGGTGCATTTTTGCCAATGGTTGCTCAACAAATAAGAAAAAGATCCAAATAGTCTATTATTGATTTCTAATATCTTCAAAAAATCTTGCAATCATCTTGATTCCCCCTACTGTTTTTGGAGCATTGCTGATTACAAATTCAGTTCTTTCTGAATGAGTTTTCGGTTTTTGATTTTTATAATTTTCAAATACTTTAGCTCCATCATAATCAACATATGCAATTCTTGCACTAAAGTCAGTTCTTTCCAAAACTAAACTGTCTCCTCCTACTATTGCTGTATGATATGGGTGAACCATTAGAGATTCAGATAATTTTTGCGATGTAGAAATTTTTACTTTTTGTAAATCAGTAGCAAATGCATTAAAATCAGCTAAAAGATAGAATGTAGCGTCAGGTTTTGTTGCTTTTACCCCGTCAATTTCTAACAGAGTATCATGTACATACTCACCCATTATGTGATGTATGTTTCTGGTAATCTCAAAATATTCATCCATATCAGAACTAATTTCAAATCCTGCAACTGCTGCATGTTGAATTGGGGTAGATACAGCAGTATATTCAGTTGCCAATATTTTTTTAAATTGAGCTTTTAGGTCAACAGCATGTTGTGGAAAAATCACATACCCTAACCGATAACCTCCTGCAGCATGTGATTTGGATAATCCATTTGTCACAAACGTTCCTTCGGGATAGATTTTTCCCATGCTTACAAATTTTGAAAAATTAAATGTAGTTTGAGCATAAATTTCATCAGAAATTACTGCAATGTTTTGCTCTCTGCAGACATCTGCAATCTCTTCTAATTCTAATTGATCATACAGTAGACCTGTAGGGTTATTGGGGTTGTTTAAAATTAAAATTTTTTGTCTATCTTGTAATCTTAGTGCCAGTTTTCTCAAATCACTAGGAGATATTTTCTTATTTGCTCGTGTTGGTAACATGTGGTAATTTTTATGTAAAAATCTAATTTGTGGCAAATACCCTAGCCAAGCTGGAGTAGGTAGAATCACAGTTCCATGTAATATTTCTAAAAGATTGAAAATTAGTTCTTTGGTTCCAGGTCCCACATAGATTCTTTCTGGAGATATGTCCATTGAAAAATAATGTTTGTTGTACTTTGAAATGGCACTACGTAATTCTGGAATCCCAGGAACAGCGGCATACTCTCCTTTGTTTGAATTTTTGATTAATGCCTCTTGAATTAATTTTGGTACGGGAAAAGGAGATTGACCAAACGCAAATCCATAAAATCCAAAGTCACACTCAGAATGAGCACAATCTGAGTGAAATTCTTGTAAAAATGTGTTTAATTTAAGATTCTCAGGCATTTCAATATCTTCGACTTGCTGATCAACTATGAATTTCAATGATTAATTTTATCCTAGTTTGATTTAGACATTAGATGTGAAATAGAGAATATCAAAGGGGTGGATTTTCTCAACCTATTTTATGGAATATATTTTTCAATAATCATACACATCTAAAATACATCGCTAAAGGAATTTACAAATGGTAGCTAGGTCGCTTTAAACTATCATTTTCTTTTGAAACTAATTTCTTTCTTTCCAAAAATGTTAATTGTTTCACTGTACTAAATGATTCAATTTTCTTTTGAAATTCTGCAATAATCCTTTCACTATCTATTGATGAAATCATCATAACATAAAGTCATTTAAATTATTTAAGATTTTGTAAATTTTAATTATTTTTATAAATTTAATTTTGTTAAAAAATTTAGATAAAATTAAACAATTGATCATTTTTTTAAAATCATTCTTTTATTTTACAATATTAACAATTGTTAGATAGAAATCAAATAATTCCAAAACATTACGCGGTAGGTTGTGAAACTGGTGTTATGCTTCGTTACCCGTTGGTAACCATGTGGTTTTGGTTTTCTATCGTTAATTTTACAAATTTGCAGTAAAAATTCCTCTAAAATTAAACTTTAAATTTATCAATTTCATCTAAAACACCTGGATTCTCTAATGAGGATAAATCACCCAATTCCATACCCAGTAATTTTGATTTCAACAATCTTCTCATAATTTTCCCTGTACGTGTTTTTGGAAGATCTGATAATTGAAAAATATATTTTGGCTTTGCTATCTTTCCAATTTTTGTAGTAATATGGTCTGTAATTTCAGATTCAAAATTAATATTATTTTGCTTATCAGCCACAAAAAACACAACAATTGCCTCACCAGTTAACTCATCAGGAATAGAAATAGATGCTGCATCTGAGATTTTTTTATGTGATATTACGGTGTGTTCAATTTCAGCAGTACTCATCCTGTGACCCGAGACATTGATCACATCATCAGTTCTGCCCCGCATATACCACAAACCATCTTCATCTGCAAGTACGTAATCTCCATGAAACCATGTGTTTTCAAATTTAGACCAGTATGTTTTGATGTATCTATCATTGTCATTCAATAAACCTCGAGTCATTGCAGGCCAAGGAGATTTTATTATTAGATATCCATTTTTTTCACGTATTGAATTTCCATTATCATCAACAATATCTAAATTCATTCCAGGTACTGGAATTCCAACTGTAGATGGTTTTAATTTCATTCCCGGAAATACAGATAGCATTGCACCTCCAATTTCGGTTCCTCCAGACAAATTCATTATTGGAATTTTTTTATTTCCTATCTTTTCAAAAAGCCACCACCACGAATCCTCATCTAATGGTTCTCCAGTTGTTGGAATATTTCGTAATGTTTCTAAGGAATATTTCTTTAGCGGTTCTGCATTATTTTTTTTAAATAATCTCACAGCTGTTGGTGAAATTCCAAATATTGTTGCCCTGTATTTTGATAAAATCTCCCACACCCTATTTGAATTTGGAAAATCAAGAGCCCCATCATAGATTATTGCACTAGAGCCCATGATTAGGAGACCATATACGTTCCAAACCAATCCTGTAATCCACCCTATGTCTGCTGGCCAAAACAATCTATCATTTGGAGTAATATCCACTAAATATGACGCCTGATGACCTGCAAAAACAGAAAAACCTCCATGAGTATGTATGACTCCTTTAGGTTTACCTGTAGTTCCAGAAGTATACAAAATAAACAAAGGATCCTCTGAATCCATTATTTCAGTATCACAAGTGTCGTTTTGATTGGATATTAGTTCATCATAAAATTGAAATTTGCTTGATTTTTCATACTTGTCAATTCCTTTGTATGGAATTACAATTATTTTTTCAATGTCTGAACCCATTATTGCAGTTTCAACATTTGTTTTTTGGGATATGGGTTTTCCTTTTCTATGAAATCCATCTGAAGTTAACAATATTTTTGCATGGCAGTCTTGTAATCTGATTTTTAATGCTTCGGAACTATACCCTGAAAAAATGATAGTTTGAATTGCCCCAATTTTAGCTGATGCAAGTATGGATAATATTGCTTCCTCAATCATAGGCAAATAGATTGCAATAACATCCCCTTTTTTTACTCCTAATGATTTTAAACCATTTGCAAGTTTTGAAACTTTTGAATTTAATTCAACATAGGATACTCTTGTTTCATTTCCATCTTCAGATATGAAATGGTATGCAGTTTTTTCTGGAGTTAGTTTTGTAAATTTCTCTACTGATGATTTATAGAGATTAGTTTTTCCATTTACAAACCATTTAGACCAAGCAATTCCATTTGAAGAATCTAATGTTTTTGTATATTCTTTATCCCATACTATTCCAAGATCTTTATCTACAGATTCCCAATACCATTTTAAATTATTTTTTGATTTTATACATAATTCGTCTAATGATGATATATCATGTTTTTTCATAAATTTGTAAATGTTTGAATTTTCAAATTGATCCTTATTTGGAATAAATTCAAAATTAGACAAGTTTCAATTTTTTCAACGTTATTGAGCGTAAAAAGATTTTTTAATTTATGAAATATCTAATCCAAGACGTCTGGCACATGCTATTGCTGCTTTTCCAACATCTTCAGTAATGCCATATTTCATTAATTGTTCAGTACGTACTGTGCCTGTGTTACGCGTATTTTCTTGATAATATTCCCTTAAAATCACACCTACACTTTCATCTAGTCTCTTTCTTGTAGCATTATTCATTCCAGCTTGCAGAATAGTGGAATCAGATGATGCAAGAATTTTGATAAATTCAATGTCTTCTAGAGATAAATCCATCATACACCAATTTGTTTTTTCAATAGATTCAATGTTAAACTAGGATCAGCCTTTCCTTTAGTGGCCTGCATCACTTTACCTACCAAGTAGTTAATTGTTTGAGGGTTAGATTTTGCCTGTTCAACAGCTTCTGATTCATCTGAAATTACTTTGTCTATAATTTTTAATAATTCACTTTCATCTGATACTTTACCTAAATCTAATTCAGCAATAATTTGTGAAACATTTTTTCCGGTTTTTAAAATTTCATGTAAGGCATTTTTAGATGAATTTCTAGATACCTTACCTGTTTGAATTGAATCAGCTAAATCTTTAAGATGAACTGAAGTAAGTTTAGATGCTTCACGTTTTTCTCTAGTATCCTCTAACCCCATTAATTCTGTAGTGATAATATTTGCAACTTCTTTTGCATTAGATTCGGTATGTGCTTTTTCAAATAAATCTGAATAAAATTTATCTGAAGATAAAACATCTGCAACTTGTTCAGGGATTTGATATTTGCTAACGTATCTTTCTTTTTTAGAATTGATACTTTCAGGCATTTGTAATTTTAATTCATTTCTAATTTCTGGATTAATCTTTACCCATGGTATGTCGCCTTCAAGAAAATAGCGATAATCTAACTCCTCCTCTTTTGAACGAGACGATACAGTAATTTTTCTTCTATCATCCCAGTGACGTGTTTCTTGTACAATTGATATGTCTCTATCATGTAAACTCTCTTGTCTTGTAATTTCAAAATGTGATGCTTTTTCTAAATCATGAAAAGATCCTATATTTTTAATTTCAACCTTGTTTCCACCATGTATGGATACGTTAGCATCTGCCCTCATGGCACCTTCCAAACTAGGGTCAGCCACACCTAAATTTTTGAGCAAATCAGACAAAATATTGAGAAAATCACGTACCTCTTTTGGTGTTTCAAAATCAGGTTCAGTTACAATTTCTACCAATGGTGTACCTGCACGATTGTAGTCTACCAGAGTAATTTGATTTTTTGAAGAACTACCTTCATAGATTAATCTACCCGGGTCTTCTTCTAATTGAATTCTAGTAATTCTAATTTTCTTATCACCTACAGATATTGTTCCAGAACCCCCTACACTAGTATCTCCATAAATATTCAATTGAGTAATCTGAAAATTTTTAGGTAGATCTGGATAAAAATAATTTTTTCTAAAAAATGCAATTTTTTCAGGAGTTGAACAATTCAAAGCCATTGCAATCAGTGTTGCCTTTTTTACTGCTTCTTGGTTTAATCTAGGCAAACTACCTGGCATTCCTGCACAAACAGGACAGATGTTTTCATTTGGTTCAAACTCACGATAATTTGCTTTGCATGAACAAAATAATTTACTTTGTAAATTTGTTAACTGACAGTGAATCTCTAAACCAATTTTTGTCATATTGGCACCTCAGGTAAAGTAATAGTTTGTTCCAATGCATGTGCTGCTTGTAGCAGTAGTTTATCATTCATTGAATTTGCCAATAGTTGAATTCCAATTGGCAATCCATTTACTATTTTAAATGGTACTGAAATTGCAGGTTTTCCAGTTAAATTTGCAGCAACTGTATTGATGTCAACTAAAAATAGAGATACAGGGTCATCAATTTTTTCTCCAATCTTAAATGGTAATATTGGAACTGTTGGTGCAATCAACAAATCATATTTTTTAAATGCCTCATTGATCTGTTTATTTAATTTACTTTTTACTTTCATTGCTTTAAGAAAATATTTTCCTGCATGACCTGCGGATGGCACAAATCCTCCAATAATCATTCTACGAGTAACTTCAGGTCCAAAGTTTTTCCTAGCTTTTGAAATGTAAGAATTAAACTCGTACCCTTCAACTGACATATCATATCCATATCTTAAATTATCATATCGGGCAAGATTACTTCCTGCCTCAGTA
>JAONQT010000011.1 GCA_028448965.1 Candidatus Nitrosopumilus sp. | reverse complement strand
TAATTATTCCGCACATGTTACACGGTTTTCATTTAGCTCATATCTTTTTGCATATTGGTGGAATTACACTTGCAATCTTTATTTCCACACTTGCATTAGCTGCATATTTTAGATTAAGAACAAAACGACTTTTACTTAGTGCAATTGCATTTACTACTTTCATTGGAGCTGAATCCGCTTTACTTGTTGATAGTACATGGCCAAATATTTTTGATATTGGATTAATGCCACTAAATGAAGTTGGACACTTATTGACTTTTATTACATTGGGCTTGTTGGCATTTGGAGTATTTAGAAATGATTGATAGAAGCCAAAAATTACAGGAACTAATTGATGATAATCCTGGCATTCAATTCCGTGAAATTATGCGTTCATCTGGATTAAAAAATGGTGTACTTTCTCACTATCTTAAAAAATTAGAAGACCATGGAGTTGTCAAAGTTGTTCGTGGTCCAAGACAAGTTAGATTTTACTCTCCAAATATTACAGAAGAAGAATCAATTGTAATTAAAGCTCTAAGAAAACAAACTCCACGTGATTTGTTACTTTCATTAATCAAAGAAGATGGATTAGAGTTTTCTCAATTAGTAAAAGAAGTTAAAAAATCACCATCAACTGTTTCACTTTATCTTTCACAAATTGTTGCTGATGGATTAGTTGAAGTAAAAATTGTTGAATTGAAAAAAAGATATCATATTAAAGTAAGACAGCTTGTAGATAAATTAGTTGAAGAACATAGACCAGGATCACTTGAAAAATCATCATCTGGATTTGAAGATATCATTAACTCCTTCTAAAATTTTAAAATCAAATTATTTCTTATTAGCACTAGGATTGTTTGTATGTTTAATAGCAACTCCACAATTTTCTTTTGCTGAAGTTTTTATTCCTAGCCATGAATATGTTTCATATTTTGATTCTAATGGAATCTATACAGTAATTGGTAATGTAAAAAATGATCTTGACTATGCAATTATTCCAACAGTAACTGTTTCAATACAAAATGATTCTGAAATATTTTCTAAAACTATTCAACATGTACCACTAGCTTCTGGCACTGAAATCCCTTTCAAAATAAAATTCTTTGAAAAATTAGATAATCCTGTTTTACTTCCTGCAAAATTATCTTTTGAAAGAACTTTTGCAGAAGAACTTCCAATTGTAATTCTTTATGATGAAACTTTGATCACATATGATGATGGACATCTTACTGGCAGAATTCAAAATAATGGTGATACAACTATTTACAATCCAAAAGTTTTTGCAGTAATCCATGGATATGAAAAAGTTTTAGATGTTGGACAAAACATGCAAGCAATTGAAAAAATTGAACCTGGAGAAATTGTAAACTTCTCAATGTATCCTGATCCTTCAATTACTGATGATGTCTATTACTATAGTTGCTTTGGAACAATGGATACAACAGTAGTTCCGGGAACTGCAAAAAAAGCTGGTGGTGATTTTGATTTTAGATTTGATTCACCAGGAACATATTATCATGATCCTGTTTTTGATGATACAGATACAAAAATGAGTATAATTGGTTACAATAGTTTTCCATTAGAAGGATATGCAAATTTTGAATTTTATCCAATTTCAGGTAATGAAAAATTTGATGTTACATTAGATGGTGAACCTGTTAAATTTCTCCAAAGTATGGATGACATGGGTTCTTGGCATGTTGTTTTCAATATAGATCCTTTAACTCAAGGTACATGGGAAATCTCAGGTTTTGATAAAGGATTACCTCCTGATATGCCTAAAGTACCAATGTGGGTAAAACAAAATGGAGGTTGGTGGTCTAATGATGAAATTGTAGATTCAGAATTTCTTGAAGGAATTAAATTTTTAATTGAAAAACAAATAATCGAAATTCCATTATTGGAAATGTCTTCTCAAAGTGAATGGAGTATTCCTATATGGAGTAAAACTATTGTTGGTTGGTGGTATGAAGATAAAATTACTGATGATGAATTTTTAAGTATTATTAAAAATCTTGTTGAAAGAGAAATTATTATTATTTAATAGACTAGATAATTTGAATAATGTTATTATAGAAATTTTAATCAAATAAATTATCTATGTTACCATTACGTGATGAAAATCCCCACCCTCCAGGTTTCAAACCTAAAGTAACTATTGGATTAATTATTGCAAATGTTATTGTATTTTTCTTACAAGTTTTATACACTGGACAATTTTTTGATTTTACAAATCAAAATGCATTTGTAATGTTTTACAATTGGGGTGCTGTTCCAGGTTGCATAACAGGACAATTTAGTGGAGTAGATATGGGCGGAACTATTCAAAACTGTCCAGCATTTCCTGAACTTACATTATTGACATCTACGTTCATGCATGGTGGTTTACTTCATCTTGGTGGTAATTTGTTGTTCTTGTGGATATTTGGTGACAACATTGAATTAAAGTTTGGAAAAATAAAATTTTTAGGAATTTATCTTGCATGGGGAGTTGTTGCTGGACTAGTTCATATTTTTGGTGATGTTTCAAGTGCAACACCTGCTGTTGGTGCTTCTGGCGCAATTTCTGGTGTGTTGGGTGCATATTTGATAATTTTTCCAAAAACTAGAATTCAGACATTTTTGATGTTAGGATTTTTCTGGAGAATGATGCACATTCAAGCACGTTGGTTCTTACCATTTTGGTTAGTTTTTCAAAATTTACTCCCATTTTTTATTGGAGGATTTGGTGTAGCTGGAGGCGGCGTAGCATATCTAGCCCATATTGGTGGTTTTGCAATAGGTATAGCAACTGGATATCTGTATAAGAAAATGCATAGATCTGATTTTACATATGGAACAAGATATGGTTATGGATCAGATTTCAGATAACAATAATTGAAAGAATAAATTCTACAATGAATCAAAAATCTTCATGCCGTTGATTACAGTATCAATGTATCCTGGTAGAACACAGGAACAAAAAGAGGAATATGCAAAAGCAATAACAAAATCTGCCGTAGAAATTCTGAAAACAAAAGAAAGTCACGTTATTGTTGTTTTTGAAGATAATCCTAAAGAAAACTGGTTTTTAGCAGGAAACCAACTTTAATTTTCTTTTTTTTCTAACTCATCCAATACATGTACCAGATCTTATATTAAAAAAAATCATGATCCAATCTTTACATTGGAATTTATTAAAGCTAAATATTTTGCATTTTTCTTTATGCTAGTTTTACTAACTTCTGGTTTTCCATTAAATACAAACTCTAATGAAAATATTTTACCAACTGCAGATGCTGCAGTCAAAGCAGCAAACAATGGACATAAAATTTTTTTCTGTGAAAATAATCCAATTAAAAAAACTGAATACGATAAACCACACATGAAACCACAAGATTACATGTCAAAGTGTAAAGAAAGAACAGATGGATATTCTTGGGGAAGTAGAATTTACGTACTAATTTGGGCTCCAGGATTTAATACTGATGTAAATAAAATTGATGAATTAGGAAATGATTCTACTGGTTCAGAAGGTTTAATCTCACTTAATTCTAGAGATGGATCATCACGTTCAGATTCATCAGCTACATGTAATCCTTTTATTGAAACAGGACGTGATCATGGACTGTTTTATGGTTCAATCAAATTATCTGGATTTAAAACTGCAGTTAATGATGCTGGAGTTATGAATTATGGTGGAAATAGATGTGAGGGTAGTCACAACAGGGGTGGTCAAGGTACTCTTGATGATGGTGCACTAAGAGTTGAAGCAGGACAAGACGGTGCTGTTACAATGAACTTTCAATATGCTGAAAATAAAGTAATGTCTAAAACTGCAACACACACTTGGCGTATTGCTGACTTATCTTTTAATGCAGAAAAATATGAAATGGGAGATGAAGCAACAATTACAATTAAAGATTTAGATAATTTACGTTATCCATTTGATAAAAGAACAGGATATACAATTCATCTCTACTCTGATACAGATCAAGCAGGAGTAATTGTTGACGCATTTTGGAAACCAAACTATAGAGGAACTCCTCAAATGCATGGAGATTACCCTGTAAAAATTACATTCATAGATCCTGATAGAAGAGAATCAACATCTAACAGTCTAATAGCTGGAAGTGGTGGTTCCCGAGCTGAACTAAAAGTTGTTCCTGGAGATAATATTTATGCTGAATATTTTGATCGTACATTGCCTGCAGTTACACCTGATGGTAAAAAATATTCTACTGAAGATAAATTAAAAATTACAACTATTGCCAAAATTGTTGAAATAAAAAATGATCCATTAGAAAGAGAAATTGTTGAAATAAAAGATGATATTCATGCTAAACAATTTGCATTTACAAAGTATACCAGTAATGGAAAATACTTAGTTTCTGTTTGGTGGGATCAATGGGATTGGTGGAATAACCAACCTTTATCCCAACCAGATAATTCATTAAATATTTCAATTGTTGAAGGACTAACTGAAAAACCTGTCAGTGATGTATCTTACACGCTCAATATATCATCTAGTGGTGATTCTGTAATAGCACAAGATCTTATTCATGACGGAACTGACACAGTTGATTTATCTCTTGATGATACAAATATGATTGAAGTTGTTCTTTCTGATATGGGTCAAGTAGCTGAAACTTTAAAATTTAAATTTAATATTGATGCTGATAATCAAATACAATAATCTCAAAATAAAAGTATTTTATTTATGCTGAAATTATTTTTTACAAAATTTTATTTTCTTTTCTACTTTAATTTTTTTAATAGCACCCATTAATTCTAAAATTTGTAATCTTTTTGATGCAATACTCTTTGAAATATCACATGATGTTGCAATTTCATCAAGTGTCATTTCTTTATTCAAATTTTTAAAAATATTATTAAGATTATAATTACTTTGAATACATGTTTTTATTTTTAATTTACTATCAATTCCTACAGGAAAATAATGAGTCTTAAATAATTTTTCTGAAAATATTTTATTTTCTTTATTCAGCTGTAGTAAATGATATTTTATTGTAGATTGAGGAATATCTAATCTGTAAGTAATTTGTGATTGTGTATGTCCAGGGTTTTTTTTAATATGTTGTAATATTTTTTCCTGATTTTCCAATATTAGAAATTATTTTTTATTATAAAATGTAAATTGGTACATCTCATGAATGCACCAGATTCTTTAATATTCAAATTGAAATTATTTAATCATGAATAGGGTAATAGTTATGGTAGCTATAGCAGTCGTTGCTGCAGTAGGAATTTCATCTTTTGCCTTAATGTCCACTAATACTGGTGAAATTATCCCAGCTATCCAAGAACCTGTGGTTCTTGAAGAAGAAATTTCAATTTTAGACACTAATTCATTTTCAGCCCCTATTACAATTGCTCAAAGCATGAAAGCAGCACAACCAGCACCAAATGTAACAATTGGTGATGATGGTAAAATCTATGTTCTATACCAAGATACAGTTGACGAAAAAACTGACATTTTCTTAAAAACATCTACTGATGACGGACAAATATTTTCTGAACCAGTTAGAGTTAATTTGATTGATGGTAATGTCGCATTAGACGGTCGTGTAGCACCAACAATCCAACTTGGTGATGATGGTGAAGTCTATGTAACATGGGCCAACTCACGATATGAACCAAACATGTTCATGGGCAGTTACAGACAATTAGTTTTCACACAATCATTTGATGACGGAAAAAGTTTTGAGCCTTCAATTATAATCGGAGCTGAAGAATTACATTCTGGCAAATACTTCCAACACATGTCAGTTGATGCATTTGGCGGTATTCACATGGCATGGTTAGACGGTCCAGCTAAAATGAATGCAACAGGTTACATGGAAAAAGACAAGTCTCGTGATAGAGGTGTAAAATATACTCAATCATTAGATGGTGGTGTAACATTTGATACTACTAAATTAATTGATGCAGATGCATGTCCTTGCTGTAATGTACAAACTGCAGCAGACGGTGAAGGTAATGTTTACATCTCTTGGCGTAAAGTCTTTGGTTCTGGTGATACACAAGTCAGAGACATGGTAGTCGCATCATCAACTGATGGTGGCAAAACCTTTTCTGGTCCAGTAAAAATTCATGATGACGGATTTCAGTTTAAGGGATGTGTCCATGTTGGAGCACCAATGGCAATAGACTCTGAAGGAACTTTGCATGTTGCATGGTACACTGGTGCAACTGAACGTCAAGGAATGTATTATGCTACTTCAACTGATAACGGACAAAGTTTCAGTGAACCAATGCCAATTTTAACTGGTGATTGGGTTCCTCCACAAAGAATCTTCATTACACTTGATAATGATGATACTGTTTGGTTGACATGGGAAGATGCAACAGGACTTTCTATTAACGAGAAGGCTTGGAGATATGGTGACACACAAGCATTGATTTTTACTGCCCAAGTCATCGATGGTGAACTTATCAGAGCAGATAATCCAATTAATGAAAGTGATGCTAAATCACTTACCAATATAGACTCTGATAATGGATTAGTATCAATTGTTTGGACAGAAACTGATAATTCTGTAAAAATTTCAACAGCAGAAAATTAGTTTTGAACTAATATGAAAACATCAAAAAAGATTCCTAGTATACTAATATTATTTTCAGGTATTTTCTTATTTACATTCTCATTTTCTGATGCTCAATTAATCCCAGTAGATGCACAAGAATTCCAACAAGCACCAGATTACAAAGCTATTGCATTGGATGGTACTCCTGTTTCTATTTCTGATTATCAAGGTAAAGTAATTCTTGTAAATTTATGGGCTACATGGTGTGAACCATGTAGAGAAGAAATGCCTGCATTAGGGGAATTACATAGGATGTTTCCTCATTCAGACTTTGAAATAATTGGTGTAAGTATTGATGATCCTGGTTTTGAGCAAGTAATAGTTCAAACAATGGCTGAAGACAATCTAGCTTATCCTGTTTGGTTAGATCCTGAAAATAGATTTCAATTTGCGTTTAGAACAATAGGAGTTCCAGAATCATTTCTAATCGATGCAGATGGACAAATAATTCATCAATGGAAAGGAGCATTTGATCCTGTATCTGATGATACAATTAATTTAGTAGAAGCAACAATTAAAGGAACAAGTTATCAATCTTCTGAACCAACAATTTTAACTGATGGACTTGTTGCAGGATTTGTAATTGCATTTAGTGCAGGTGTTCTAAGTTTTCTTTCTCCATGTGTTTTACCTTTAATTCCAGTTTATGCATCATTGATTACTGGATTAAGTGCAAAAGAATTATCACAAAATACTTCTCAGGTTACTAGAAGCAAATTACGATTAACTGCTACTGTTAAAGGAATTATGTTTGTTATAGGATTCTCAATAGTTTTCATGCTTTTAGGCACAACTGTTTCGTTTATGGGAAATCTATTTTTTGATGCCACACAATGGATTGAAAGAATTGGGGGCGTTGTACTTATCATATTAGGTTTGCACATGATTGGAGTTTTTAAAATTCCAAGATTAGAAAAACAAATTAGATTTGATATGGCAAAGAGAAATTCAGGAAAATTTGGACCTCTTGTTGTAGGAATGGCATTTGGTGCAGGCTGGACTCCTTGTATTGGACCAATTTTAGCAGGAATTTTGACAATTGCAGCATCTAGTTCATCTATAGTTACAGGAGCTAGTTTACTTGGAGTTTATTCATTAGGATTAGCAATTCCATTTTTAGTTTCAGCCATTGCCATTGATCGATTCCTTGTTTTCTTTACAAAGATAAAATCAAAAATGTTATGGATTGAAAAGATTTCAGGAATATTATTTATAATATTTGGTATTGTATTGTTAACTGGTTCGCTAGTGTATCTAAATAATTTCTTTAAAATATAATTGATAATCTATTACTTTATCTTTTTATCCTCATCAATATATTCAATTTTATGAAAGTAGCAGTAGTACAATTCAAAGCATCAACAAACAAAGAAGAAAATCTTAAAAAAATAATTTCATATATTTTAAAAGCATCTTCTAAAAATGCAACACTTTGTGCATTTCCTGAATTTATGATGTTTTATTCAAATTCTTCTCAAACTTCTAAAGAATTAGCAAGTTTATCTGAAACAATTAATGGAAATTTTATTTCATCTATTTCAAAAGTGGCAAAAGAAAATCACATTCAAGTTGTTGGTTCATTTTATGAAAAAAGTAAAAAAAATAATCGTGTTTATGATACTTCATTTCTAATTAATCATTTAGGTAAAGTAATCTCTACTTATCGTAAAATTCATCTTTATGATGCATTAGGATTTAAAGAATCTGATAAAATGATACCAGGCTCAAAAATTGCAAAGCCTGTAGGAACATCTATTGGAAAAATTGGTATGATGATATGTTATGACTTGAGGTTTCCAGAAATGTCAAGAGCACTTGCTCTTGCAGGTTCTGAAGTTTTGATTGTACCTTCTGCTTGGGTTAAAGGTCCTATGAAAGAAGAACATTGGATTACAATTAACAAAACAAGAGCAATTGAAAATGGATGTTATGTTATTGCACCTGATCATGTTGGAAATATTTATTGTGGAAGAAGTTTAGTTGTTGATCCATATGGAAAAGTTTTAGTTGATATGAAAAAGAAACAGGGAATTAGTTTTATTGATATTGATTTAAAGAAAGTAAAAGAAACACGTAAAGTTTTACCATTACTAAAAAATAGAAGAGCAGATACTTACTCTACTTTGAAGGCTTAACTGTTCTACTTTTGCAATTAAAATTTGCACATTGATGAGTCCATTTCTGATTTCTTGAATAACGAAAAATTATGATTGGCCATTTGCATACATCACATGGTTTTTTTGTTGCTCTCATTCTTGCTTTTTGTAATAATGGAGATGATGCCTTGCATCCATCATAAAAATTAGAACAACCCATGAAACGTTTTCGAGTGGTTCTTGATCTAATAACCATCAATTCTCCTACTTTACACTCTGGACACTGAACTAATCCTTTTTTTGGAGAATTTGTCCCTAAAATGAGATATTTTCTTTCTTTTGAAGACCATGAAAGAAATCCATTACTATCCAAATATTGTGTGATCTCTTTTTTGAAAATTTCTGTTTTTGATTTTGTAATTTTTATTATATGTCTGGCAGTAATTTTTTTAATTTGAACTGTTTTGACTTTACTTTTTCTTCTTGACATTTTATTGTGATCAATTTACTAAAACGATTTTTATAGGGAATTGGGTCAGTGAGATTTGTGGAAAAGGTTTGTGTTCTTGGCGCTGGTAGCACCAAATATGGAAAATTAGCTGATAGTATCGGAGATATCACCACTCAGGCATCAGTTGCAGCCATAGATAGCGCAGGAATTGATCCAAAAGAGATCAAAGCAGCCTACATTTCTAATGTATTTGGAGTGGCTGACAAACAAGTGCATCTTGGACCTGTTTTAATGAGTAATTTAGGAATTTCAGATAAACCATCATTATCTATTGAATCTGCTTGTGGAAGTGGATCTGTTGCTTTTAGAGAAGCATTTGCAAATGTTGCAGCTGGATTTTATGATTGTCTTATTGTTTCTGGTGTTGAAAAAGTAACTCATACTGGAACTGATTGGACAACAACTTACTTTGCATATTGTTCAGATTTCTTTTATGAAGGTCAAGCAGGAGCATCATTTCCAGGATTATTTGCATCAATGGCAAGAGCTTACTTGACAGAATTTGATGCAACTGAAGAAGACTTTGCAAAAGTTGCAGTAAAAAATCATCAAAATGGTTTGTTAAATCCTAAAGCTCACTTACAAAAAGATATCACAATTGATGATGTAATGAATTCTGCAGTTGTTGCAAGTCCACTAAAACTTTATGATTGTTGTCCTTTCTCTGATGGTGCAAGTTCTGTAGTCCTTTGTTCTGAAAAGTTTGCAAAAGCACACGGTGGTGATTATGTTGAAGTAATTGGTTCTGGTAGAGGTGGTTCACCTGCTGCATTACAAGGACGTGATCATATGACAACAATACCAAGTACAAAGATTGCAGCTGAAGCTGCATACAACATGGCAGGTATTACCGCAAAGGATGTAGATTTTGCAGAAGTACATGATTGTTTTACAATTGCAGAAGTTGTTGACACTGAAGATTTAGGATTTTTTGGTAAAGGACAAGGCATTCAAGCTATTCGTGAAGATAGAACAAAATTAAATTCTGATATTTCAATTAATCCATCAGGTGGTCTTAAATCAAAAGGACATCCAATTGGTGCAACAGGTGTTGGTCAAGTAGTAGAAGTATTTGATCAATTAACTGGAAAAGCTGGTGCAAGAACTGTTAAAGATGCAAAAATTGGTTTAACTCATAATTTTGGTGCAACAGGTGCAAGTTGTGCAGTTCATGTATTCCAAAGTGTGTAAAATGTCTGTTAAAGAACAATTTATTGAAAATGCAAAAGATGGTAAGGTCTTAACTCACAAATGTACTAGTTGTGGTTTTCTTCATCTTTCAACTGTCTATTATTGTGAAAAATGTGGTAGTAAGGAATTTGAAGATTCAATTTTAGACGGTGTAGGCTCAGTTGCTACCTATACTATTATCACTGTAGCCCCTGCTGGCTTTCAAAAATATACTCCATATGCCTTTGTTATACTTCAATTAGATGACTCAGATTTGAGAATTTCTGGGTTTATGGGAGGAATTGCAACTCCTGCAGATCTACCCGTTGGTACAAGAGCCAAAATTACTGGTTTTGATGAACGTGGAATAATTGTTGAAAAACAGTAAAAAAATTTATTTGAATTATTAAAAAAAATCAGAATAGATTCTTAATTATTTTGTAAACTTAATCATTCTATGTCTGTAGAAATAACCTGTGGAAAATGTGGAGAAAAAATCAAGGATATGAAAATGCTAAAATCATTAAAAGATGTCTTGAATCCTACTAATGGTAAATGTCCATCTTGTGGACAAAAACTTTCAACATCTGAATTTTCACTTGACGTTGAAGAAAAATGATCTCAACATGATCTTTTTTCTTAAAATTTTATAATTTTTTTATTTTTTTATAATTATTTTATTTTATTTTAAAAAATCATTCTAGTCATAAGTCTTATTTACTCCTTAACTTAGATCTAGTCATGACAATGAGTGAAGAAGACTTAGAAATGAATACTGATTTAGATTCTGATGTAGATGATGATCTAAATACTGATTTAGATTCTGATCTAGATGACGATTCCGATCCAAAACGAGGTGGAATTCTACAATCGACATCAAAACGTGTCAGAATGATCTTCTCTGTTATGGCAAGTCCTAATAGAATTGATATTCTTCGAATTTTAAATTCAAAAGGCCCATTAACTTACTCTGAACTTAAATCATTAGCTGGATTCAAATCTAAAAAAGAAAGTGGTAAATTTGCATACCACTTAAGAAAATTACTTAGACAATCACTTGTTGCACTTAACAAATCTGAAAGACGTTACACCATTACTAATCTTGGAAAACTTGTTTTAAGTTTAGCCAGACAAATTGAAGAAAGATCAATTATTGAAAGTGGAAAAATGTATGTTAGAACTTCAGGTGAATCTATTGAAGAATTTAATTCACATAAAATTATTCAATCATTGGTTCGTGAAGGTAGCCTTCCATTAGAATTAGCACAAAAAATTACTGAAGAAGTTGAAAATAGAATTTACAAGTATCAAACTACCTATCTTACAGGCGCAGTTATTAGAGATATGGTAAATTCAGTTCTTTTAGAACATGGACATGAAGAATACAGGAATAAACTTGCACGACTAGGCATGCCTGTCTATGATGTTCAAGAAATGATTTCTAACTTAGATGATGTTGATAATGGTGCTGAAGGTCTTTTGTTTAATGCAGGACAAAAAATATTTGCTGAGAATTTACTAACTAATGTTTTACCCAAAGATGTAGCTGACAATCATTTGTCTGGTGATTTACATATTTCAAATCCTGGAGTTTGGTCTATGATTCCTGATACAATCTTTGTTAATGTTAAAGAATTACTTGATGATGGACTTGATCTTGGCGGAAAATATCTTGATGTATCACGAATCAATGTATCAAAACAATTAAACGAAATCACAAGTTCTTTATCTGTTATAATTTCACTTTTATCAAAAGAAGCTTCACAAGAAATTGTTCTTGATGGATTAGTTACATTATTTTCAAAACATTCAAAATCTCTTCCAGAACTTGAAGAAAAATTAACTAATGCATTTGCAACTGCTTCTACAACTTCTAAATATAGTAAAACTAGTACAAATATATCAATTAGATTACAATTAGGAACTGATACAAAAATAATTCATTCAATTATTAATGCTTACAAAAATTATGTTACAATCACACCAATACCAAAAATTGGTTTGATAATTGATAATGAAAAAGGAAAGATAACTGATGTTTCACAATCAATATCTGAAATATTGTTACTTGGTGGAAAAATTATGATTGCTAAAGGCCAAACAGCCAGTACTGGTGTTACAAATGGATCTACAAAATCTACTAATTCACTTGCAATTAACTTACAATCTGTTTCTATAAATCTTCCAAGATTAGCATTTGAATCAAACAAAGATGAAACTTACTTTAGAGCAAGATTAGCATTATTAATGAAACCAGCATTAGCTTCAATGGCATTAAGAAAAAAAGAAATTTCTGACTTGACTAGAAGAGGATTAAATCCAATATTAGCTAAAAATACTCAATATATGCAACGAAGTTCTGTATCTCTAGTCATTAATCTAGTAGGTCTTAGGGAATCTGTTTTTAACATATTGGGATTCAAAGATAACAAAGATGGTCGTACTATTCTTCATAAAGTCATTGAAACTGCAGTTGATGTTGGTGCTAAAAAAGGCAAAGAATTAGGCGATAATGTGAGTATTTGTATGACTGAAACTGAAGGTTCATCTCGTTTTGCAACATTAGATGGTGAAAAGTATGGGAAAAACTCTAGTCTTAATTCAATGGAAAGTGATTTTTACTCTCAAGGTACTGTGCTTAACTCTTCAGAAATTAATGACTATACCCCTAAAACTGAAATTATTTCTGAATCTAACAAAATCTCAAAATTACTCAATGGTGGGTTGCTTGTTACCTTAGATATTGATAAACACATTAAAGTTGATGAAATTAAAAAATCAATTGAGAAAACTGCAGAACTAGTGTCATCTTTCAAAATTGTACGAAAAACTCCTATCTGTGGTGAATGTGGATTTAAGGATGAACCATTTGAAGATAAATGTCCAAAGTGTAAATCTCCATACGTTGTATAGTTTCTCACGTTTTATCTAGTAGACGATATAATGCTTTATGCGATCATCGTAATTACAATGTCGCATATGATTTTATAATTAATAAATTAGTTGTTTTAAAATGTTTGTTGATGCGAAACTCGATTGATAATCTATCATACTTGTACCATTACAATAGACTTTGTAGCGTTGTCAAATATGTTCCACTTAAATTTAAAAAAAAATTCATTGAAAGTTTATAGATGCTAGTATTCTACTGTGGTAGGAGATATTATAATGGATAATTCACAAATAGAAAATACGATCAATGAGATCCGTAAACGTAATGGTACAGTTACGGCTTTCGATTTAGATAAAATTTCAAATGCCATATTTCAGGCATTAGCAGCCACCTCTAAAGCCGACCGTGGTGTTGCAGATAAATTAGCAGCAGAAGTATTTGACAAACTTGTTGAACAAGGATTTACTAGTGATAAAGCACCTACAGTAGAAGACATTCAAGATATTGTAGAATCAACATTAATTGATAGTGGTAATAGTGATATCGCTAAATCTTACATAGTCTACAGACATGAAAGACGAAAACTAAGAGATGAGAAAATGAGAGTTTTGAACCTAAAAGCTCTTGATCCAGTTTCCAAGAAATTTGATCTTAATTGTCTTAGAGTTTTAGCCTCAAGATATCTATTTAGAAATTCAAAAAGTGAGATAATTGAAACTCCAACTCAAATGTTTGAAAGAGTTGCAATTCTAGTTGGAATTGGCGATATGTTGTATGATTCTCAAATATTTGATAAATCTGCAAATACTACACAGGATATTGATGAAGCTAAATCATATCTTGAAAAATTAGATGCTTTTGATTATAAATTCAAAGTTGGAGACTATTTCTTCAACAAGTGGCATTTTAGATCATTAATCAATCATTATGTGACACTCGCAAACAAAGGTCAAATGAAAGTAAGTTTCAAAGATCTTTTGACATTATTGGCAGCCAAAAAACTTGAAGTTTATTCTGATAGAATTACCGAATACTTTGAAATGATGACTGCACAAAACTTTTTACCAAATTCACCAACAATGATGAATGCTGGTGGAAGATTAGGACAACTCTCAGCATGCTTTGTTCTTGGAATGAATGATGGTATGGAAGAGATTATGAAATCTACTTCTGATGCTGCATTAATTTTCAAGTCGGGTGGTGGAGTTGGAATTAATTATTCTGATCTTCGAGAAGAGGGTGCCATTGTAGCATCCACATCTGGTGTTGCATCTGGTCCAGTATCTTTTATGAATATCATCAATACTGTTACTGAAGTTGTTAAACAAGGTGGCAAAAGACGAGGTGCAAACATGGGAATCATTGAAGCATGGCATCCTGATGTTGAAAAATTTATTACAAATAAAACAGAACCTGGAATTCTAGAAAACTTCAACGTTAGTGTTGGTATCTGGGAAGATTTCTGGAATGCACTTGTAAATTCTGAAGACGGAAATTATATTTTACGTAGTCCAAAAGACAGAAAACCAGTTAAAGAAATTAATGCACACCAATTAATTGATTTAATTGCTTTGTCTGCATGGAAAAGTGCAGAACCTGGTTTGATCTTCTTTGATCAAATTAACAAATACAATGTATTCGCTAAAGCAAGACAAGCTCCATTACGAGCTACAAATCCATGTGGTGAACAAAGTCTTTACCCATACGAATCTTGTAATCTAGGATCCATTAACTTGGTAAATTATGCTCAAAAACAAGCTGATGGTTCATATGAATTTGATTGGCAAGGATATGAGGAAATCATTAGAAAAACAACACGATTTTTGGATAACATTATTGATGTGAATCATTATCCAGTTCAAGAAATTAATGTAGCCTCAAAAGATTCTAGAAGAATTGGACTTGGAGTCATGGGAGTAGCTGATTTACTCTATAAACTCAAAATCCCATACAATTCAAAAGAAGGTTACGAACTACAATCAAAACTATCTGAAGCATTATCATACTATTCTATGGAAGAAAGTGTAGCTCTTGCTAATTCCCGTGGTGAATTCCCGCTTTGTTCCAAGACTGAATACCCTGAGGGTAAAATTCCAATATCTGGATATTATGAGAAGTCAAAAGATAAACATTCATTTGAATGGGGTCCATTAATTGAAAAAATTAAAACACATGGAATTAGAAATGTACTAACTACTACTGTAGCTCCAACTGGTACACTTTCTATGATTGCAGATTGCTCAAATGGAATGGAACCAGCATTTGCTCTAGTATTTGAAAAGAGAGTAACTGTTGGAAGATTCTTCTATACAAACAAAATCCTTGAAGAAGCTCTTAGAGATGAAGGTCTTTACAGTGACGAAATTCTTGAAAAGATTGCAGACAATTATGGTTCATTGAGTGGAATTGATGAAATTCCAAAATGGATGCAAGAAGTCTTTGTAACTGCAATGGATATCCACTGGGCTGATCATCTTATGGCTCAAAGTGTATGGCAAGATTGGATTGGAAATGCAATTGCAAAAACAATCAACATGCCATATGATGTAACTGTTGAAGATGTAAAGTCTTCATACTTGTTAGCACATGAACTTGGACTAAAAGGAATGACTGTATACCGTGATGGTTCAAGACATAAGCAAGTTCTACACATGACAAGTGATAACGCGGCAAAAACATTTGAAGTTACACCTAGTGAATACATGTTGTCTTACATTCATGAGAATGTCACAAACAAATACATCAAAACACAAGTTGGTGCATCACTTGCATTAAAAATTCATGATGAAGACATTAAACTTGAAGCTCCAAAACAAGAAGAAGTTTCAGAGGATCGTCTTTGTCCAACATGTAAAAATAATCTTGTATTTGTAGAAGGTTGTAGTATTTGTATCGAATGCGGATATAGTGGTTGTACTTCTGGATAAATAGCAGAATAACAACTTTTTTAATTTCTTTTATTTTCTAATTTTCATGGATAAAAGAATTCTAGGCATAACTATTCCTGTTTTTATAATTATCATAGTATGTTTAATGTTTATTTCATCATCTTCAGAAATTGAAACTAAAAAAAATAATGAAAAAATTGGATTAGTAATCAATTCTCCTACTAGTACTGTTTCTTTACAACAACTTGAAGGAATTTTTACAGATGCTTCCTCATCTGGAATTGGTAGAAGTAATGTCTATTTATTTTGGAATATAATTGAACCTGTAGAGGGAGAATTTGATTGGTCTCAATCTGATATTATATTGGGATTAAATGAAAATAATAATAATAAAGTAACTCTTTATTTTTCAATAATTAATGGAGAAACTTTAGGACCTTTTCCTAATTGGATTGGAAAACCTCCAATTTTTCTAATTAATGAGGATGAACTTGTAAATACTCTAGATAATATCCTTTCCAGATATCATATAATAGATTCTTTAGTCATTGCCGGTGAAACAGAATCCCAATTTCGATTTAATGAACAAAATATTCCAGTCTATAAAGAATTATTTTCTAATGTATATGATAGAGTAAAAGAAAAACATCCCGATGTAAAAATTGGAAATTCATTTGCGTTACATCAGGTAATTAATAAAAACTTAGAACATATTGTAAATGATTTAGCAATTGGAGATTTTGTTGCATTTTCATATACTCCAACTGATATTCTTAATGAAATAATTAAAACTCCTGAAGATGCAATCAATGATTTGAATAAAATATTTGAAATACTTCCAAATAATAAAATTGCATTTTTTGAAATAGGTTGGAGCACTTCTGAATTTGTAGGTGGATCTTTTGTATCTCAGGAAGAATTTATAGATAAATTATTTAGTTTTTATACTGAAAATGAATCTAAAATTGAATTTATAACCTGGTATCGGCTATATGATCAAGAAACTGGTAGTTGTGTTAACAATGAACAAGATATTGGTGATCAAAAAATTATTGTAGGAGGAAGTTCTAGTATGGGAACAAGCGAACATGTGATTAAAAGATTAAATCAATACAATTGCAATGCTGGGCTTGTTGATGTTAATCAAAATCATAAACTTGGATGGATTGAATTTGAAAATCAAATTCAAATGTTAAATTAAAATGATTTCCTTAATAATATCTGAATCTGCATTAGAACTTGTTCCTTTTGAATTAGAAAATCATCCATCAGTTGTTTCACATGCTAGAAAATTGGGAAAATACTCTTCTGAAATTTTATTAGATAATTCTTGGCATTTTGCAGCAATGAAAGGAATAAAAAATGAAATTAAACGTGGACGTCCTGATCTTGTTCATTTTTCAATACTAGAAGCAACAACAATTCCATTGTATCTTCAAAATAAATTAAATCTATTCGTGCATACTATTGATGACAAAGTAATACATTTTGGAAAAAATGTACATCTTCCAAAATCATATCATAGATTTGAAGGTGTAATGGAAAAATTATATCAAGACAAAAAAATTATGACAAAAAATGAATTATTACTTGAGATTAAAGAACAAACATTTTTACAATTAATAAATGAAATTAACCCATCAAAAATTATTGGTTTTTCTACTGAAGGTGAATTAAGTTCATATGAAAAAATTGCAACACAAATTCTAGATAACTCTTGCATTATAATAGGTGGATTTCAAAAAGGTCATTTCTCTGATTCCGTACAAAATACAATCACTGATCTATATTCTGTTGGAAATGAATCATTTGAAGGTCATGTTGTTACATCTAGAATCCTTTACGAGTACGAAAAAACCATTTTTATGTAGGAAATTTAGTTTTCTTTTATCGCAGTCATAGTATAGCCTGGTTAGTATTCGGGGTTTCCAACCCTGTGACGCGGGTTCGAATCCCGCTGACTGCATTCTATTAATTTTGATCAGAACTAATTTTTAGCTGTATTTTTAAAAATTATTGTGAAGCCAATAGTTTACAAAATTGCAATGGAAAGAATGCAAATTCTTATTGATAATGCAATTAGTAATGCAAGAATAGATCCAGATTTATCTCAACGACAAGCTTCAATTGCTCGCAGAATAAGTACAAAGTATAAAATTCGAATGCCTTATTATCTTCGAATGGTTTTTTGTAAAAAATGTAAATCATTTATTGCTCCAGGAGTTAATTCTAGAATTCGTTTAGGGCGTACATCAATCAAATCCATTAGAATTTCTTGTAATTTATGTGGGCATACTTATCGTAAAATTATATCTTAATTTGCAATTGTATTTTAATAAGTTTAAAATTCATAAAATTATGATTTCTAGATCTTTTCTCTTAATTTTTGCAATACTTTTTGTTGTTACAATTTCTCCTGCATATGCACAGCACCATTCAGGATCTCTTTCACCTCCAATTGATCTTGATGGATTAAAAGTTGCAGTCAGTACAACTCTCTATCCTGAAGATTTTAGTTACGGTGATGCTAAAACCACAAATTTATCAATTAGATTTTTTGACACTGAAACTAATGTAAATATTCCAAGTGTAACATATCGTGTACAAATTTTTCAAGATAATAATTTAGTTGCAAATGAATATTTTTATGATGAGGATGGTACACTGGATCTAACAATTAAACCTACAATGGGATGTCAAGAAAAAGAACTTTGGAAATGTACAATATACAACGGTGAAAAACATGCTATTGCTGGAGGATATTATGCACGAGGAGATTCACTTCCTACAATCCAGGGTCCAATTTTTGATAAAAGTGGACAATACTCAGTTCAAGTTTCTATTGTGGGCGCAACAAATCCTAAAACTTTGACAACACAAGATTTACTCTTTGAAACTTTCTTACATCTTCCTCAAAAACAAATATTTGAAATTAAAACTGCATCTGCTCAAGAATTCCCAATATCTATAAAATCTCATAATGATGAAATCACTAATTTCATTTATGATGAAACATTAGATAAAATCTCATATGAAATACCATTTAGTTGGAATGAACATAATCATGCTTCTAACATTTCACAAATAATTTCATTTGAAAAAGATTTTTCTTCTATTAAGCAAGGATATGAATTACTTATTTTTCTTAATGAAATAAAAATTGACAATGAATTTTTTGAATTCGATATATCTAATTTAAACAAAAATTTTGTTAAAATTAAAATTCCTCATGAAGATCTTTTACAAATGAAAAATAAATTAACTTCTATACCTAATAATGATATGATGAAATTAGAAATTTTATCTGGTGAAAAAATAAATCTAGATCAACTTAATTTTTCTTTTGATAATAATTTTACTGGGAATATCTTTTGGGATTCAAAATTAGATTCAGGTAAAAAAATACCATTTACATTTTCTTTTTTTAATGAAAATGGTATACCTGTAACAGATCTTTTATTTGTTTTTGGTATTACCGATTCATTTGGAAAAGAAATATGGTCAAATCTTGGAGTTGGTGAAAAATATCTTGGTATTTTAGCCCCGTATGGAATACATCAAGAATCAATTTTTATTCCAACTGATGGAGAGTATGAATTTAAATTAATTTTAACTGGTAAAAATTCTAATAATTTTGAAAACTTTTTTGTATCTACATCTAATTTCCAAATTAATTCTCAATCAATTTTAAAGGATCAAAAAATTAATGGAATTCCTGTATGGATAAAAAATAATGCAGAATGGTGGGCTGCTGGTGCAATTGATGACGATTCCTTTATTCAAGGAATCCAATTCTTAGTTAAAGAAAATATTTTAAAAATTCCTCCAACTTCACAAGGTACTAGCTTTGGATCTGAAATTCCTGTATGGATAAAAAATAATGCAGAATGGTGGGCTGCTGGTGCAATTGATGACGATTCCTTTATTCAAGGAATCCAATTCTTAATCAAAGAAGGAATTTTAAAAATCCAATAATTAATTTTGAATTAAATTATTCTTCATTCTCTGAATCTTTTTCTGTTTGATTACGCCATCTATTTTTCCCACCTTCCCCATATTGACGCCAATCTTTTTTCATTTGGTATAGTACGTCATAACTATCTAAAAAAAGTCACTATGCGATCTTTTTGTAAAAATGAATCTCTGCCTAAGTATTAACAAAATCATAAGTACTGTGTCTCAATGATTTATAAGACGATTATCGATTTTTGCACTTTATGGCAAAAGTCTATGATGTACCAGCAGATATCTTAATTGAAAAACTAGCAAATATTCTAAAAAATGAAGATATACCTGCTCCTTCTTGGACTCCATTTGTCAAAACTGGAGCACATGCAGATAAGCCCCCACAAGACAGTGAATGGTGGCATACTAGATGTGCATCAATAATGAGAAAAATTTACTTTAATGGTCCAATCGGTGTAAATGAATTAAAGAAAGACTATGGTGGAGGTAAGCCATTAGGTTATGGTGCTGCTCATCATAAAGATGCAAGTGGTGCAATTGTTCGTAACGCAATTCATGGATTAGAAAAACTTGGATATTTAGAAAAAATTGAAAAGAAAGGTAGAGTTGTTTCTAAAAATGGAATGCAAAAACTAGATAGACTTGCAACAGAAATTCTTAATGAATTAATTTTAGAAAGACCTGAATTGAAAATTTACCGTTAGATTAAAATGAGTTTTCCTGAACCCCATGATCATCCTCATGACACTGGTCATGATCATCCTCATGACACTGGTCATGATCATAGTCATAATGAACAAGCAGCACAAAAAGAACAAATTCTAAAACAAATTCTTACTCCTGAAGCTAGAATGAGATTAAACAATATCAAAATGGTGAAACCTGAATTATCTGATCTTGTAGAACAATATTTAATTGGAATGGCAACCCAAGGAAAAATGTCAGGACAAATAACAGACGATCAATTAAAACAAATTCTTTTATCTACACAACAACCTAAACGTGATTTTAAAATAAATCGAGTTTAACACTGATAAAATATAATTAGGGGTAAATTAGGTTGAAATCATGAAAGCAGTTGTATACCGTGAATATGCACCAGATGATAATTATGCAAAAATTCTCAAGGTTGAAGATATTGATTCCCCAAAGCCAAAACCAGATGAGGTAGTTTTTACCAATAAAGCATCTGCCCTAAATTATAATGATATTTGGGGAATGAGAGGTGTTCCAATTGCAATTCCTCTACCACATATTTCAGGTTCCGATGTTGCAGGAGATGTTATTGCAGTCGGTGAAGATGTACAAGGTTTCAAAGTTGGGGACAGAGTTGTTTCTCATTCTAATTTAGCATGCCGAGTTTGTAGTGCTTGTACTTCCGGAAGAGAATTTGATTGTACAAGAAGACAAGTTTGGGGCTTCCAAACTGGTCCACTATGGGGTGCATATAGTGAAGAAGTTCATCTACCA
>JAONQT010000010.1 GCA_028448965.1 Candidatus Nitrosopumilus sp. | reverse complement strand
TTCAATTTCTCTTCTTGAAGGTGCGGGTCTTTTTCTTTCACCAACAGAAAATGGTTCCATGTGATATCTAACTCTTAAAATTCCAGTATCAGTATTTGACATGTGTTTTGGATGAACGTCTCTTGGTCCAAATACACCAACCAAAATTTTATTATCACCAAATTCAATGTAAGCAGATCCGTCAGCGTTTTTTAATCCGCCAGCTTTAATCATAATTTTTCGTGGTTCGTCTATTTTACGTCCATCGCAGCGAATGCCATTTTCGTCCAATAGAACCATGGTTGCATCTCGTCCACCCATTATTTTTCATCCTTTCCATCTAACATGTCTTTAATTAAATCCGTTAAATTAGCAATATGTGCTTTTTCATTAACCATTTCAATAGCCTTTTTGGCTTTAGATAGTCCTTCAGCAGATTCGCAAGAAACTACAACCCAACCATTTTGACCAATTGTAATTGCTGCATTTGTACCCATTTCAATCATCTGAATCATACTACCTTTCTTGCCAATTAATCGTGGAACTTTACTTGTTGAAATTTTTACTAATACACCGTCATCGATTTTACCTAAATCCCTGTCAGAGATGGTTATGAGAGGATCTCTTGTTCTATCAAAATTAGCAATTCTAGCAGCTACAAGATCTCCTGTTTTGAGTTTACTAGAAAGTTCATCAGCATGAGTTGAGAAATCTCGTCCGAACACATCCATTGCTGGTAAAAATCCAATATAGCAAGAATTGATGTCCAATTCCCAAGATAGTGAAGTATGAGAAACAACTTTACCAATTACAAGATCATTAATTTTAGGAAGATATTTTCCAGTTAAAGGAATGACTTTAACAGAATCATCATAGATTTCAGAAATACCAACAGCGGTAGAAATTATATCGTTTCCTTCAAGTATGACATTTTGTTCAGGTCTAAAAGGTCCGCTAGTAACTACATCTCCAGGAATAACGTATTTTCTCTTATCTGCCATTATTTCATTATCTCCACAGTTGCAGAACCTTTTGTAATAGAACCTAATCTGTCAATCACGTTTGGCCTTGCTGCTGCGGGTATTTCAAGTATTGCTTTTAATGAACCATTATTTTGCCATTCTTCTTTTTTTAGAGAACCAACAGATTTCAAAACAGAGTAAGATTGAGAAGCATATTGTGCAGGAATAGTAATTTCTAATTGAAGATTTTCAGATTTTAATGCAATTATTGAGCGTAATTTATCAACAATATCATTTACTTGTACTTCAATATTTTTCTGAGGATCAATTGAAACACGACCGTCTTTCATTGCCAATTCAATTCGTAGTGGAGGATGAGGTAAGTGGGTTTTGGGATCGACATATGTTTTAGCAATAAATTCAACAATCTGTTTTCTTTTTTGTTCAACCATTTTTCTTCTTTGATCGGTTGTAAGATTGAGATCACCCTTCTCAAACATTATTTGAGCAATTTCAGTTTTATCTTCAGTTTTAAAAGCAGCAATTAGTTTTTCGGTAGACGGTTTGGTACCTTTTCCATAATCAGTGTAAATTTCATCAGATATCAAAACAGAAGAAATATCTTTTTTTTTGCCAAGTTTGTAATCCAAAGCAGGATCAGGCTTTACTAAAATTTCAAATTTTTCTCCTTCAAAAGAATATCTAACTACAGTCGTATCAGCCATTTCTAAGATACATATGATAATTTGGTATTTATCTATACGTAAAACTAGCTAGATTTTTATGTGCACTTTAACGATTTTCAACAAGATTTGTCATCATTAGACGTAATTAGTAAAGATTCTGAAAAAATAGCTATAAAGCTAAAAGGGGTTCCACTACAATATGCAAATGCACTTAGACGTGTATGTTTGAATGGAGTTCCAGTTTTTGCAATCGATACAGTAGACATTATTGAAAATACATCAGTTTTACCAGATGAAGGATTAGCACACAGATTAGGTTTAATTCCATTAAAAACAGATTTGAGTAGATTTAATGAGCCATCAAAATGTGATTGCCAAAGTGAATCAGGTTGTTCAAACTGTAAGATTCTATTAGTTTTGGACTCTGGGGAATCACAAGTTACCAGATCTGTTCTTTCAAGTGAATTATCATCAGAAGATGATACAGTAAAACCAGTTTCAGAAAAAATACCAATTGTTCAATTAGCTCCAGGTCAAAAAATCAAAATTGAGTGTTATGCAAGACTAGGACGCGGAACAGAGCATGCAAAATGGAATTCCTCAAACATATCAACACTTACAGATACTAACAAAGATGATGAGAAAATCCTTACTGTTGAATCTACAGGGGCGCTAAACCCAGAACAAATTGTTCTTGAAGGCGTACAAGAAGTAAGTAGAAGAGTTGTTGAATTCAAAGATATGATAAACGATCTTAAAGAATAATACAAGCATAGACATTATATTTGGGTTTTAAGCCGCATTATTCACATGACTAATCAAGTTGTTATTCGTATGGCAAGCGATCTCAAAAAAGCATCAACTAAAAATGACGCTCCAATTTGGGGGAAACTAGCAGAATATGCATTAAAACCATCAATTGCAAGAAGAGATATCAATTTGAATAGAATAAATCAATTAACAAAAGAAAATGATACAGTAGTATTTCCGGGTAAAGTATTAGCAACAGGAACTATATCACATAAAATTACATTATGCTCATTTTCAATTTCAAACGCCGCAGCAGCCAAAGTATTAGAAAATGGTGGAAAACTAATCTCACATACAGATTTAATCAAACAAAACCCTACTGGGAAAGGAGTCGTACTACTTGGCTAATGGAAGAATTAACAGACCTGCTGGAAGAAATTCAAATACATCTAAACAAGAGATAGTTATTAGAACAGATAGACCAGTTGTAGTTGATGCAACAAATCACATTGCAGGTAGATTGTCATCAAATGTCGCTAAACTACTATTACAAGGACAAAGGGTTACAGTCATTAATTGTGAAAAAATTATGATGAGCGGAACAAGATCAAATCAAATTAAAGAATATAGAGAATTTTTGGAAATTAACAGTATTATAAATTACAAACATGGGCCTGTACACTACAGAAGACCAGATACAATTATTGCTAAAATGATTCGTCAAATGTTACCATTTGATAGAAAGCCATCAGGAAAATTAGCATTTCAAAGACTTCGAACATACATCGGTGCACCGAATGATACAAAACCAATTGAAAAAATTCAATTTGAAAAAGCACTAATCAAAAGAGAAGCATCTAATTATACAACATTAGCAGAAATATGTAGAGTAATAGGATGGACTGAATGATATGATTCCAAAAACTGAAATTTATTTTGCAACTAGAAAAACAGCTAGTGCACATGTATACATTACAAAAGGTGTAGGTAAAGTTAGAATTAACAATGTTCCAGTTGAGATGATTCCACAGGAAGTTGCTCGCGAAGTTATTTTAGCACCACTTGAAATTACAGGGGATTTACGCGATAAAATTGATATTTCCGTAAGAGTAAGAGGAGGAGGTATTATGGGACAAGCCAGTGCAATAGCAACTGGAATTACTAGAGCACTTGTAGGTTGGACAAAATCTAAAAAAGAGCCAAAAGATCATCCTTTCCCAAAATCAACTAGAGAAGACCTAAGAAAAAGAATCACTGATTTTGATAAATATCTAGTAAGTGGAGATGCCAGACAAAAAGAACCAAAGAAATTTGGCGGACCTGGTGCAAGAAGAAGAAAGCAGAAATCATACCGTTAGACTGTGAAAGCCATAATCTTAGCAGGCGGAAAAGGTACACGCGGAAAACCATATACAGAATATTTTCCAAAAGCAATGACTCCAATTAATGGTAAGCCAATGATTGATTATGTTGTAAGATATCTCAATTCATTTAACTTCATAAAAGAAATAATTATAATTTCAGATTTCAATGGGTTAGGAGGTCAAATTAAAAATTACTATGGAATTCAGAAAAAAATAAAATTTGTTCAAGATTCACAAAGCGGTACTGGAGGGGATTTACTTCATATTGAAAAAGAACTCAAAAATGAATCAGAGTTTCTATTATGGTTTGTAGATAATTTATGTGCAGTAGATATCAAAAAAATGAGAGAAGTTTTCAAAGGAAAAAATAGTTCAGCATGTATTGCCACTAGAACAAAAAGAAAAGAAGAAACAGGATTTGCAAAAGTTGAGAATGGACTGATCACAGAATTTAAAGAAAAACCATTAATGAGATTACAATTATCAGAGTGTCTTGGAATCTACATGCTTGGAAAAGAAATTATTCAAAAAATAAAGAAAAAGAAAAAGCAAAAACAAGTCAATTTATCATATGACATTTTGCAACAATTATCTAAAGAAGGAAAGGTAAGTGCCTATGACATAGCAGAAAGAGAGTGGATTGACGCAGAATCACCAATGGTTTTAGAGAGGAATGAGAAAATAGTGACTAAAATCATAAAACAGATGGGACTGTAGACTTTTCTTCAAATTCAGATATTTTATCTTTGTATTGAAAAGTTTGTGCAATATCATCCAAACCTTCTAAGAGAATTTTTTTCTTGTGAGAATTAATTTCAAATAGTATATCTTCAGAAGGAGTTTTAATTATTTGATTTTCTAAATCTACCTCAATTACATTAGTTTCTTTCAACAATTTTTCCACTGTTTTTGATTCTAATGAAATTGGCAATATGCCATTTTTGAAACAATTACTGAAGAAAATATCTGCAAAAGAAGATGAAATAATTACAGAAAAACCATAATCATCCAAAGCCCAAACAGCATGTTCTCTACTAGAGCCACATCCAAAATTATCACCAGCTACCAGAATTTTTGAACCAACATATTTAGAATCATTTAAAATAAAATCAGATTTTATATTTTCATTTTCATCATATCTCCAATTAAAAAATAAAAATTTACCAAATCCAGATTTTTGAACTAATTTTAAAAATTGTTTTGGGATAATTTGATCAGTATCTACATTTACTTTGTCAAGGGGAGTAATGATACTTTTTACATTTTGAAAGGGTTCCATCTTAATTCAAATCCAACTTCCTAACATCTACAAAATGACCATTAATTGCAGCTGCAGCAGCCATTACAGGACTAACTAAATGAGTTCGACCACCATTGCCTTGTCTTCCTTCAAAATTTCTATTGGATGTACTAGCGCATCTTTCCCCAGGGGACAAAATATCAGGATTCATGCCTAAACACATGCTACATCCAGCCTCTCTCCATTCAAAATTAGCATCAATGAAGATTTTATCTAATCCCATTTCTTCAGCTTGTTTTTTTACCATTTGAGAACCTGGAACTACCATTGCATTAACACTAGATGCAACTTTTTGGCCTTTGACAATTTTTGAAGCTTCGATAAGATCTTCTAATCTTGCATTGGTACAAGATCCAATAAACACTCTATCAATTTTAATATCCTCAATCATAGTTCCAGATTCAAGAGCCATGTATTCAAGTGCTTTTTCAGCACCTCTCTTTTGATTAGCATCACCATTAGAAAATTTATCAGGAGAGGGAATTGGTTCATCCACATCACAAGTCATTCCAGGGTTTGTTCCCCAACTTACTTGAGGAGAAATATCATTGATATCCAAAATAAATTGTTTGTCAAAAGTTGCATCAGAATCAGTTTTGAGAATATCCTTCCAAGAATCTACAAGAGATTCATAATTTTTTGGAGTGTATTCTCTACCTCTTAAATATTCAAAAGTCTTTTGATCAGGTGCAATTAATCCTGCACGAGCTCCCCCTTCAATAGACATGTTACAAATTGTCATTCGTTGATCCATTGAGAGATCAGTTATTCCTTCACCACGATATTCAATAACAGTACCAGTTCCACCAGCAGTTCCAATATTTTTGATTATTGATAAAATAATATCTTTAGCAGTTACAGCATGAGGATTCTTTCTTTTTCCTTCAACTCTAACTTCAAATGTTTTTGGCTTTTCCAACCATAAAGTTTGAGATGCCAATACATGTTCAACTTCACTAGTTCCAATGCCCAATGCTAATGCACCAAATGCTCCATGAGTGGAAGTGTGGCTATCACCACAAACAATAGTAGAACCAGGCAAAGTTATGCCTAATTGAGGTCCAATTACATGAACAATTCCCTGATTTGGGCTGTTAATATCAAATAATTTGATTCCAAAATCTTTACAATTATTTTCAAGTGTTTTAATTTGGATGGCAGAAGTTTGGTCCAATATTGGTAAAGAACGGTCACTGGTGGGGACATTATGATCCATTGTAGCAATAGTCAAATCAGGGCGTCTAACTTTTCTATCATTCATACGTAATCCATCAAATGCTTGAGGAGAAGTTACCTCATGGACAAGATGTCTGTCAATGTAAATTAAAGCAGGTTCATTTTGTTTTTCAACAACAATATGAGATTCCCAGATTTTTTCAAAAAGTGTTTGTCCCATTTTAATCCTGATCTGGTTTATACTTGAATAATCCACCTGCAGCAATTATTTTTCCAATAATCTCAGAGAAAGGTTTCATTTTGTATGTTTGATTTTTTGTAATATTTTTTATCTCATTTTTTGAAACATCAATATCAATTTCATCACCCTCAGAAATTCCATCATATGCATCTTGACTAATTTCAATAGGCAGTAAAAATGCACCATCAACAGAATTTCGATAAAAAATTCTTGCAAAAGATAAAGCAAGTATTGCTTTTACCCCACAATGAGATAATGCAATTGGTGCATGTTCTCTGCTAGAACCACATCCAAAATTCTTTCCAGATAAAATAAAATCGCCTTCTTTTACTTTAGAATGAAAATCAGGGTCAAGTCCCTCCATTGCATGAGTTGCAAGTTCTGCATAATCGTGTACTTTGAGATATTGACCAGGAATAATTACATCAGTGTCAATATTATCACGAGCATATTTTATGATATTGCCTTTCATATCAAATCCCTTGGATCAGTAATTTTTCCAGTAACTGCAGAAGCTGCTGCAACCATTGGAGATGAAAGATATGTTTGTGACTCAACATGACCCATTCTACCTGGGAAATTTCTGTTAGTTGTACTGATACAGATTTCATCTTTTGCCAATACACCCATATGAGCACCACAACAAGCACCACAAGTAGGTGGACCAACAGTAACACCAGCATCTAAGAAAATTTTCAAAAGACCATTTTCCATAGCACGTTGATAAATTGAGATTGCAGCAGGCAAAACTTCAGTTCTAATCTTTACTTTTCTTCCTTTGAGAACTTTTGCTGCAGCTTCCAAATCTTCGTATTTTGCACCAGTACAAGACCCAATGTATGATTTATCTAGTTCAACAGAAGGTGCTTCACTTACAACACAGGTATTATCAGGTGAGAATGGTTTTGCAATCATAGGTTCCATTTCTGAACTTTCAAATTCAAATATTTTAGAATACTCTGCATCAGCATCTCCGTTTACTAATTTTAAATTTGTTGCGCCTTTTGCAGAAAGATAATCAACTACTTTTTGATCAGGTTCTACAATTCCATTTTTAGCCCCTGCTTCAGTTGTCATATTACATAATGTCAATCTACTTTCTACAGACATATCATCAATTCCACTTCCACCAAATTGCATTGTTCTATAAGCACCACCATCGTTTCCTATTTCTCCAATGATTTTTAGAATCAAATCTTTTGCCATCACATGATCAGGTAAGGTTCCATTAAGTTTGAAATAGTAAGTCTCTGGAACTTTAAACCAAATATTTCCATTTAACAAGACATATGCAATATCAGTATGACCTAAACCACATGCAAATGCTCCCAAAGCACCAGTTGTGTTTGTATGAGAATCGCCACCAACATAAACATCACCTGGCATTACCATTGCTTGTTCATGAGATAGAGTATGACAAATACCGTATTGACCCATTCCATATTTGAAATGTTTTTCAATACCATAATTTTTTGTGAAATTTGATAATTTTACAATATTTTCTGCAGATAATTTATCAGCTGATGGTACAAAGTGGTCTTCAGCTACCCAAACTTTAGTAGGATCCCATAATTTATCAACTGAAATTCCTTGTTTTTTTAATTTATCAAAAACCTTGAGTACACCAGGTCCAGACACATCATGCATCATTACTTTATCAACATCAGCAAAAACCACATCATCAGGTGCTACTGAGGACTTACCTGAGGCACGTGCAAGGATCTTCTCAACTATATTCATAATTCAAAAAGTTCGCTCTTGGGATTAAAAGCTTTTCAGAACAATAAAAAAGAAAAAGATTTGATACAATATTGTGCAATTAACAGTATTACCACTACTAGCAGAAAGAATGGAAAATAAATTTGATATTTTTGAGGAATTAGAAAATACTCTACAAAAAAATGAAACAAAATTACAAGAAGGAGATGTCATAGTAATTTCAACAAAATATATCTCAAATTCACAAGGAAGAATCGTGGATTTAGAGAAAATTAAAGCATCAAAGTATGGCAGGAAGATTGCAGAGGAATATCAGTTAAAACCAGGAATTGCAGAAATTATCATTAGAGAATCCGATAAAATTTTTGGAGGGATTGGAGGATTTGTTATTACATCAGCAGATAATATCATGGCACCAAATGCTGGAATCGATAAATCAAATGCAAAAAAAGGTAAAGCAATACTATACCCAACAGATCCTTATCTAATTGCAGAACAAATTCGAAGAAAAGTTTTTTTGAAATTATTAATTCATGTTGGAGTAATTCTAGTAGACAGTAGATTGATGCCAGCAAGAATTGGAACATCAGGAGTTGCAATATCATGTGCGGGAATAGAACCAGTTTTAGATTTGAGATCCAAAAAAGATCTAGATGGAAATCCATTGAAAGTTACATTTCAAGCAGTTGTAGACAATCTTGCAACAATTGCAAACCACAAAATGGGAGAAGGTGCAGAATCAAGACCATTTGCAATAGTGAGGAATTCAGGTGCTAAACTTACAGATAGAAAAATAAATTCTTCAGAAATGGCAATTGCACCAGAGCAATGTGTTTATGTCAGAGGTCTTGCAAATCCACCAAAAAACTAGGGTACAAGGTAAGTTTTTTTTAAATAGAGGAATTTGGGATAAAAAACATGGAATATTTGACAAAATATCCAAAAACGATCTCGTTTATTGATGGATTAAAGCACAAAATCCATGTTGATAATAGAGAAGGAGTAGAGCAACTTCATATCGTTGTCAAAAAAAGTTTTGAAGAATTAATGAAAATTTTTACAGCAGAAGGTTTCACCAAAGTAAAATTAGAACATAAACAACCAGACCAAATTGGTAGTGGTATAAATTTGAAATTAAAAAAACCATGGGAGATGCACATCAGAATGGTAGATTTAGAAGATGGAAAAATTGGAATTCATGCAGAAGTTGAAGTGTCAAGGGATTATCTTCAACATTTGTTTTCACAAAGAACTCCTGTAGTTTATGAAGTTGAAGAGATTTTAAAAAAATATCAAGTGGATTACAATATTTGGCATGATAAAATAAAGAAAAATATTACAACAGTAGTAGATAATTATAAAGTAAAACTTGCGACTCCTGGAATTCCAGTGTTTGCATGGAAGCCAATGTTATTTGTTATTGGAACTGTAATGGTATTATATGGTTATAAATTTTTTAATACTATATAATAATAATTAAAAAAAATTATCTAAACACCAAGTGTTTCTGCTTTACTTAATTCAAGAAATACTTTATCTCCAACTGAAAGTCCCATCTCTTTGTATTCATGCATTTCAAGTTTCAATTGAGTAACTCCTGACTGCATTCCCATTCCACCGCCAGCACCAGACATCATCTTGTTGAGATCTTTCATCATATCATTCATGTTTGAAAATCCCATTACCTTTGGAGAGCCAAAAGCGGGAGGTGGGTTTTGAGTTCCTCCCTTTAGATCTTTTATGGATGATAGTGAAACTACTACATATGGTGCTCCATCAGGTGCTGAATCGATGCTTTTTACAACAAATTCTTTCTTCATAAGTAACCTAGAATCTATATCTATATAATTTTAATATTTTGAAGCTAAATTTAGATGAAAATTGAAGATTTAATTACAAATTTGAATAAATTTTATTATTGTCTGAGCCTCTAAAAACAAAATTAGAATATTATGGTATTTCGCCTTGGGAAATAGAAGTTCTTTATGGATTTCTAAATTCTAGATTTACAGTACTACAAGAAGAGATAGAAAATAATGATGAGAATTTTGTAAGTTTTCTAAATATAGATATTCCCTTAGAATTTAATGAAGCATTTTTCAAATGGTTTGATTTTAAACGATGGGAACAAGTAAAGGATGTTTTAAAAGAATACAAGCGAAGACGTGGAAGACGGAATGCATTAAAAATTAGAATTAATTTTGCAGGAAACCCAAAAATTGTATTTACAGTTGATGTAGTAGATAGACAATGGTTTAACAATGCAGTAGAGAAAATGGATTTTGTGATAGAACTGTTACAACACCATCTTGATCCTAAAAAACTTCCAACAGGAGTTAGAGAAATTAATTACAGATTTGATGTGGAATCAGTTAGATGGAGATTAGATACAGCAAAATCAAAAGACAAAAAATATTCCTTCAAAGAAGATGTCTGGAAAGAAATTCAAAAAAAAATTAACTAAAAAATAAAACTATACGTCTAAGGAATCAAGAATTTTTGAAATATCAGTATTTGGCAATCCATCATCAGATATGATTTGTTTTGCTGGAGGATTTTCAAGATAATTTGGAATCTTATCAGTTATTCTAGTACTAAAAGGGGACACTAATTCATTTTGATAGAAAACACCTGTTGGAATTTTGTCGCCCCATTCAAGTGATTTAACCAAAGCTTGAGATAGTTTTTCATTAACTTCAGATTCACCGGCATAATTTACAGTTGGATCAAAATCAGTATCTTCAAGCTTGTAAATTCTAGAATGTCTTTCCATAGAGTCATTTTCTAAATCAGCACCAGTATACCAATCTCGAGTATTAACATCATTGTAAGTAGGACATGGTTGTAATACATCAAGAAATGCAAGACCTTTGTGTTTTACTGCTTTAACGATCAAGTCTTTGAGATGTCTTACATCATAAGAATATCCACGTGCAACAAATGTAAAACCACTAGCTACTGCTAAACCAATTGGGTTTACATTAGAATTAGTATTTGGAGAAGGAAGAGATTTTGTTTGTTCACCTAGTTTGAGTGTTGGAGATGCTTGCCCTTTTGTTAATCCATAAACGCCATTATCAAAAATAATGTAAGTCATATCGATGTTACGTCTACCTGCTGCAACAAAATGACCTGCACCAATTCCCAGTCCATCTCCATCCCCACCAACTGCTACAACAGTCATGTCAGGATTTGCAAGTTTACCACCTTGTGCAAAAGTTAGGACTCTACCGTGTAATGTATGAATACCGTATGTATTGATGAAGTGAGATGTTTTTCCAGAACAACCAATACCTGAAAAAATTGTAGCTTTATCACGTTCAATTCCCATCTCAGCTAATGCCATTTGTAATGCATTTACAATTCCAAAATCACCACATCCTGGACACCAATCATTATGTACATCAGTCTTATAATCTGCAAGTTTAGGCGCCATGACTAAGAATCTCCCTTTTTTCAGCTTTGTTTTCTACAATTTTCTTTAATGAATCATAAATTTCAGTACTTGTCATTCCTCTTCCAGTGTATTTCAAAATATGATAATCAATTTCTCTAGTAATATTTTGTTTGAAAATCTTACCGAATTGACCTGAATAATTTGCTTCAATGTCAATCAATACTTTCGCATCTTTTAGAAGAGATGCAACATATTCAGTGGGAAATGGGTGGAGTAATTTAATTTGAACAAATCCAATATCAATACCTTCTTTTTTTAACATAGCTTGTGCATCAAGGATAGGACCTTTTGTAGAAACCCAAGAAATTATTGTGTAATCGTGAACTTCAAAAGATACTGCTTGTTGAATTGTTGGAATAGATTCCAATGCTAAATCTAATCTAGACATTCTCTTATCCATCATCTTAATACGAATTTGGGGATCCTCTGTGATGTGTCCATATTCATCAGACTCATCGCCAGTATTCCAAAATACACCATTGTCCAGTCCAAGTTTAGAACGTGGTGATATTCCATCATCAGTAAAAGCAAATCTTTTGTATTCACCTTCAATTTTATTTAATAATTTACCACGATCAATTGAAATTTTCTTTGGATTAAATTTCTTACAGGTTACAACAGAACTTGACAAAAATTTATCCATCATGTGAATTACAGGGATTTGATATTTGTCAGAATAGTTAAAACAATTTCCAGTATCATAGAAACTTTCCTCAATATCCCCGGAAGCATAAACTATTTTTGGAAAATCACCACATCCAGCAAATACAGTAAAAAGTAAATCGTCTTGACCATGACGTGTTGGTAAACCAGTAGATGGTCCACTTCTTTGGTATAGAGTAATTACAACTGGAACCTCATTAATTCCAGCCCATCCGAGTGCCTCAGTCATTAGCGCAAATCCAGGACCAGAAGTAGATGTAGACGAACGAGTTCCAGTAAGAGCAGCACCAATCATCATACCTATTGCAGAAATTTCATCCTCAGATTGAATAACAATAGTAGAACCAGGTCTATTATTTTCAATTTCTAAGATTTCATTGGATTCCAAATAGACACTTTCATCAGATGCAGGTGTAATCGGATAATAAGATTGGAATCTACATCCTGAAACCATTTTACCAAGTGAAGTTCCAAAGTGACCCTGAACAAGAATTGTGTCAGGTTGTTTTTCTGTACCAGTTAGAGTATGGTTAAAGTTTTTAAAATTATTTGATGAGTAATTGTAAGAAAAGATTGCAGCTTTTTTATTCATCTCTGCAATTTTTGGTTTTTTGGAAAATATGTCATCAATAGAATCAACTAAAGAAGTGGATGGCATGTTTATCAATCCTAAAGATAATGAAACACCAAGTACATTGTACATTCTAACTAAACCACGCATTCTAGGATTATCAAGTTCTTCAGAAAGTTGTGTTAGCAAACTTTTGAAAGATACAGGGTAAAGTTTTACTCCATTTTCTTTAGCAGTCTCTAGTACTCCTGCAATAGTAAATGGTTTATTTTTAGATTCTAGAAATTTATGTAATCTTTCTTTGAATGGTGCATCTAGAGTTCGAACTCGATCAGTATCTATATTTTCTAATTCAGAATCATAGATAATTCCGCCGTCAGATACAATTTCATCAAAATGACGAAATATTGTTTCTGCATCAAATGAAACCATCAGGTTAACAGCATTAACATTAGAATGAATATTTTCATCAGAAACTCTAACTGTAAAGTAGCTATGTTCACCTTTGATGTTTGAATAAAATTCTCTTTTACCAAATATTTGATAGCCCATTTGTGCACAAACTTTGGAAAAAATATTAGCACCAGATTCTACGCCACTACCTTGCGGTCCACCAATTAACCAAGTAAAATCGGTACTCATAATAAATTACAACCTTTTTTCAAATAATAACCACATGGTAAACAATTATTCAATTATCCACCCGTAGCTGCATCAAATAATGCACATTCACATTTATCACGTTCACCACAATAAGGACAGACACATACACACTTTTCAATAGAATTACCACAATCTACACAAATAGCGAATTCTTCTTCCTCCTCGATCTTAGAAGACATAATGAAGATACAAAGAAATCGTATAAATGGTTTGAGATAAATCTGAAGACTAATGAAAGAAAAAATATTTCTTACAAGGAAATTACATGACTTTGCATTAAAGGAGTTAAACAAGAAATTTCAAGTTGAGATCCATACAGGAAGAATACCCATACCTCAAAGCATATTAAAATCTAGAATTAAACAAGTTGATGGCTTAATCTGTTTTCCATATGATCAAATTAATAAAGAAATAATTCAATCAGCAAAAAATCTCAAAGTAATTAGTACATTTAGTGTCGGGTATGATCACATCGATATAAAATTTGCAAAAGAAAAGAAAATTAGAGTTGGATATACTCCAGAAGTTTTAACAGATGCAACTGCAGATATGGCATTTGCTTTATTGATTGATTCGTTAAGAAGAATTTCAGAAGGTAACAGAATAATTAGAAAAGGAGAATGGAGACAAATCTATGGAGCATATGATTATGTGGGATTAGACCTTCAAGGTAAAACTTTAGGCATAATGGGTTTAGGTAGAATTGGAAAAACACTTGCAAAAAGAGCAAAAGCATTTGATATGAAAATAATATATCATAATAGAAAACAAATTTCAAAAATAGAAGAGAAAAAATTAGGAGTAAAATATACTACATTTAACAAATTAATCACTCAAAGTGATATTATTTCGATTCATGTACCACACACAAAAGAAACCAACCAAATGTTTAATATGAAAATTTTTAAAAAAATGAAAAAGACAGCATTTTTGATTAATACATCACGTGGCAAGGTTGTAAATGAAAAAGATCTTGCAATGGCACTAAAACAAAAAATAATTGGAGGAGCAGGATTAGATGTGTTTGAAGTAGAACCAATTAGCAAAAATCACTCATTTCTTAAATTAGAAAATATTGTATTAGCACCACATGTAGGGAGCTCTACAAAAGAAACTAGAATTAAAATGGCAGAAATTACTATCAAGAATTTAATTTTAGGAATAAAGGGAAAAACACCAATTTATTCAATAGGGTATTGATTATTACGCGTAAGTATTAACCCAATAAAATGTTGAGTTTTTATATTGAAATTACGACAAAGAGTCAAGTTGAAAAAATTCAAACATACTAACGAAGAATTAGAATTAGCAAAAATACAAACTGAAAAAGACAAAAAGAAAAAAGAGTCAGAAAACTGATACTTTTTTGCTTGTCTTTTTCAGACAAGATTTTTTTTTAAAATTTAATTCTAGAAGGATATTTTTTATGTAATGAATCATAGAGATTTTTTCTTTCAAAAATTAAATTTTTTGATTCATCATACATTTTTGTAAAAAATGCAGCCACAGTACGCTCATTATTTTGATCAAAAAATCTTATACTAAAACTAATTTTATCAGGTTTTTGTTCTTGAATAAATTCTGCAAATTTTATCATTTCAGAATTGATGTGCATGTGTGCAGGTCCATCATTGTCTCCAATTGTAATCCATTTTTCTTTTTGACGTATAGTAAGAGAATTACTACGAATTTCGCAGGTTGCACCAATATTTTTTGTAATTAGTAAAACATCATTAACTTGGATTATATCAGATAATAATTCAAAAAGCACAATTATTTTAAGAAAAGTGAATTATTATAATTTTTTCATATCGATTTGAACAAAATCATCAACATCACCATGAACACAGTCAGTTCCAACAGATTTCACGGGAGTAAAACTAATTTTTCCATTATGTATTTTTCCTTCATTTTGTAAAATTCCAAGTTTACCAGTTACAACAGAACGATGTTTTTGACAAGTTAAACCAAACATGTATTCATCTTTTCCATCAATAATAGATACAATAAATTCAGGAGGGTTAACACATTGTTTTCCTTCCTCTGTAACTGAGCATTTATCTGGCATCATAATAAAACTAGAAATTATATTAGATATTAATCTTAAGTGTCGTAGATTTAATTAATTTAATATCAACTAACACAAACTAAAACCAATTGAAAGATAATTTTGATTTAGTTATAATTGGTGGAGGAATTTTAGGTACTTCTCTTTCATATTTTTTATCATTTCTAAATAAATCAAAAAAAATTGCAGTTATTGAGCAAGAACATAGTGTTGCACAACACACTAGTGGTAGAAACACGGGAAAAGTTCATTCACCATACTTATACAATCCTGAAAAGAAAAAACTATTTGCAAATGCAGCATTTCATGGTTATGAAATGTGGAAAGAGTATTCTAAATTACAGAATTTACCATTCAAAGAAGATGGAGTTATAGAAGTTGCACTAGATGAAAAAGGAATCAAAGTTCTTGAAAAATATCTAAGATGGGGAAAACAAAATGGATTGAAAGAAAAAGATATTGAGTTAATTAATAAATCAGAACTAAAGAAAATAGAACCAGAAATAAAATGCGAAGCAGCTCTTTATGCACACAGGGATGGATCAACAGATTATTCCATACTAACAAATTCAATTATGAAAGATAGTAAGAAAAATGGAATTAATTTTCTTTTTAATAAAAAAATAAACCAAATAAAGAAAATTGGAAATAAATGGGAAATTACAATTAACGAGAATCAGAAAGTATTTACAAATTTTTTAATTAATACTGCAGGAGGTCAAGCAATAGATATTGCACATAGTGTAGGAGTTGCAAAAAAGCTTACAGACGTGCACTTTAGAGGAGAATATTGGAAGACACCAAAAAAATATCAGAATTTAACTAAAACAAGTGTATATTCAGTTCCAGAATTCCCAGATTATCCATTTTTAGATCCTCACTGGATAGTTAGAGTGGATGGAAGTTGTGAAATTGGACCAAATGCAGTTCCAGTGTTTAGTCCATACGGATATGACACTACAGAAAATATCAAAAAATTTGTTCCAAAAATACTTGAAATGTTAAATTCAGGTGCAAGAAAAGCAATTTTTGATAAACAATTTCAAGAACTTGCTTTTAGTGAAATACAATCATCAATGTCAAAATCAGTAATGATTGAAAGAGTGAAAAAATTTCTGCCAAAAATTAATCCAAAAGAAATTTCAGTGAAAGGGACTGCAGGAATTAGATCATCAGTGATTGATGAAAATGGAAAATTTGTTCCTGATGTAATTTTACTTGAAGAAGATTCTTCATTCCATATTTTAAATTATAACTCACCAGGAGCTACAGGGGTATTACCATTTTCAGTACATGTGATAAATCAATTACACAAAAAAGGTTTATTTGAAAACGAAGACATGGCAGCACAATGTGGACCTTGGAAATTTAACGAAATTATTGAGAAATTAGAAAAATAAAATGGCGCCGAGAGAGAGATTTGAACTCTCGTTCCCTTGCGAGAACGCGCTTTATGGTTAAACAATTTCCAGGCGCGCGCCCTACCAGGCTAGGCGACCTCGGCAGAAGTCTTGCGACAATTCTATTTCATAAAATGTGATTATAAATTGTGTTATTATTTAGAAGGAAAATTACTTCCAAATTGTTACAGTAGTTGATTTTTCTATATTAATTCCATCCACATCTATTCCTTTTGCAGATATTTTGTAAACACCTTCCAATGCAGCATCTCCATCATTTTTGATTTGATCCCAGAAAAAAATAATTTCATCTCCAGGATCTAGAGTGGAAATTACTTGTGCGGCTATTGGAGAATACATCAATATTCCAGATAATCCAGTTATCTTCAAACCATATGATGAATCAGGAAAAGTTAGTTCATTAGTTCCAGAATTAATAATTCTAATTTGTATTGATTCATCTTGTTTAAAATCAAATTTTTCAGTAACTATGGAAAGAGAAGTTCCTTCAACAAAAACTAATTGAGTAGTAGTTTTAAAATCAATTAGATAAATACCAAATACAAATCCTGCAACTATTCCAACACTAATAAAAATAACGAGACTTTTTGCAAGCAATTCTTTGAAAATAAATTTAGGATGTTTTAATCCTTTGGAGCAGTAGGTTTAGTTCTCCATTTTTTAGGATAAGTGTTTGGAGCCATTATGATTCTCTTTGTAACAAATGCATACCCCTTAGTAGCATCACGAATTTCTTCTTCATCCATTGTAGATTCAGCTAATGCAACAGCTTCACCTTTTTGCGTATAAATGCCAACAATATCTCCAGCTTTCAAGTGTGAAGATATTTGTAAAACACCAGGAATTGCAAGCTGAGCCCCATGACACATTGCATCAACGGCTGAATCTCGAATTACTACAGATTTTAATTCACTTAATGCAAGTTCAACAGGTTTTATCATTTGCATTAGTTTAGTATCATCTTTTTTTTCTTCCCAAATAGCAAATGCGTCAGCCAGTTCATGTAAAGTTACCAATCCATCTTTTTCATGAAACTGATCTACCCTACTTCTTCTAAGTTCAACCATTGTTCCGCCAGGACCTAAAACTTCGCCAATATCATAGTACAATTTTCTAATGTAAGTTCCAGCTTCACATAAAATTCTAGTTAACAGTAATCTTTCTTTTTGTTCAATTACTTCTAACTCATAGATAGTTCTAGTTCTAGTTTGCCTAACAACAGCAGAACGTTGAGGTGGTTTTTGGAAAATTTCACCAGTGAACATTTCAATAATTTCAGCTAATTTTTCTTTAGAGGGTAAGGAATGCATTCTACCTAATGCATGATATTCTTTAGGACCATAAAGTAGAACCCCCAAAGCTTTAGTTGCTTCACCCAATCCTAATGGTAGAACTCCTGAAACTTGAGGATCTAAGGTTCCACTATGTCCAATCTTATCAAGTTTCAAAATACGTTTTGTCCATGCTACAGTTTCATGACTTGTAGGGCCTGGAGGTTTATCTAAAAGAATAATTCCATTATTCAATAATTGTTCAATTGTTCGTTTATCATAATAAGTACCATAAGCATCATCAGTAATATCCTGGTCAACTTCAATTAAATTTTCTAATTGTTTCAAAGTCATATTAATTTTCTCACAGTTTCTGTTGTAACATCAATTACTTGATTTGCTGTTAAATTATTTGTATTAATAATCACATCAAATACTTCTTTATCATCACCAAAATTAAAACCATAAAGTTTTTTGTATAATGCTTTATTTTTATCAAAACGAGTTTTTGTAATTTCATATGCACTTTCTGAACTCATATTATCTCTAGATTGCATTCTCTGTGTGCTACTTGCATGAGAACCTTCTAGCCATATTTTCACACCATTATGAATTAACCAAGGTAACGTATAACTTGTAATCACCATACCACCTTGATTAAACAAGTCAGTTAATTTTTTATCTAAATTTTTATCAAATTCAGAATTTTGTTCACGTTGATTTAGAAATTTCATTCCTTCGTCAGTATCCCACCAATCATCACCATCAGAATCAAATCCTTGTTCTTTGGCCATTTCTTTTAAAACATCTCCACCACTAATGTATTTCAAATTAAATTCTTTAGCTAATCCTTTAGCAACAGTTGTTTTTCCGACTGCAGGAGGGCCAGATATGACAATAGATTTTGTCAACCTAAATCCATTGAGGTTTTAGTAAGTCTCATAATGATTCCACTAAATGCAATAGAAGAAAGGAAGTACCAAGCCCATAACATTATATGATTTTCTTTACCAAAACATATGTTTGTTGAATCTAAAGCTTGTTCTGCAGTACAAGTTAGTTGGAACATATCTCCAGGAATTACATTAAGTGGTATTGGAGAAATAGCTACAGTGTAAGTGAATAGTACTGGCAAAACAAGATAAAAAATCAGAATTAAAGGTACAAAGGTAATCATCATTGGCCTCATATTCATTTGCATCATCTCCATAGACATTTTGTTCATGTACGAAGATTTTTTTCCTAGTTCTGCAGATTTTGCTTGATCTTTGGCCCTCATTGCAGCCATTCTTTCTTTTTGCCAAGCTTTAGTTTCTTTCATGATTCTTTTTAGTTTAGTTTGATCAACCATTTTTCTTCTAACTGCAGAATTGAAAACATTAAGCAAAATACCAAATCCAGTTACAGCAAACATAGTAACAATCAAACCCTTAACCCATGCATCTTCAGGTTCACTACCAAGAGCCATTCGACCTTCACCGCCTAGAAAATCAGGTAGTTGTAGAAGTGCTGAGTCGATAAAGAGTAGAATAAAGTTGAAATCCATTTTTTACAGTCCTATTGCCTTGATTATTTTATCTGCTGCTTCATCAATCTTTCCCTCACTGTTAAAAACATGTCTGACTGGTGAGCCTGTAATTACAGCGCATGCAGAAATCATACCAGTTTGATAATCAAGCTCCTTCTTAATGTTAGCTAGTGTTATTTTATCTCTATTTCGAGTATCATCTTTCATTCGTCGATTATAGATTTCTTCAGGTTTTGCGGAAACAGAAACAAAATTACTAGGTTTGATAATTTTCAGAACATGTTCAGGTAATCCAGGATAATATCCTTCAGGAGAGCTAATAAATGCATGAGTATCAATGATTACAATTTCTTCATTATGAGTGGCAATTGTTTCTGCAGCAATTTTTTGAAGACGTTGTTGTTCAGTTACAGATAATTTTCTTAAATCATCTCTATTTTCCAATCCATTTTCTTTAGCAACATCAAACATTAAACTTCCATAATTAATTACAATTACATTTTTTTTATGATTCTTTAAGATTTCAACCATTGTTGTCAACAATGTACTTTTCCCAACACCAGGGATTCCAACCATGAGTATTTTTTTATTTTCTACCAAGTATGGCACCCAACCGTGGCATAACAACTTCTACTTGCTCTCTAACTAATTGTGTGTAATAATTAATTAAAATATCTACCATAAGTAATATTCCAATTCCAGATCCAAATACTCCAAGAACATCAGATACACCTGCTAAGAGACCCAATATCATGGAACCAATAATTGTAACAGATGGAATGTACTTGTTTAATAATGCCTCAACGGGTTTATTTGATCTTCTAAATCCAGGAATTTGTACATCAGCATCAAGTAAGTTTTGAGCTGCACTCTTTGGAGATAAACCTCCTAGTTCTACCCATAACCTACCAAAGACAACTACAATTCCAATCATAAACAAAACATATCCTACTGCACGCATTGGATCTAATGCTGCAACATCTAGACCACGAGGTGGTGTGACGTAGTAGATTAGACCTCCAATTGGAGTGGATGGACTGGTAGGATCAAATTGAGCTATAAAATTCACAAAGAAATTATTGTTACGAGGATTGAAGTTGGACCAAATCATTTGGAATACAAACACAGCATTTGCAGTTAGAGCAGATGCTAAAATTACTGGAATATTAGAAACATACATCAATTTGATAGGATATACAGCCTGAAATCCTCTATATTTTGTAGAAACAATTGGAATTTCAATTTTCATACCTTGAGTAAATACAAGTATCAAAAGTATACCAGCAGTAAGGAATAATCCAAAAATACTGGGCAATTGATTTGAACGGAAGAAAACATTTCCAAGATCACCACCGCCAGTCAACGATTCTACAAGATATGGAATAATACCGATCATTCCACCATCACCAGCTGGTAATGGACTAAACATACTCCAAAGAATTTGTTGTGCAACACCAGCCATAATGAATAAACTGATTCCACTACCGAGTCCCCATCCTTTTTGAATTAATTCGTCTAAGAACATAATTATGATAGACGCCGCCATCAGCTGCCCTATTATCACATACAAAACGTAAGGTTCACTTGTAGCACTACCATAAACTGCTGCAGCATATACAATAGATTCAGCAACAATTACAATGTAAGTAACAATTTTTGTTGCAGTTTGAAATATTCCTCTTTCTTCAGGTTTTTTGAAATCAAATTTCAAAATATCAGAACCTCTCAACAATTGCATCAAGAGTCCAGAAGTTACAATCGGTCCAATTCCTAATTCAACCAAAGTACCTTGTTGAGATGCAAAAATAACTCTAGCAAATGCTAGAAAATCAAATTCAGGAGCTGTTGCACCAAATAATGGAGTTTGTCCCATCACCATATAGATAAGTAATGCAACACCACACCAAAGTAATCTAGTTGGTAACGGGATTTTCTTTTTAGGTTTTGGAACTTGTGGAAGATAAGGTTCTGCTTTAAAAACTACTTTTCTAATAATCGAAGTTAAAGAACCCTCAGCCATTTTCAGTTACCTAAGCCTCAACAGTTTTTTCTTCTGTTTTAGATTGAAAAATTTCCCCACCAACAGATTTTAATTTTTCTTCAGCTGATGCAGTAAAGTTTCCTACTTTTACAGAATAAGCATTAGTGATTTTTCCTCCACCAAGAAGTTTTTCGTATCCTGCACTTTCAAGGTCTACGACTTTTTTTCCACCTTCTTCTTTACCAAATTTGGTGAATAAATCATCTAAATCTCTTACACTTGCCCATTTTTTTGTAATATTTGGATGAGGTGGACTAGATGATTCATGGCCATAGTGATCTGGTTCATCTTTTAACAAACTACTGTAATGATGTTTTTGAAAACCCGTAACTCCAAGACCGCCTTTGTGACCACTCGCACGGTGTTGAGCTACTTGTCCCCAACCCATGTGTCTGCCACCTCTAAGCCTTCGAGTTTTTCGTAATCTAGTTGCCATGTTAAATCATTCTCCTAACTATAGTATCAAGTTCTTTGTTAGCACCAAGAACTCCTTTTTGTCCATATAATTTCTTAGTACTTCTTTTGAATCCATGTACTGGAGGTGCTAAAGCAAACCAAGGTTTTAGTGGAGATAATTTTGATAATGTGGCTTTTCCATCAGCCAAAGCAGTTCCAAGTTCTGAAGCATTTGCAAATCCTAATTCTTTAAGATCCTCATCAGTGATTTTTTGATAACCACCTTTTCGGGCTTTCTTTTCAATTAATTCTTGTGCTAAAGATGCATCAATTTCAACCCAAGAAACATAGTGTTGTACTTTTCTTAACATTCCCAAAGTGTTATCTTTGGCAGGTAAGATTGTTGCACGATATTTTTTATCTAATTTTAATAAAGTCATAGTGGTTGTGGCCCAGTATGGACAATCTGCTTGTCCTTTAATTCTAACAACAAGATATGCATTTGCCATTTTAATCATCCTTGACTGAATGTCTGTCTAAGACAATCCAGTACAGCTTTTGAAGTTGAGTTCATTGTAGGAGTGGAACCTTTTGCGGTAGTCCATGCATCCTTAAGACCTGCTAATTCTAATAATCGTTTAATTTTTCCACCTGCAACTAAACCTAATCCACGAGGTCCAGGAATAATTTCAATAGTTACACTTCCACCTTTTCCTTTTACTTTGAATGGAACAGAATGTTTTTGATCACACTTGCATTCCCAACTACCACATCCCATTTTTATTGGTTGTATATTTAGAAAAGCTTGACTAGTAGCTTTTTCAATAGCAATTCTCATTTGTTTTGATTTACCTTGACCAATTCCCAAATAACCATTTTCATTACCTGCTGCAACAATTGCTTTGAATCTTGTAGATTGACCATTGGATGTCATTTTTTGAATAATACCTACATCAACAACTTCACTTTTTAAATCAGGTAATAGTTTTTTAATAATTCCGGATTCTTGAATTCTCAATCCAGCTTCTAGAATTTCTTCAATGGAGGTAATTTCTCCAGAATCAACTTTTTGTCCCAAAATAGTTTTCGGTACCCAAATTTCTACTTCAGGTTCTCTTCGAGGTCTTCTAGGACGTGCATCAGCTGCTCCAGGTGGACCACGTCCATATATTGGTGGACCTCTACCTCTTCCACCTTGTCCAGATTTAGATTGTCCGGG
>JAONQT010000009.1 GCA_028448965.1 Candidatus Nitrosopumilus sp. | reverse complement strand
TAGCTTTATCACCATTGATATTTCCTGCAAATTTTATTGATAATGCATTAAATCAGGTATTCAGTAAAAACAAAATTCCAATTATTCCTTTAACAGGTGTAGATAATGAACTATTTACAGAAGCAAAAGAGATTGGTTTAGAACGAAATATCAAAAAATTAGAAAAAATGATCAATATTAGTTCAAATGATGTTCCAAAATTTTCTAAAACAGGTGTAGAATATGCTCTCAAAACAAAACAAGAAATTTTTGTTAAAGTAGGAGCAAATAACGTTCATGATATTTTAGACTCATTAAATGAAAATCATTGAAAATTTAAACAGCATATTTAATTAGAAATTGTGCTCAAAATAGGGGAATTTATCTATCCATGGGGAAGTGGTCATTATTCTCGAATGATGAGATTTAATGATGCATTATCAGATGAAATAAAAGATGAATTAGATGTTCATTTTTCAAGCAAAGATCATGTTTATGAAAAATTATTAAAAAAATTTCCGGATAAAAAAGAGAAAATTCATGAAATTTTGATGCCAACACCTATTGATGGAAAATTTGGACCTAGTGTTTCAAAATCATTAATGAATATACTATTACCAATTGCAAATAATCCTTCATTGATAAGACAAATTATTAATTATTTGAGAGAAGAAAGAAAGCTGTACAATAAAGAAAAATTTGATTTAGTAATAAATGATGGGGATATGGGATCAAATATTTTAGCAAATAATAGAAAAATTCCAAGTTTATTTGTTACAAATCAATTTAGACCAAAATTGTATAATTCAAGAACATATCTTTATCCATCATTAATTTTTATAGCAAAGCAAATCAATAAAGCAACAAAAATTCTTGTTGCAGATTCTCCTCCTCCATATACTATGTGTAAATATAATCTAAATTTTATCAAAGAAGCTGAACATAAAGTAGTTTATGTTGGCCATTTTACAAATAGTAAAAAAATTGTAAAACAAATTGAAACTGATCTAGAAAAATTAGTTAAAAATAATAATTTTGGTTATTGGATGAGAACAGGCAATAAATCTACAAATAACGGAACTGGTGAAAGATATGAGAAAGTATTTCATGAAAATGAAATGAAAAATGAAAAAAGAATTATCTCACATGCAAGAAATGAATCAAATATTGATTCAGTAATAGGGAAAAATGGTAAAAAGTATTCAATTTCAGATGCATTAGAAAAAAAAATTGATTGGATTCAGATTGATATTGGATTTCTTTCAGAACAAGAAAAAGATACTATTTTGAATTTATGTGGATATGCAGTTGTTAATGGTTCACATACCGTGATGGGGGAGATAATGGGTGGAAAGTCAAAACCAATAATTGGAATTCCAATATATGACGAACATACCAATAATATCAAGTGGGCTGAAGAGAAAAATTTGGGAATTTTAGCTCTTAAAACTAAGCATGTAACAAAAGCAATTTCAAAAATTAAAGAAAATTATGATGATTTTGAGGATAATTTGAAGGATTTTTCAAAGAATTTTGTTCCTAATGGTGCTGAAAATTCAGCAAAAATTGCATCTGAACTGTTAGAAGAAAAGAGATAATAGATTATTTTAGAAATTTTTATCATCTGGCACGCGGGATTTCGATGGGCGAACGGACCGCAAGGGATGATGAAAAAATCCGCGTGTCAGATAAAATATCGATCAATAAAGAACGTGCGAACGCTTTTATGGAAAAAATTAATGTGAATTTCATTGGTTGTTTGTCCTGAATGTACAGCAAGAGCAAAAAAGAAAATTTTAACTAAATACGAAGAAGAAGTAGAAGAAGAAGATAGAGATAGACAAGATCTTTACAAATTATACGATGAAGTTGAAATTCCAATGGAAATGGATAAAAATACAAAAAATTTCATTTGTAAAAAATGTGGATTATATGCATCAAGAGAGCAAATTTCAGATATTAGATATAAATTAAATCAAAAAGAAAGAACACGTGATGATAAAAGTGATGACTATCTTGAATGGTGGAATAAAAGTAAAAAAGATAAAAATTTAGATAGTTAGAGATAATTTAAAATGGTAAAAAAGAAAGATGAAATTCCTGACTGGGTCACTGATGAAATTCAAAATGCTAAATTTGAAAAACCAAAAAAATTAAAAATATCAGGATATGTTTTAGAGATGTATCAAGAAGATAATAAAATAGATACTCAATTGTATGAACCTGTAGAAGATGGAAGACAAATTGTCACAATGGATTTATCAGAAAAAATTAAAATTTTAGAATTAGAAAAAGGGTTAGTATACGAATTTACTTTTGAACAGCACAAAGCACCATTAAGTAAAAAAGTATCAGAGTTTTTGGAGAAAGAGAAAGAAATTGAGATGAATGCAATTTATGATTTTAAATTAAAATCAATTAAATTGATAGATGAAGGAGGTTCTAATCAAGCCTCAGAAGATAAAATTGAAGAATAAGATTAATCAATTTTTGTAGAATCTAGTTGTTTTTTGAAAGATTTTCCTAAAATTGGATTAATAAAATAAGGAAATGTGTGTTTTAGCCATACTGCAATACGAACTATTGAAGGTGTAATGATTTCAAGTCTTGATGAATTTGAAGCTTTCACAATTGCTTTTGCAACTGTTTTAGAATTAAGAGATGTTGGTGAGTATTTTGGCATTTTTTCAAAAGAGGGATGGTCAAAAAAATCAGTTTTTACCATTATTGGACTAACAACTGTTATCCCCACTCCAGTACCACTAAGTTCATGCTTAAGACCTTCAGAAAATCCTAACATTGCAAATTTTGATGCACAGTATGAAGCAATTCCAGGTAAACCAAAGCTTGCAGCAACAGATGCTACATTCACTATATGACCTGATTTTTTCTCTAGCATTAATGGAAGAAAATTTTTGATACAATAAATCATACCAAAATAATTAGTTTCCATTTGAGATTCTATATCATTTATTGAAAGATCATATACCGAACCATAAATTGCAAAACCAGCATTATTTACCAAAATGTCAACAGAATTAAATTTTTCAAAAACAATTTTTGACATTTTTTCTACTTGATCTTTTTTTGAAACATCACATGTACAAACTAACGTAGTTATGTTGAATTGTTTTAATTCATTTTCTACTTGCTCAAGCTTATTTTTTCTTCTTGCAACTAAAATAATATTTGAACCTAATTTTGCAAATTCTATTGCAGTTTGTTTACCAATTCCTGATGATGCTCCAGTGATTAAAACTACTTTATTTTTAAAATCCACAAATAAAAAAAATCAATTAATGATAAAGTGCTTTCTATTCATTTTGATTTTTTGGGATTTTACTCAGGGCTAATTTTACTAATAATAGCCATGTAATTGCTATTGGAACATAATATGTTGCAATTCTCCAACCAATTACTGCATCCCATGCAAGAATTCCTTCAGTGATAGTGAAGTCAAATGGATTTAAATTATTTAGATAAGCCACAATACCAAATTCAGCTAAACCTGAACCACCAATTGTAATAGGTAAATTTCCAATTGCATTTGCACCCATAACTGCCATTATTGAATCAAACATGTTAATTATGTAACCAGTTCCCATTGCAATAATCATAAAAGAAATTCCATAAAATGACCAAGATACAAGTGAAAGTAAGAAAGAAACTGTAAAAATTTTCTTAGATTCTGGTGCTTGTATATTTTCTCTAATCATAGTACATGTTTCTTCCATCCAAGAATTTGTTTGATCAATAATTTTAATTCCTTTTTCTTTTCCCAATTTTTTAACAATTATTTCTAAAATATTTGGAACTTGAAATGTATGTTTAGAAGATAAGAAGAACATAACCATCCATAAAGCTGTTATAGAAATACTGGTAGCTAAAATAACAATTCCAACAACATATGCTCCATTTAATAATGCAATTATTCCTGCTAACATAGACAATAAACCTGCTGCAAGTACCTCAGTTACAATATCAACAAGTGCAATCCATGTAGCTTTTGAAAGTGCAATTCCTTTTTTCTTCAAATAATAAATTACAACAAATTCTGCTCCAATGAACATTGGAGTTGTAAATTTAATAAATTCACTACCAACTCTTACACCTACTAATTTTAAAAATGAATCAGTATTACCAAGATATTTTTTTGTAATATATGCAAATTTAATTCCCTGTAAACCTAATTTAATCATCATTGCAATAATTGCACCTACAAATGGAAAAATACCAATTGCAAGAATATCTTCTATCTTAATATCAAACTGAACAGCAATTAGAATAATTGGGATTAATGTAACAGGTATAGCTACTATTCTCCAGTTCATTTGATATTTTATTCAAAGAATCAAATATGAAAGTTGATGAAATTTTAGTTATTAAATTTTCATGCCTATTTTTAGGCACAAAAAAAGTGATTAAATTGAAATTTAGATTAATTTTCTAATTAATTCCAAATTTAAAATAATTATAAAATAAATTTCAGTAAAAAATTTCTTCAATTACCATCTAGTTTGAAATATAAGCATAGAAAAGAAATCAACATAGATTGAAAACAATTTTTGTTACTGGAACAGCTGGTTCTGGCAAATCATCACTTACATCAAAATTGCATGAATATTATACAAGAAACGGTGCATTTGCTGCAGTCCTAAATTTAGATCCTGGTGTTGAAAGTATGCCATACAATTGTGATGTGGATGTTAGAGATTATGTGGATTATGTTTCAATAATGCAACAATATAGTCTTGGACCAAATGGTGGACTAGTAATGGCAAATGATTTGATAGCATCAAAAATTGATGAAATACAAAATGAAGTTAATGGTATAAATCCAGATTATCTAATTGTTGATACACCAGGTCAAATTGAATTATTTGCATATCGTTCAAGTGGTAGATTTATCATAGATAATATTACATCGGATGAGAAAACAAGTATCTTTCTTTTTGATGGTGCAATAGTTACTACACCTACAAATTTTGTATCAATTGCATTACTAGCAACATCAATTAGACTACGACTTAATTTACCAACAATAAATGCAATAACAAAAACAGATGTAATAGATACTAAATTAAAAGAAATATTGCAATGGTCAACAAGTATGAATACATTAGAAAATGCAATTTCTAAAGATACAGATGGTGAAACTTATGCACTAACTACAAGTATTCTACGAGGATTAAATCTTAGTGGATTCGCACAAGGATTAATTCCAATTTCAAATTCAACTGGAGAAGGTATTGTTAATCTTGAAAGTGCATTAAGCAGAATTCTTAATTTAGGTGAGGAGGTAGAAGGTTAATTGGCATCAAAAATAACAGTTAGAGCACCATCATCTACGGCAAATTTAGGTCCTGGATTTGACACATTTGGATTGGCTATAGATGCCTTTTATGATAAAATTACATTAAGTAAAACAAAAAGTGGCATTACAATAGTTACAGATGATAATATTCCAACAAATCCAGAGAATAATACTGCTGGATTAGTTGTAAAAAATATGAAAAAGAAATTAAAAATTAAGAGTGGTATTGAGATTCAGATTAAAAAAGGAATACCTGCAGGGTTTGGAATGGGTAGTAGTGCTGGATCTGCAGCAGCAACTGCAGTAGCATTTAATAAATTATTTAAATTGAAATTAAATTCAAATGAGCTAGTAGAATTTGCTGGATTTGGTGAAAAAGCTAGTGCCGGATCAATTCATTATGATAATGTAGCAGCATCAGTTTTAGGAGGATTTGTTATTGTTAAAACAAATCCATTAAACGTAATTACAATTGATCCACCAATGAATCTACGAATGTGTATTGCAGTTCCAAAAATAGATGTTCCTAAAAAGAAAACAAAAGTTTCAAGAGGTGTAATTCCTAAAAAAATAAAATTAACAGATGCTGTATTAAATTTATCAAATGCAGCATCAATAGTTGCAGGATTTATGAAAAAGGAACCGGAATTAATTGGTAGTTCAATTAAAGATGTAATTGTAGAGCCTGCAAGACAACATATGATTCCAGGATATGACAAAGTGAAGCAAAATGCGCTAAAAGCAGGAGCATATGGAGTAACAATTAGTGGTGCAGGTCCATCCGTAATTGCATTTTCAAAAAATTCATTTGATTTAAAAAAAATTAGTACTGCTATGTCAAAGGGATTTAAAACAGCAAATATTGAATGTCAAACAATAATCTGTAAACCAAGTAAAGGTGCAATACATATTAAAAAATAATTAAGTGATTAAGTATGAAAAAAGCAGTAATTGTATTTAGTGGAGGAGTAGATTCTGTATGTGCTGTATCATTTTTAAAATCAAAATATGAGTTATATGGAATTACATTTTCATATGGTCAAAAAGCAAACATGGAAATTAAAGCAGCCAAATCTTTTGCAAAAAAACTTGAATTAAAAGAACACAAAATTATTGATATTGGTTTTATGAAAAATCTTTATGGTAATTCAAATGTTTTAACAAGTTCAAAAAGAAAAATTCCGACAAAATTTGAATATTCGATTGTAGTTCCAATTAGAAATGCAGTGTTTCTTTCAATAGCATCTGCATGGGCTTTTACACTCAATGCATCTCTTGTTGCTTATGGTGCGCACACAGGAGATACGAATTATCCAGATTGCCGACCAAAATTTGCAAAAAAATTAGAAAATGCATTTAATGAAGGGGAAATTGATGGAATAAATTCAAAATTACGAAAGAATATTGAGATTTGGTCACCTTATCGTAAAGGATTATCAAAAAGTGATTTGTTAAAATCTGGAATGAAAAATTTGGGTAATTCAATTTTTAAAACTTGGAGTTGTTATGCAAATAAAGAATATCATTGTGGAGTTTGTGAATCTTGTAATAATAGGAAAATTGCATTTAAAAAAGCTGGAATTATAGATGGAACAAAATATCTTAAATAATTAAATTATTTATCTTAAAATTTTCTTTTTTAGAATTATACTTCTAATTAAGACATACCAAATTAAAAAGAATGATGCAAAAATTCCTGTGATCACATAATTATGTTGTTCAGTAGTTAATCCTTCAAATGTATTAGTAATTTGAACTGCTGAGAAAAATGCAATTACAATAAGAGCTACACATTCTACTGCATACCATATCCAACTTGGAAATGATTCTTTTGGAATGTGAACATATGGATTTGCTTTTCCCATATTGATGATAAAAAATATTGATTATTTAATTTTTGAGTATTACTAGAATGATGAATTTGAAGCACGTTTTCTAATTAGTGCCATAATGCCCTCTTTTTCGTCTTTATTCTCATAGATTCCTCTAAATGCAGATGAAGAAAGAGTTGCATCGTTTCTTACACCACGCATTTTCATACAAAGATGTTCTGCATCAGCGAAAACTACTACACCCTTTACGCCTTGAGAGTATAATTCATCAGCAATATTTTTGGTTAAACGTTCTTGAATTTGGAGTCTTTTTGAATATTTTTCAACTAATCGAACTAGTTTTGATATTCCAAAAACTCTACCATTTGGAGAATAAGCAATGTGAATTTTTCCATAAAATGGTAACATATGATGTTCACACATAGAATAAAATTGAATATCTCGTGCAATTACAACATCAGAATCTTCTGAAAATTGTACAGATAATTCTGAATCTGAGTCATAGCCACCAAAAATTTCTTTATACATACTTGCAATTCGTTTAGGGGTTTCTCTTAGTCCTTCACGAGTAGGATCTTCACCAACTTCAATAATTAATTCTCTTACAAGTTTTTTTACACGTTCATCGTCCATTTTGTATTTTTACCCATTTTTTCTAGTATTTGAACGTAATCTGATTTTTAGGCAGGTGCCAATTTTATGGAGCCCCAATAAATTTATGTAATTGTGGAACTACCTTTACGTCGATATAATATGGAAATACAATATCATACAAATTTAGTAAAAGATCTAAAGAGGGTTCAGAAATTCCATATGTAGGTTGAATTACAAACCCATCTATATTTTCCTTTGAAATAATATTAAAAATATCATTAACTAAGTTCTTAAATTCAGATAATTGAGTTTTAGAACTAACTACAATTTTGATATATGTTATTTTATTAGATTTTACAGATGATTCAAGACATTTCATAGTATGTCCAATCAATTTCTCATAATGTTTAGAATCTACAAAATCAGAATCTTTTGTTTTAAATTCAATTTTAACAATATCAATAAAAGGTAAAACATGGTTAAATCGATCAATATCAAAACATGATGATTCTAAATATGTAGGGATTTTTTTATTCTGAATATGTTTTGCAAGTTGTGCAACAGCCTGATGTTGAATTAATGGATCTCCTCCAGTAAAATTTACTTTGTAAGTTTGATTTTGTAAGTTAGTATCAATTAACTCATTTGCTTCATCAATTGTATATTCTGTACCAGAATCAAGTGGTAAAGATTCCTTAGTATCACAATAAAAACATGTGAAAGGACATCCTGCAAGTCTAACAAAAAGAGTCTTTGTACCATAAAGAATACCTTCTCCTTCTACTGATGTAAATATCTCAAATAATCTTACTTTCAAGTAATAATGCTAATTTTTTTCATTATTTATTTAATGAGTTTGTACTATTGCATATTAGGTTCTTTTGTATAGAATAATCCAGAAATAAAGAATACTACACCTAAAATTCCAATAGTACTTCCAATCAATTCAACCTGATTTTGCAATTCTCCACTCATTGGAGACCATAACCAAGCCATTAAGGCACCAACTATTATCATTGGAATACCTACACCTACAATAATTGATTTTGAGACCATGTTGAAATTCTTTACAAAATGTATATGAAGCTTATGTTAGCCTTACTGAAATTCCAACATTTGATAGTACTACTTTTAATTCAGTATATACAATTTTAGCACTATTAATTTGATTTTTTGAAAGTAATTCTCTAATTTCTAAAATTAATTCATTAGCCTTATCAATTTGAGTTTGATCTTCACCATTATCTTGAGCTTTTGTTAATTGATTGTTAATTTTATCAAGTAATCTATCAAAAAATTGCTTAATAAAATCAGATTGGTGTTTTGAAGCAGATTCGCGTATATCTTTTTTAATAGAATTAAGAATTATCTTTATTTTGTTTATACCAGTATCAATTTCATTGATATCTTTAATTTGTATACGTAATTCTTGAATTAAATCATGAATTTTAATAAAATCAGATTCTACGTTAACATCATATTTTTTGGATACATTTTCTAAACTTTTCACATATTTTTCTAATCTATCAATTTCACTAGAAATATTTCTATTAGGTTTTTCAGATATAGTTACCACTACAACTTTTTCTGAAGATTGAGACATTATTCTAGAAATTTGCATAAATGAATTCATTGTTAAAAGAAAATCTTGTTTAGCCTTTTCAATATCATTATTTGATAAAGATTCATCTAATGATTTCAATGTTGCATGGCCTTTATCATATAAAATTTGTATATTATTTGGAATTTGATTTCCATAAACTCTGTCTAGTTGATTTACAATTTGTTTATCTGCTTGTATAGCAATACGCAATAAAATACTTGGATCATTTTGTGCATATACTTGATTAGTCAATGATGGTGATATTGTACCAAAAATTAAGACAATTATTGTAAATAATGCAAGTTTTTTCATTGGTCATTCTCCATATTTTTGCGTAATTTTACTAAATTTTGTAAATCTTTCTTTTCAATTTCAATTACTCCTTCACGTTCTAACCGTTTTACTGCACGCCACATAGTAGTTCTTGGTTGTAAGAATTTTTTTCGTAATTCACTTTCAAGAGCTTCGCCCTTATTATTAAAAATAAATTTCACTAATTCTTTATCATCTTCACGAAGATCTGGTTTTAATTTAAAAATAGTTTCAAGATCTAAAAGATTATTTATTTGAGATATTTGAATATGTTGAACTGGCTCAGTATTTTTTTGTCTGGATCTTACAAAAATTGTTGTAACAATTATAATAATTACTATTATTCCACCAACAATAATATATGAAAAATAATTTATTTCATTTTTTGTATCAGATATTGTATTAGTAATAGTACTTGTACTAAAAAAATAATCAATTTCAGTTTGACCTGAAGATAATGTTAGTTGGTTTTGATCATTAATTATTTCCATATTAATTGGAAGATTAGTCATTCCAACAATTGCAGAATTTTTTGGTAAAAGTAATGTAAAATTAGAGGGTGAATCTAAAGAGAATGTCCAAAGTTTTCCTTGTTTAGATACTAAATCATGAATATCGTATTCTATAGATATTACAGATGAACCAAAAGTTTGAATCAAAGCAGAATTATCTATAATATCAACATCTAATAGAAATTCACTATCTCCTATTACAACTAAATTATCAATAGTGCTTCCAAATAGATTTAATTCATAATCAGTTAGAAAAGGATCAACATCAATTTCTGTACTAACATGTGTAGAACCATCAGGATAAATAATTAGATCAAGATCTCTAGGAGAACTAAAGGAAGATTGGATTGGAAGTAAAGCTGCTACAATAATCATGCTAGCTACCAAAAAAGTTGCTTTGACCATTGTATCAAAGATACTGTCATTCCTTACAAAAAGTATTCCATCGTCTCCTAGAGATTTGTTCGTTTGAATTGGTTCAATTAATGGGGCCATGGAATCAATACCTTAGATTCATGCTTTCTACTAGTCGTTGAAATCTTTTAAATTCCTGAAAAAAGCCTAGACCTTTTTCAGTGATTTGAAAGACCCTATTTCTATCATTTTTGACTGATTCTACCAAGCCAGCTTCTACCAATTTCTCACATTTATCTAACACTGCGTAGTGAGATAGGTTGGCTTTTCGAGAGATTGCAGATACAATGATTCCATCACGACCACCATCAGCGGTTACGTCTAAGATATCACCCATTATGCCCATTTCGGATCTGTATTGTTGTTTTGACATGCAATAGTATAGAATGTAGTACTTTATGAGGAACATTTTGAAACTCTATAGCGGAACGTAAAGCGGAACACCTGTTTCACTGAAGAAAATATCATAATTTTGGCAAAAATGAGAATTTAATTAAAAATTAGAAAAAAATGAGGCTAAAAAATACTATCAAAATTCATTCACAAGGTCAGCTTTGAGATTCATAATAACTTTTTATTCCCAATTTCAATAGTAAATGATAAAATGTTTGATAAATTCAAAGAAGAAAAAGGTGGAGAAATGACAGAAGAAAGAATTGAAGAAAATACAAATGAAGCTGAATCAGTAGAATCACCTCCAAATACTGAATCTACAATTGGGATTGGTGAATTAATGGGAAAACGTGCAAAATTGGAAGAAGCAATTGATTACGTGGGTTTAATGATTAAAAATCTTAAAGATAAGAGAACTATGCTTGAAAAAGACATAGAAGAAGAATCAGTAGATATCAAAAATCTTAAAGAAAAATTACAAAAAGTTAGTGATTACATTGATGAAGAAAATAGAGGAATTCAAGAACTTACAGATAAAAGATTGAAAGTAGAAAATGAAGCTGATGAAGTAGCATCAATAATTAATAATTTAAGAGATAAGCTTTCTGGTATTGATACAATTGTTGGTGAAGAAGGAAATAGGGTTAAACAAATTAAAGAAAGTAGAGATTCTTTAGAAAGTTAAAAATTAGAAAATTTAGTACTAGTTTTTTCTTGACTACTTGATGGAACTGATGGAAACATTTCACCAGTTGAACTTTCTGCAACGGCAGATGCTTCTCTCAAAATTTTCTCAGATTCTGTGTTAGTAGTTTCATCTATTCCAAATGCTGCATCACCTGAGAAACTTTCAGTCATAAATCCTCCAAGCATTTCTGCCATTTGACCAATTTCTTGTTCAGCACCTGGCATTACTTTTCCTAACGATGATTTCAAATTCTTCATTAATCCCATTGTTGGTACCATAGCTACTACAGTATCTCCAAGATCATTACAAGTAGATAGTCGTAATTCAATTTGTTCTAAAGCAATTCTAGCACTACTCAAAATTTTTGTAACTTTACGAACTTCAGCTAATTCATTTCCTAAAACCTTACTAGTCTGAATATTATGATTTTGTGTAGCAGTCACAATTCTTTGAAATAATTTAGCATCACGTTCTTGTAAACTAGTTAACATGGAATCTAATTTTTTAATTTGTGTTTGTAATTTTTTAATTCCATTTTCAACTCGTGGTTTTAATGCACCTTTAGGCTTGATTGTATCATTAATTTTATCAGCAAAACCTGTTTTTGGTTGATTTGCCCATTTACTTTCAAGACCAGTCATGTGTTCAATTTTGATATTATTACTTAATTTCAAGTGTAAAAATTGCTTAACATGACGTAAAATTTAGTTAGCTAGACAAAAAATATTTTTTATAATAGAATTTATGATTTAATTTATGAATAAAAAAATAGTAATTGTAGCAATAGTAGTAATAGTTGGATTTATTACATTTGATTGGATTACAGGTTTTTCAGATGAAGATGAAAAATCTAATAATGTTGTATTTCATATAACTTTAGCAAATCCTGAACTTTATAGTAACGGATCTTATAGCGATAAATTTTCACTTGATTCAGGAACATATTTTTTTAGATTTGTTCCAAATGGTAGTAGTCCTGAAACATTATCAATAAAATTAACTGGTCAGAATTATGAATTTATAGAAAATTTTAATCTCATAGGTACTTCTCATGAATCAGAAATTGCAAAATATTTTACGTGGAAATATGAAGGAAAGAAAAATATCACAATTAGTTCATTACAAGAAATTTCAATTATCATAAATCCTAATGGAAATGTAATGGGTTCAGTGTCAGTAGATTTGATAAAGAAATAGGCGTTAACCCCATAACTGCAGAACATTAAGAGATTTCCTCTTGTGGTCAAGCGTCTAAACGCCTGATTGCCTTTGTCGTTCTGCGGGGCTACGCAAACTAGTCGATAGAAATAGTAACTTTCGACATTAATAATTATAGTAAATTTACATATTTAAGATTTTTTAAAAATAATTATTAAAAAATACCGATTTTATTAAATTATTTTAGTAATTTTTTTAATGAATTGATCTATAAATTACGAATTTTAATTTTAAAACTATTGAAATTAGCTGGTAAAGTTGCTATAGTTACAGGTGGAAGTAGAGGTATAGGATTTGCTATAGCAAAAACTTTGTCAGAAAATGGAGCATCAGTAGTAATAACATCAAAAGATTCAGACAAAATAAAAAAAGCAGAATCAAAAATTTCTAACTCATTTGGAATTTCATGTGATATTAAAAAAAAGAATGAAGTACAAAATGTAGTAAATCAAACAATTGAAAAATTTGGTAAATTAGATATTTTAGTAAATAATGCAGGAATATTTCCAAAAATAAAACAATTACATGAAATTGATGAAGAAGAATGGAATGAAGTATTAGATGTTAATTTAACAGGACAATTTAGATTTACTAAAGAAGCAATATCACACCTTCAAAAAACATCTGGTTGTATAATTAACATATCATCAGATGCAGGATTAAAAGCATATGAAGGGTTTAATGCAGATGCATATTCTGCATCAAAAGCTGCTTTGATTGTTCTTACAAAATGTTGGGCATTGGAATATGCTAAAAATAAAATTAGAGTTAATTGTATTTGTCCAGGAGTAGTTGATACAGATATGACAAAACCATTTTTACAAAATCAAAAAGATGTAGAATTTATGAATAATGAACATCCATTAGGTAGAATTGGTCAACCTGAAGAAATAGGAAAAGCTGTATTATATTTTGTATCTGATGATGCATCATGGGTTACTGGGGCTATACTGACAGTGGATGGTGGTGAATCTCTAAAATAGATTCACATGAATTTAATACAACCCAAAATTACAAAATATTATGGAAGATAAGAAAAAATTTAGAGTTAAACTAATAATTCTCTTAGGAGCAATCTGGATAGTAATCACGTTACCATTACCATGGATTATTAATAATCCAGCAGTTTCAGATGCTCAATTTAATACTGTGTTAGGCATAATTGGAGTTATGTCAATTCCATTTATCATGTTAGGTGTTGCTTGGTCATTGAAACCAGAATTAACAACGTAGGAAATTATAATTGAATAATATTCCAATTTCTAATAAAATCCCTGAATTAGATATTGCAATAAAAGCTGCACAAGATGCAAGTAATAAAATTTTAGAGATTTATCAAAGTGATTACAACACATTCACTAAATCTGATGATTCACCAGTTACAGATGCAGATTTAAAAAGTAATAAAGTGATTAATGAAATTCTATCAAATACAAAATATTCAATACTTTCTGAAGAAGATATTGATGATCAAAGTAGATTATCAAAAGATATGATTTGGATTGTAGATCCACTTGATGGAACATCTGATTTCATTGATAAAACTGGAGAATTTACTGTAATGATTGCATTAATACAAAACAAAAAACCAATTTTAGGAGTTATTGCATGGCCAACCGAAAAAACATTATTTGTTGCACAAAAAAATTGTGGTGCTTTTAGATATTCAAATGATAAATGGGATAAAATTTCAGTAACAAAAATTAATGAATTATCTAAATGTAGAACAGTAGGATCTAGACATCATTTATCGGATAAGGAAAAAAAATTCATTAAAAAAATAGGAATTGAAGATTTTACAAGTATAGGTAGTTCATTAAAAGTGGGTAAAATTAGTTCAGGTGAAGCTGAAGCTTACATAACTACAACAAATAAAATGAAAGAATGGGATACAGCTGCATCATATTGTATTATTTCAGAAGCTGGTGGAAAAATGACAGACATGATAGGAAATGAATTAACATACAATAACAAAAATGTGTATCATCAAAATGGTATTTTAGTTACTAATGGATTAATTCATGATAAAATAATTAAAGAATTTAAAAAATTAGAGTAGGTTTCTTTCGTTAAGAAAGTCCTTTACTTTATTTGCACTATCTGTAAGTGGTTCATACTCAGTGTCAATTACTAAGTCTGCTTTTTCTGGAGCTTCATAAGGATCATCAATTCCTGTGAATCCCTTAATCTCGCCTTTTCGTGCCTTGGCATACATACCTTTGACATCTCTTTCTTCACATTTTGCTAATGAACACTTGACATACACTTCTGCAAATTGATCACCTGCAGCGATAATTTCTCTAGCGTTTTCTCTATTTTCAACATATGGTGAAACAAGAGATACTATGCTTGGAACACCATGATTTAACAAAAGCTTAGCTAAATGAGCAACTTTTTTGTTATGTTCATCTCGTCCTGCTTTTGAAAAATCTTTAGGTGAGAACCATTCTCTTAGTTCATCACCATCAAGCATTGCCAAATTTGGAATATCTTTCTGCAAATCTTTTACAATGGTAGTCTTACCTGAACAAGGAAGACCAGTCATCCAAAGAATGAAAGGTTTCATGTAAAAAAATATTGAAATAACCAATAAAGAGCTTACGTTAACTTTGAACCCAATCTTGATTCTCTAAATAATCAATTTCTTTAATCATATCTTCCATTTTTTTTGAAACTGTCATAACAGACTTAAATTGTTCATACATTTCAAATTCTTCTTCTTTAGAAATTATTTCAGCCTCTGCTTTATCAAAGAAATTCTCCTCTTTTTTCATGTGATCCATAAGATATGTTGAATAAGTTTTTAAAAATCTGGCAACAGGTTCACGTGCATCCTCACCATTTTTCCATCTTTTTACATGTTTTTTTATTTGAATTGCAATTCTTCTTGAAAATTCATGTTCAATTAGTAATGCACGTATTTCTTGCTTTAAATGATCATAACTTGCAATGCATGGAAAATATGAGTCTTCTTCCCGTGAATAATGAATTGAATCAAAGAATTCTTCAATAATTATTGTAATTTTTTCTAAATCAGAAATTGGAATATTTTTACCTGCATATAGATCTGTATAGCATTTTATGATTACTTTATCTAAACGTCTAATTTGTTTATGATCTTCACGTAATGAATCAGTTGCACTCATTAAGAAAAATAGCTGCTATATTGAATTTAATGTTTATCTAAAAATAACTAATACTCCTGAAAAATTCAGTTGACTTTTTAACTATATAGAATTCAAATCAATTAATAATGAACACAATTACTTTAGCAATCTTAAATTTGATTACATCCCAAATAGAAGATTTTTCATTATCAAAAATTGATTTAACATTAATTTTAAATAAATTAACAGAAATCCAAAATTCAATTTCTTCATTATCAATACAAAATGAACCAATTGCTACTGCTCCCATAATATTACTGGCTGCAGGTGTTGTAATATTTCTTGGAGTTGCTGGTGAGGCATTTTTTAAAAAAACAGGAATACCAGATGTAGCATTTTTAATGATTCTTGGAGTAATTATAGGACCAGTATTAGGTATAATTCAAGCTGAAGCTGTAATCCAAGTTGTTCCATATTTTGCTGCACTTGCATTAATAATTATCATGTTTGATGGAGGATTAAATTTAGATATCAAACATATTGTAAAAACTGCACACTATTCATTTACACTAGCTATTATTGGTTTTATTTTATCAGTAGTGATAATTTCACTTGCTACTCATTATTTGTTAGAATGGACATGGTTAGAAAGTATTCTGTTAGCTTCTATTGTAGGAGGTAGTAGTTCAGCGATTGTTTTTGGTTTAGTTAGAAATATTAGAATTTCAGAAGAAACTAAATCAATTCTAAGTTTTGAATCAGCAGTAACAGATATCCTTGCTACCATTATTGCATTTATTTTATTTGAAGCAGTACTTGCAGGTCATTTTGATTTACAAACATTACAAGAAACAATTGGTAGAGCAATAGTAGTTGGTTTAGTACTAGGATTTGGTGTTGGTATACCTTGGATGTATATTTCAACAAAGCTTGGAAATGCTCAACATGGCTACATGCTTACATTATCAATTTTATTTGTTTTATTTTTCTTGGCAAATTCATTTGGAGAATCAGGAGCATTAACAGCACTAGTATTTGGTTTAATGATTGGTAACAAAAGACATCTTTCAAAAATTCTTAGATTTAAACTTCCAAGAATTGAAAGAGATGATCCAACACATAATCAATTAACATTTTTGGTTAGATCATTTTTCTTCGTATTTGTTGGATTAATGGCAACATTTGGACAAATTGAATATGTAATATTTGGTGTTGCAGTTACAATTGCAGTCTTTATTGGAAGAGCAGGGGTTGTAAAAGCCGTATTAACAAAAAGATTTTCTAAACTAGACAAATCAGTAACAAATTCAATGATTCCAAGAGGGTTAGCTGCGGCTGTACTTGCAACATACCCAATAACTATGGGATTACCAAATGCTGAAGCGTATCCTGAAATAATATTTTTCATAATTTTATCTTCAGTAATAATTACAACAATTGGACTAGGAAAATCAAAAAAGATATCACCACCAGATTCAGTACAAGGTGGATTTGTGAAACCATCAGATGATTCAACCAATAATGAAATTATTAGTGAGGAAGTAGATGAATTGCATGAAAAACTAGACGGTGGATTTGTGAAACCTGAAGAAGATTCTAAAAAGTAGTGAATTTTTCATTAATTTTTTTAAGATATTGTTTATTATAATCATTAAACATCTCAATTTTACTTTGATTCAAAGCCATTGCACCAGGTCTTGTATTCACATGTCTTTCACAAATTTTTTGTTGTTCCAAAAGATTATCCAATTTTTCTTTTGAAATTGATTCTAATTTTTCTACTAAAATTAAAAGTTCTTTTTCAAAAATAATTTTTATTTCAGCAATAGATGGTTCTGAACCAATAATTTCTTGAGTTATAATATTGCCAAATACTTTTTTGTTTAATTCTAACAATGCTATAGCACTGAATTAGTGATATAAATTTAATTTGGTATGTTTTATTATTAAGAATAAAAAATAATGGTTAAGCTGGTTCGCCTAGAAAATGTATAGTATCATTAGTTACAACAACTGTTCTATCCTTTGGAACATGGTATAATTTTTTTGAACCATTTGGAGATTGTACAATAAGTTTTGAAAATGGATCTTTAATGGATTTATAGAGAATTCCTTTATCTCCAACTGATTGAGACCAATGAATTCCTTGAACAAAAGAAATTGTTTGAAATTTTATTACTTGATATGAATAGACCATTTTCAATTAATTATTAATTATTGTAGTCATTAAGGATTTACCTCCAATTAACGCTGCAATGGATAATCCTACATTTGCTAAAATATTTACAATTAATGAAACATATTGATTATTTTCAAGTAAATTACTAGAATCAAGTGCAAATGCCGACATTGTAGTTAATGAACCACAAAAACCTACAGCAGCAAATAAAGTATATTTTCCATCAAGATTCCATTGTTGTGAAAGTACAACAAAGATTCCAAGAATAAAAGCTCCAACAACATTAACCAATAAAATGTTAACAGATAATGTATTGAAAATTAATGGAGATTCAGTAAGCTTGTATCTTAGAAATGCACCAAGAACAGATCCTACACCAAGAAAAATAAATTCTAATCCTTTCATTTAACATCAAATTACTATTACGGCTTATTAGTGATAGTGTCAAAAAAAATGCCGACGTTTTTATAGGTTTGAGGGTTCAAAAAAATATTGTCAATCAATTTAAGATGTGCTGATTATGGTTATGAATGTGATCTAATTTTAGATGAAGAATTAACTATGGGTTTAATTGAAAAATTAAGAGATCATTTTGAAGAAGAACATGGACTTGATTATACCATTGAAGCAGTTACACAAATGATTACTAACCGTGGACATTCTTTAGAGTCAATTAAAAAAAATTAATTGAATTTACTTTGGCATATTTACTAATACAATAATTGCAGCACATATTCCCATTAAAGCAAACATGTATTTTCTATACTTTGGATCACTTGTTCTCATAGTATCATTCTAAAAGTTGTAGGATTTAAAAATTAACATTATTTTTGAGGAGTTGATAGTTTACCTAATACAACATTCCTAACTTTAACCATCTTTCTTGCTAGCATAAATCCACCACCAGTCATAGAACTTCCAACAATAATATGTAACATACTAGCCTCTTGTACTGGTGCAACAAGTACAACATATGCAAGTCCAGCAATCATTAACAACACACCAAAAGCTGCAAAAATAGCCATCATTATTGGGACTCTAGAAGGAACTGGAGGTAAGTAAGGCTCCTCTGTATATTTAGCAGAAGATGATTCAATATCTACAATATCTTTACAAACATCACAACAACGATGACGTTTTTTATTTTGCCATGTTGTAGTTAAGAAAAAGAAATCCTGATGACATGAGTCACATGATCTCTTAGGTAAGGTAATTCTACCATGATCATCAAAATCTTGTCCAACTTTCTTCATACATTCTTTACAAAAATATCCAGGAACTTGCCATTGTTTTTGAAAATTGTATTTTTTAAATCCCAGTGCAACATTGCACCCAGTACAAGAAGTCATTATGCTCCTTCTGCTTTCTTTCCACTAAAGACTTGTGCGATTCCTTTTCTTGCTTCAATTATTGGTAAGAATATGATAATTGCTGATGCAAGTGATACCCATATGACTGATATTGCGACCCATACAGTGTAAGAACCAAGTTCAAATACATATCCTGATGCAATTAATGGCATTGGCCATACAATGATTAGTATCAAAGCCATAATACCTCCACCTCTAACACTGAACTTGAAGGCTTTCTTCAATGTCTCTTCATCTTCTTCTTGCTGTGTTGCAGAGATTTCGACAAGAGTAATCTTGGTTTTAAGATCATTCCAATCAAATGTCTTGCCTGCTGCAAGACTTCCAATTATTGCAATAAGACCACCAGAAATAATTGCTGTAATGTTTGCAAATAGCATAGCGTAATTGTTACCAAGACTAGCTAAGTCAACAACACCACCTGATTCGACAAAACCACCTGCACCAGAGGCTGTTATTACCCATACAGTTGTTGAACATAACAATCCAATAACCGCTCCCGCTGTTGCGGCAACTTTGTTAGTTTTGGACCACAGTATCGTCAGTGCGATTGGAACTACTGCTGAACCAATCAAGATACCCATTGCTAAGTAGACGAATCCAAGACTTAGACCCATGCTAAGTAGTACTACAGCTAGACCACCCATGCCAAGCCCGAACGCAACAATTGTCGCCCTGGATACTTTAACAAGTTGTTTACCTGTAGCATTCGGATTCTTGTACGTCCTATACAGATCATAAGTAACTATTGAGGATACTGCAATTAATTCTGCAGATCCGGCAGAAGTTACTGCCATGAATAACATTGTTAATACCAAAATTGCTCCAAGTTCACCCATTAGTGCAGTTGCTGCTGCTGGAACTACTAAGCCCATTTGAGCTTGTTGCATTGTAATATCTACATCAAGCGCAACCGCCGTCAGACCCATCGTAGTTGCAAGTGTAAATGGAATTGCAAACCAACAAAGTCCACCAAGTAAGAAACCTTTTACAGTTGATGATGGTTTAGCAGCAATTGCTCGTTGCCAATATGCCTGATCTACAAAGACTGTTCCAAAGTTTCCAACTATGTTAATGATACCAAACATCAAACCACCGGCAGATGCCATAGTCAAGAATGCGCCTGCTGCATTACCCTCAATCGGTCTTATTTCGGCTGCCTGTACTAATTTATCATACATTCCTTCTATACCACCAGTAATGTCAGTGTTGATGTAGACTGCTGAAACAAATGTCAATATTGTTACGAATATGATAATAGTGTGCATATAATCTGCAACGAAAGTTGCTTTTAATCCTCCAACTAAAGTGTAAATCATAACACCGATTGGAATTAAGAAAGCTGCTAGTGAAATATCCATTCCAGTTAAACCATTGACAACTGCTGAACCTCCAAGTAGAAGCATTGCAGTTACAATCATGTTAGTCATTAATGCAAATACCAAGAATACTTTGTGAGAACCGTTACCATATCTTGCACGAATAATTTCTAAGAAAGTATGTGCATTTGGTGCTTTTCGTTTTAATTCAATAGCCAAAATTCCAAATAATAGAACCTGAATTGATGCGCCTGCTGCGTACCAAAATGGACCACTGATACCGTATTGATATGCTACAGTGGATGATTGTAGTAAAGTTGCTGCCCATGTCCATGCTGAAACAATTGCTGCTGCTGTAAGACCAGTTTTGATAGTTCTTCCTGCTGTGTTAAACATTTCAGAGGTTTGACTAACACCTAGATACTTTTCTTCAATTTTTACTTCAATTGTAATAATTACAGCAAATACCATTCCTAAACCAACAACAATAGCCCAACCAATCCATTCTGGCAAAGCCTCTCCAACTGCAAAACCTTGAGAGATTTCACCTGCTGCATAAACAGATTGAGGAATACCAGAAACAGTAATGATCGCAAGTATAGCTAAAAGTGAAAACACATAGATCTGCCTAGATTGGGACACTAGAAAAACTAATGCCAACATGTACTTAAAGATTTTAAGGAATTAAATTTTATATACATGAAATAACAGACCGTGATAAAATATAGGTTTTTTAAAATAGAATTATAAAATATTTTTTAAAATAAATGATATAATCTACCTAAAGATAATTTTGTTGCAGGATCAGTTGTAGTAATTTTTCCATCAACTTTTACTTCATATGTTTCTGGATTAACATCAATGTCAGGTGTTGCATCATTATACAACATATCTTTTTTTCCAATGGAACGACAATTTTTTACAGCAACTAATTTTTTATCACAATTAATTTTTTCCTGCATTCCATTATCCAATGCTAATTGAGATGTAAAAATTACAGAAGTTGATTGTACAGCTTTACCAAATGATCCAAACATGGGTCTATACAATACTGGTTCAGTAGTTGGAATAGATGCATTTGGATCACCCATTAAAGAATAAGCAATGAAACCACCTTTGATAATCATTTTTGGTTTTACACCAAAAAATTGTGGGGACCAAATTACAATATCAGCTAATCTTCCAGGCTGCAAGCTTCCAACATGATCAGAAATTCCATGGGTAATAGCTGGATTAATAGTAATTTTTGCAAGATATCGTTTTACTCTAAAATTGTCATTTTGGGAATTATCTTCAGATAAACTTCCAGTCATTTTTTTCATTTTATCTGCAGTTTGCCAATTTCTTGTAGTAACTTCTCCAACTCTTCCCATTGCTTGGCTATCTGAGGACATCATACTAAGAACTCCAATATCATGTAACACATCTTCTGCAGCAATTGTTTCACCTCTTATTCTAGATTCAGCAAATGAGATATCTTCAGGTACTGATGAATTAAGATGGTGACAAACCATCATCATATCAAGATGTTCTGCTAATGTGTTTACAGTAAATGGACGTGTTGGATTTGTTGAAGATGGAAGAATATTAGATTCACCTGCAATTTTTAAAATATCAGGAGCATGTCCACCACCTGCACCTTCAGTATGATAAGTGTGAATTGTTCTACCTGCAATTGCTGCAATTGTATCATCTACAAATCCACATTCATTTAGAGTATCAGTGTGTATAGCAACTTGTGTATCAGTCTTATCAGCTACATTCAATGCAGAATTAATTGTTGCAGGAGTTGTTCCCCAATCTTCATGTAATTTTAATCCACAAGCTCCAGCTTCAATTTGTTCAAATAATGCAGGTTCAAGAGAATCATTTCCTTTTGCAAGAAAGCCAAAATTCATTGGAAAATTATCTACTGATTCTATCATTCTGTGAATATTCCATTTTCCAGGCGTGCATGTTGTAGCATTAGTTCCATCAGCAGGTCCTGTTCCACCACCAATCATTGTTGTAGTTCCATTACAAATTGCATGTGTTGCTTGTTGAGGAGAAATAAAATGAATATGAGAATCAATTGTACCAGGAGTACAAATTGTATTTTCCCCAGCAATAATTTCTGTGTTAGATGAGATTATCATATCTACATCATCTGCAATATTTGGATTACCAGCATTTCCAACACCTACAATTTTTCCATCTTTTACACCAATGTCAGCTTTGATAATTCCTAAAACAGGATCCAAAATTATTGCATTTGTAATAACAAGATCAAGTGAATCATCTCTTGATACTCCACTAGCTTGTCCCATTCCATCTCGAATACTTTTTCCACCTCCAAAAACAGATTCATCACCATGTTTGATCAAATCTTTTTCAATTTCAATAATCAAATCAGTATCAGCAAGACGAACTCTATCACCAGTTGTAGGACCAAACAAATCAGCATAATTTTTTCTAGAAATATTTAGAGTCATAATTCCATACCTCGAAAGCCTTGTTCTTTTGCTTTAGAAAATGCTTCATTTTGTTTTTCATTTAATGAACCATTTACTAACCCACTAAATCCATAAACAATTCTTTTACCAGAAAATTCTGTTAATTCTATTTTTTTACTATCTCCAGGCTCAAATCTTATAGAAGTTCCTGCAGGAATATTTAGATGAAATCCATAAGCCTTTCTTCTTGGAAATTCTAATGCCTTATTGATTTCAAAAAAATGTGCATGTGAGCCAACTTGAATTGGTCTGTCACCTGTATTGTGAACATCTAAACTAATTGTAAGTTTTTCAGTGTTTGCAATAACTGTTTCTTCAGATAAAAAATATTCTCCAGGAATCATTTTAGTTTTCACCTATAGGATCATGAACAGTAACTAATTTTGTACCATCATCAAAAGTAGCTTCAACTTGTATAGAATGAATTAATTCAGAAACTCCTGGCAACACCTGATCTTTTTTTAAAACTTGTTTTCCAGAACTCATTAATTCTGGAACAGATCTTCCATCTCTTGCACCCTCTAGTATATGATCAGCAAGAATTGCTACAGCTTCTGGATGATTTAATTTTAATCCTCTTCCCTGTCTTTTACGTGCTAATTCAGCTGTAACAAAAATATTTAATTTTTCAATTTCTCTAGGAGTAAGCATCAATAAGTATAGTATTCCATTACTGTATATAATAATTCAAACATAAATTACAAAACTATAATTTTATCAAGATGTAAAAATAATCATGATAAACATTAATTCAATTTTGGGAAATATATTCAAAAAAAGTAATTTAGAAAATAATAATTTTGAAAAATTAAAGATTTCAAGAATTGATTTAGAAAAAAGGATTTTGAGGAAAAAAACAGATTCAGGCACAGATATTGGAATTAATCTAGATTCAGGCATTAAACTTCAAAATGGTGATATTATTGGTAATGATGAAGTAAAAATTATTGTTGAACAAATTCCAGAAAAAGTAATTTCAGTTAGATTAAAACAAAATAATGAAAATATTGCTATACTATTAGGTCACATTATAGGAAATAGGCACAGACCAATTGCAATTAAAGACAAAATAATATTATTTCCAATTCAAGAAGATTCAGAATTAGAAATATTCCAAAGATTATTCAAAGAAATAATTGATCATATTGAATTAAAGATAGTAGAAGAAGTATTTTTACCACATACTAGTGCTGATGTACATGAACACTGATGAAATTAATGAAGAGCTTGCAGTTATGCAGCTTTCAGATTCATTTTTTCCTACAGGACTTTATGCAACATCAAATGGATTAGAATTTCTCTTTTCTAATAATGAAATTAAAGGATTAGAAGATATTAAAAATATGATTAAAGTAAATATTGAACAACAAATAGGACCATCAGATTGTGTTGCACTTTCTAATGTATTTACAAATATTGAGAGAAAAGATTTTAAAGAAATAATTCAAGCAGATGAAATTGCATTCATTATGAAACCAATAAAGGAAATAAGAAAAGCATCAATAAATTCAGGAATTCAACTAGTCAAATGTGTTACAGAATTTGTAAAAGATGATAGTATGTTAAATGAATACCATAAAGCAATTAAAGAAAAAAGAGTACATGGAATATTTCCAGTAGCATTTGCAATATGTTGTAATGCTTTAAACATAAGAGAAGAGAAAAGTCTTACAATGTTACTATATGGTTTTACAGTTAGTGTTATAGGAGCAGCTTTAAGATTAGGATTAATTCAACATTTAGAAGGTCAGAAAATTATTCATGAAATAAAACCAATAATAATTCAAACACTAAAAGAAAATTCTAATAAATCACTTTTTGATATGTGGCAATTTGCACCACAATTTGATATATTTCAAATGTCACATGAAAAAATGGATTCTAAAATGTTTATTACATAAAAATTAATTTTTGATTTATGACTCACATCCCAAGAATAGGCATTGGAGGACCAGTTGGTTCTGGAAAAAGCATGTTAATTGAACGTCTTGTGCCTATGTTAGCTGAAATTGGTTATAGTATCAGTATTATCTCAAATGACGTTATTTCAAAAGAGGATGCCGATCGAATTAGAAATAATCTAGCTACAAAGAAGGGATTATTACCAGAGAATATGGTAATTGGACTTGCTACAGGAGGATGTCCACATACTGCTGTAAGAGAAGATCCTTCAATGAATCTGGCAATAATAGAAGAAATGGAGGAAAATCATCCAGAATTGGATTTAATAATTATTGAAAGTGGTGGAGACAATATTACAACGACATTTAGTCCAATTCTTGCAGATTATTTTATTTACATAATTGATGTTGCAGGTGGAGACAAATATCCAAGAAAAGGTGGATTAGGAATTACTAACTGTGATCTTTTGATAATAAATAAAATAGATCTTGCAGAATTAGTAGGTGCAAATTTAGAAATTATGAGAACAGATGCTGAAAGAATTAGAAAAGAAAAGCCATTTGAATTTATTAATTGTAAAACAGATCAAGGTGTTAAAAAAATTGCAGAACATATTATTCATGATTTATTATTAGATTCTCAACCTAAATCAGATAGTTTAAAAAAAAGTGTAAAAATTGAATGACATAAAATTAGTTTCAGACGAAACTCCACACGAAGTTAGAAAATATAATTTAAAAATAGAACAATTAGAAGTTGGCAAATCAGGAAAAGTTGGAATTTTAGATGTAGAATTAAAAGAAAATAATGAATTAAAAACAGTCATAACAAAACAATTTTCTCAAGTTCCTTTACAACTTCAACG
>JAONQT010000008.1 GCA_028448965.1 Candidatus Nitrosopumilus sp. | reverse complement strand
AACTGAAATATTTTTCATATTTTTCACAATTGCAATATCTCTAGTTACATGACCTAAACCAATCGGACTAGAAAAAAAATTACAAACATTCACAGTTTTCATTATTTTTAATCAAATTTCTATATTTTCCCTTGTCTGAAAGTTTAAATGGATTTCAACGAGGTAGATTTTAGTGGGCTCATAGTCTAGCTCGGTTATGACGTCGCCCTTACACGGCGAAGATCCGGTGTTCAAATCACCGTGGGCCCATTTTTATCCTATTAATTAACACCTCATAATACTGATCAATGCTATAAGCAATAATTTCTAAACATAAGTGAGTTGTCTTCTTTCACTTTTTTCAGTTTACAAAAAAAATTACTAGTATTGGTTTTATCTACAACTTTCATTTCTATATCCATAACAACTATAATATTTCTAAATTTTGATAATATCTCGATTTTTGAACTACAAGAAAATATCATTATAATTGGTATTTCTTTAATGATTGGATTAAGTATTATTACATACTTTTTGGCAAAACGTCTTTCTGATCCTATCACACAACTTAGTGAAGCAACCTATCAAATTTCTCGTGGTGAATTTAATATTAGAACTAATATTAAATCTCGTGATGAAATAGGTAATCTTTCTGAATCCTTTGATAATATGGCCAAAAAACTTCAAGAAGCAGAAATTACCATTAAACAAAAAGAGGAAGTAATTAAGCAACAGGAGGATATTCTTCTAAAATTTTCTCAACATACACAAAATGACTGTGTTGGTGTAATTGATATGAAAGATTCTACGAAAATTTCTGCTAAATTATCTGATGGTGACGTTACTAAATTATACGAAATTTTTCTAAATTTTATGGCTAAAATTGTTCAAAAATATAATGGGGAAGTAGTGAAAAATATTGGAGATGCATTAATGTTTAGATTTCCAAATACAGATCTTAATGATACTAAAGTAACAAAAAATATTTTAGAATGTTGTTTGAATATGATTGAATCTCATGATGAACTAAAAAAACAACTTGAAGAAGAAAAAATGCCTGAATTAAATTATAAAATTAGTATTAGTTATGGTTCAGTAAAAGTAGCTCAAAGTACCACGTCTACAATTAGTGATATTTTTGGTCCAACAGTTAATCGATGTTTTAAAATAAATTCACTATGTCCAGAAAATAGTCTTATTATTGATAATAATTTGCATAATGCTTTGAAAGATTTTGTAGAGTATGATATTTCCCAATTATCTGAAACTGAAATAAATAAAAAATATGGATATACAATTTTTCAAGTTAAAAGAAAAAAATGATTTTTTAATAATTATTTTATCCTATTTTACAACAGCTTTTACTTTGTAATCCTCTTGTAATCCAATAAATTGAAAAAATCAATACACCTACTGAAATAAATTTTAATTCTAATCCTTGCATTGGAAATAATGATAACCCTCCAACAGCTCCTAAAATTACGGCTAATGGAGCAGTACATGCTGGACAGCCTGGTGTAAATGCTGCAAATACTCCTCCAAATATTGCTGATGAATTTGTTTTAACAGAATTCATTTTTTTCATTTGATTCATTTTGTATGCCATCATTGCAAAATTAATTCCAGCTAAAGTTGAAATTGCTATTGTTAATCCAATTGATGTCAAAATATAATGTGGTGCCAACTCTACTGCTATATCAAAGTGAGTTGGTAACATTGACATTGTTAAAAAATAATAAATTATTCCTAATCCTATTCCGCTAATTATTCCAATTATGGCATATTTTCTCATTGTTAGTACATTTGAAATTAATTCAATTTTGGTTTGCATTTAATTTAATTTAAAATCTGTCATATTTTAAGCATTTTTTAATAACAAAAGATTCTTAGCCTTTAATTTTTAATTCTAACCATGACTGAATTTTCATCTACTGAAAAAACTATTTTGGTTCAATATGGTATTAAAAAATATGAAAATGAGGAAATTGTTTTTGAAAAATTAAAAACTATAATGAGTGAAAAAGATATTCAAAGAAATATTGATACTCTAATTGCAACTCAGATAGTAAGACGAATAGGACCTGAGGTTATTGAAAATAATGAAAGCCATACTGAATTACCTGATTTACCTGAAAATCTTAAATCTATAATTGAGAATTTATAATTTAAAATCCTCTAATTCCTTCAGGACGTACAATTTCTGGATGGTCTTTCATCCATTCTACTTTCTCTAACATTTCTTGTTTATCTTGTGGGAATGTACCTTTTACAGTATATGCATTTGAACCATGATTTACTCTAAATACAATTTCTTCTTCGGTATTGATTTGATTAACCAACTCATAAAGTTCTTCTAATCCCTCATCATCATTTATTTTAACAAATTCACCTTTGTATTTGTCAATAAATTCCTGTTTGATTCCATTTTCTAGATAAAGTGTTAATGCACCAACATAATTTGGTGAACATGCACTAATTACTTCTGCTGTTCCTTTGATGTGTTCTTTTGAATATTTTTTTCCACCTAATCCTAAAATTACCATACATGACATGATGTAACCTGCTTCTTTCGCTTTGTTGACTGATTTGATGATGGTTTTTCCAATAGCACCTTTAGTTACTTTTTTCAAAACAATATCTGAACCACTTTCAATTCCCAAATAGAACATGTCTAGTCCTGCATCATTCATTTTTTTTAATTCTTCAGGTGTTTTTTTCAAAATATTCATAGGCATTGCATAACATGAAATTCTTTCAATATTTGCAAATTTTTCTCTAATGTATTTTAGAATCTTTATCATATATTCAGAATCAAGATTTAATGCATCACCATCTGCAAGAAATACTCTTCTTGTATCTGGTAAATAATTTACCATCATATCAATTTCTGCTTTAACATCATCCCATGATCTTTCAGAATATTCTTTTGATCTGTACATATCACAAAATGAACACTCATTAAATGAACAACCTAATGTAACTTGAAAAATCAATGATTTAGCTTCTGATGGTGGTCTATACAATGGTGCATCATAATTTAACATCAATTCTTAATTCATTTCACATTGCTTGATTATCTTTTTTATAGTTTCTATTGTGACTATAGGCAGTATAAAATTGAAAATTAGTGTTTATGTTGATGGATCTGGTGGTTCAAATGGTGGATTTGGATTTTTTGTAAAAGAAACTGGTGAGTCATTTTATGAAAAAAAACCTGAAATTACAAATAATCAAGCTGAATACATGGGAATCATTTCTGCATTAAAGAAATTTGTTGGTACTGATAATGAGATTATTATTTACAGTGATTCTAAAAATACTGTCAATCAATTAAATCATGAATTTGCTATAAATAATGAAAAACTACGTGATTTAGCCCGAGAATCATGGCTAATTATTGGAAAATTTTCTAATCTTTCTCTAGTTTGGATTCCTAGAAAAGAAAATCTTGCAGGTAAAATGCTAGGAAGTTAAATTTACAGATCAAAAATTTCTATGAATAACTTTATTATACAAATTCTTAAATTCATTTCATCATGGCAGAATCTGTCTTTCTATCACCAAAATCTATTGCAGTAATAGGAGCATCTGATAAAGTTGGTAGTGTTGGTGCAACAATTACATCAAATATTATGAATGGTTTTACAGGAGTTGTTTATCCAATTAGTCCATCAAGAGAACAAGTATTTTCTAAAAAAGCTTACAAAACTGTTTTAGATGTTCCAAAACCAATTGATCTTGCGGTAATTGTAATTAAAAATACTCTAGTTGCACCAGTTTTAAAAGAATGTGGAAAGAAAAAAATTAAAGGTGTAATTATCATTACAGCTGGTTTCAAAGAAGTTGATGAAGAAGGTGCAAAGCGTGAACAAGAAATTAAAGATATAGCCAAAAAATACAAAATCCAAATCATTGGACCAAATTGTCTTGGTGTCATGAATCTTGATCCAAAAACAATGATGAATTCTACATTTCTCAAAATTACTCCTAAATCTGGAAAGATTGCACTTGTATCTCAAAGTGGTGCAATTTGTGCAGCACTAGTTGAAGATGCCAGTGCACAAGGAATTGGTTTTTCAGCAGTTGTAAGTCTTGGAAATAAAGCTGCAATGAGTGAAGTAGACATTCTCAAAATCCTTGCAAATCATAAACAAACTGAAGTTATTGTAATGTATCTTGAGGATATGGGAGATGGTCAAGAATTTCTTAAAGTTTGTAAAAATATTACTAAAAAGCTCAAAAAACCTGTACTTGTCCTTAAATCTGGGCGTAGTCCTGAAGGTGCAAAGGCTGCAATGTCTCATACTGGTGCATTAATGGGTTCTGATGAAATCTACGATGCATTACTAAAACAATCTGGTGCAATACGAGTTGATACTATGGAAGAACTATTTGATTATGCTACTGCATTTTCTAAACAACCACTACCATTAGCAGGTGATCTTGTAATTGTTTCAAATGCAGGTGGACCTGCAATTATTTCAACTGATGCATGTTCAAAGTTGAATATTAAAATGGCAAATATTGATACTGTTAGAAAACAAATAGATGCAGTAATTCCTCCATGGGGAAGTTCTAGAAATCCAGTTGACATTGTTGGTGATGCTGATTTTAATCGATTCAATAATGTTTTAGATAGAGTACTTGCTCATCCAAAAGTTGGTTCAGTCATTTCCATGTGTACTCCTTCTGGAACGCTAGATTATGATGAACTTGCAAAAGTAATTGTTACCATGTCTAAAAAATACAAAAAAACAATGCTAGCTAGTTTGATGGGATTAGATGAAGGGATTACTAATCGAGAAATTTTAGCAAAGGGTAATGTTCCATATTACACATATGCTGAAGGTGCAATCAGGACTCTTGCTGCAATGATTAGATTTAGAAATTGGATTAAATCTTCAAATGGTAAAATCACTAAATTCAAAGTAAACAAAGTAAAAGCACAGAAAATTTTTGATAAAGTTAAAAATGAAAAAAGACCTAATCTGTTAGAAGAGGAGGGACAAGAAGTTCTCAAAGCATATGGATTACCACTTCCTAAAAGTTCACTTGCTACAAACGAAACAGAAGCAGTAAAAATTGCAAAGAAAATTGGTTATCCTGTTGTAATGAAAATTGCATCACCTCAAATTATTCACAAGTCTGATGCAGGTGGGGTTAAAGTAAATCTCACTAATGACGCTGAAATTAAAGAAGCATACAAAGTAATTATCAAAAATGCTAAAAAATATGATAAAAAAGCCGAGATTAAGGGAGTTTTGATTGTAGAGATGGTAAAAGGAGGAAAGGAATTAATCATTGGTTCAAAATTAGAGCCTGGATTTGGTCCAGTAATCATGTTAGGAATGGGTGGAATCTATGTAGAAGTTCTAAAAGATGTTACATTCAAACTTGCACCTGTAACTGATAAAGAATCTGATGATATGATAGCCTCAATTAAAACACAAAAACTTCTTCAAGGTGTTAGAGGTGAAAAACCATCTGATATTGCTAAACTATCTGAATGTATTCAGAGACTTTCTCAATTAGTTTCTGACTTTACAGAAATTAAAGAATTAGACATGAATCCTGTACTTGTAATGGAAAAAGGAAAGGGTTGTAAAATTTTAGATGTTAGAATCGGTTTATAATAATCTCTTATTCGTAAAATCATCATTTCTGAAATTCAGACTATTTATAGAACTTAGACATAATTGATACATGGCAAATGTGTTAAAGACAATTAGATCTGGTGAGGATTATATTGAAAGTCTTAGGAATAGAAATCTCAAAGTCTATCTATTTGGTGAATTAGTTAAAGAACCAGTAGATCATCCAATCATTAGACCATCAATTAATGCAGTTGCAGAAACTTATGATCTTGCAATGCGTGAAGAATCTCTTGCTTCAGCTGATTCATCCATTACTGGATTGAAAGTTAATAGATTTTTACACATTGCAGAAAGTGCAGAAGATTTAGTTTTACAAAATAAAATGCAAAGAAAATTAGGACAAAACACTGGTACATGTTTTCAAAGATGTGTTGGAATGGATGCAATGAATTCTTTACATTCAACTACATTTGAAATAGATGAAAAACATGGAACTGATTATCATAAACGATTCTTAGAATTTGTAAAAATGGTTCAACAAGAAAATCTTGTGATCGGAGGTGCAATGACTGATCCAAAAGGAGATAGAAGTAAAGGTCCATCAGAACAAGATGATCCCGATTTATTTACACGAATTGTTGACAGTGATGAAAAGGGAGTCTATGTTTCTGGAGCTAAAGCACACCAAACCGGTTGCATCAATTCTCATTGGATAATTTTGATGCCAACTATTAGATTAACTGAGAATGATAAAGATTGGGCAATTGTAGGTGCAATTCCAGCAGATGTTGAAGGACTCACTTACATTTACGGTAGACAATCTTGTGATACTAGAGCTATGGAAGAAGGTGATATTGATTCTGGTAATGCAAAATTTGGTGGACAAGAAGCTTTGATGATTCTGGATAGAGTGTTTATTCCATGGGATAAAATTTTCATGAATGGAGAATTTGAATTTGCATCAATGTTGGTAGAGCGTTTTACTTGTTATCATAGGCGTAGTTATGTATGTAAAACCGGATTGGGTGATGTCTTAATTGGTGCTGCTGCAACAATTGCAGATTATAACGGAGTTCCAAAAGTTTCTCATATTAAAGATAAAATTATTGAGATGACTCATCTTAATGAAACAATTTTTGCAGCTGGTATCGCATCTTCACACCAAGGACAGAAAATGAAATCTGGCGTATTTCTAAATGATGATATGCTTGCACAAGTTTGTAAACATAATGTTACTAGATTCCCATATGAAATTAGTAGATTAGCACAAGATATTGCAGGTGGATTAATGGTTACATTACCATCTGAAAAAGATTTTAGACATCCAGAAGCAGGTCCAATGTTAAAAAAATATCTTGCTGGAAGAAAAGGTGTAGATGTTGAAAATAGAATGAGAATTTTAAGATTAATAGAAAATATGACACTTGGTAGAAATGCAGTTGGATATCTTACTGAATCAATGCATGGTGCAGGTTCACCACAGGCTCAAAGAATACAGATTCAACGCCAAATGCAAGTAGGTTACAAAAAGAATTTAGCAAAGAATTTAGCTGGAATCACAAATGATATTGAAAAACCTACTGAACCCTCTGATTACTTTAAACGAGTTTTCAAAACTAAAGATTCTGTTCTTTAATTTTTAATTTATTGATTATTTTCTTTATCTGATTTTTCTTCTTCACTTGATTTTTCTGTATCTTCAATTTTTTCTTCAGTAATTTCTGATTTTTTTATGCCTTCAGAATACTCTGAATCTGCTTCAATTTTACCAATATCTGATAATTCTTTTAATGTCTCTTTACTTACTATGTCCTCTACATCTTTTTTCTTACTTGCAAATTGTTTAATTATCATGATTCCAATAACAACTGCAATAATGATATAATTCATTGGTGGCTTCAAAATTTGTGTAATGTATCCTACTTGTGGAATTATGTATGCCACTTTTCCAATATACTCTTCTTCTGTAATTGGATAATCTGTTCCTCTAATCCATGTTGGATTTGCATCACCTTGTGTTCTAATTGTTTTTGGTTCTTCATTCAATATTGATTCAACTCTATGAACAATTACTCTATTATGATCTGAGGGTCTATCAAAAACTATGATATCTCCTACTTGAATTTCTTCAAATGGCTCATGTCCTTGAATAACTATGATATCATAAACTTGTAAAACTGGAATCATACTTCCACTGGCAACCACATAAAATGGATTTTGAGTCCCAAATGCTGTTTGTAATCCAATCCAAATTACTAGAACTGCTACAACAACAATTACAATATCTTTGATTACACCTTTTGAGATTGATATTTTAGTCAATTACATTATTTCCTTATTGATATTCATTAAATTTTTTAATTTCTAGACTTTTGTTCCACATTCTTCACAAAATTTAGAACCATCTTTATTGATAAATCCACATTCAGAACATTTTCCTGGTTCATCAGCAACAGTTTCTTCTGGTTTTCCTAATAGAATCACTTCCCCAACTTTTTTGATACTAGCCCAAGGAATACTTCCTTCTGTGCCATCATTTTTAGTAATAACTAAAACCATTGATTGAGTATTACCATCAATTCCAACTTGTTTTGCAGTACCAACTTTGTTTGCATTTTCATCTACTACCATTCTTCCTTCAATTGAACTAACTGATGCAGATGAACCTGGTTGCGTAGTTTCTGCTATAGGTGCTGGTGTAGTTTCTGCTATAGGTGCTGGTGTAGTTTCTGCTTTAGGTAATGTTGGAGGTTCTACTGCTGGTGCAATGTTGGGATCTAGTGGTTTTGCACCTCCAACTTCTGCTCCCTCATTTGGTTTTTTGAATTCTCTATATTCTGCAATTGAAGCATTACATGAATTACAAATATACTGACCTCTTTCTGCTAAAACTAAATTTTCAGCAACTTCTTCATTAGGATTTTCAAATTCTATTTTCGGTGGACCTTCAAATTCTTTTTCACATGTATTGCAAAAATGTTTAGTAATTTTATTAGCATCTAATCTACCAATTGGTGCTAAAAATAAATCTGGACCGCCTAAATTTCCTTTTACTTGTTGTTCATCTGATACTGAAGCCATTACATAGCCTCCAGAACCTCTTAGTTTTTTTAATCTAAGTTCTGAACTCATAAACTAGTTTTATCAAAACGTCATTTAAGTATATATGAAATTTAATCTTATTTTCAAAAATAAGGATTTAGAATTTGGTTAACGTTTTTAGGTGTGATAAATAAATCAAAATTACAATGGGAGTTACTCAAATTTCAGATGCAAAGTCTTGGGAAACAGATGTCATAAATTCTGACATTCCTGTATTTGTAGACTTTTGGGCCGAATGGTGTGGTCCGTGCAGAATGGTAGGACCTGTAGTTGAAGAACTAGCAACTGACTATGATGGCAAAGTAAAATTTGTCAAGGTTAATGTTGATGAGGCTAATGAATTAGCTTCAAAATACAATGTCTTTAGTATTCCAACCTTAATCCTCCTTAACAAAGGTGAAATAGTTAGCCAGCAAGTTGGTGCTGCTTCTAAAGAATCATACCAAAGTATGATTGATAGAGCACTAGCATAGATTACTACAAAAAACGTTTTTTCTTATTTTTTCATCCTAAAGTAATTAATATTCCAAAATTGGAGACTGAGTATGTCATTTGGTGAAGTTGATACACTTGGAATGCTTTTTGATAAACTACAAAGTTTGTTTGATGAATCTCAAGGATACTATGAATCATTTTTAGATACTAACAATATGTACAAAGCAGGTAAAATTAGTGACAAAGATTTCTTTCAAAAATTAGGTGATTATACAGTTGCATATTCTGCATTAGAATTTTTAGCTATCAAAGTGATCTTTGAATTAAAAAAATCTCAAGGTTCTGGAGGTCCTGGAAATACACAATCTCCTGGTTTAATGCCGGGAATGGGTCAACCTGGAATGGCAGGTGGAATGAATCCACCACCAAGAGCTGGAACTGCAGGTAACCCCGTAGGTGGAGGTCCACCTGGAATTGTATCTGCACAAGAATCATTTGGGGATGTTGGAACTTTACCATCACCTGATCCCTCCTTAATGCCAAGACAAACAGCACCACAACAATCTGGAAATGGATGTTCCTCATGTGGTGCTGAATTAAGACCAAATTCAAAATTCTGCACAAAGTGTGGATCTAAAGCATAAAATTAAAACTAAATTTTCTTATTCTTGTGTTGTACCACATTCGGGACAAAACTTTGCTGTCATTGAAAGAGTAGTACCACATTCTGAACAGAATTTTCCATCTTGTTTTACTTCCATGAATGCATTTCCAACATTTGCTGAACTTTTTACTGCACCCGATGGAACATATGTTTCATCATCAATTAAGACTGGTTCAAAATCTTGCTCTATCAAGTATGTCATCATTCTTGGAATTCCTTTTCCATCATTTTTTGGATCTGGAACTGAATCTCCTAACCAAAATGAAAATCTCATTAAAGTTAATTCTGGAGTAGAGAATGCTAGTGTATGCTTTGACATATAATCCTGTGCTGCACTTTTACCGTCAAAAACTTCCATGATGATGCTATTTTTTATTTATGTATAATAGTTTCTGGTAAAATGGACCGGGAGGGAATCGAACCCTCGTCATCTTCGTTGCGAACGAAGCATTATTCCCCTAAACTACCGGCCCACAAATTATTTGGCCTAAATTGGACTTTTATTCATTTTCTATGTGGATTTATTTTATTCTAATCCTCTTTCTAACTTAATTTTTTTAATAACATCTTTAACCAATTCTTCATCTTTAACAACTAATTCTTGCAGTTTTTTCTTATATTCCTCATCACCCCATTTTTCTTGATTAAACATTTCTTTCACTAGTTTTACAATCTCAGATTTATTTCTCTGATGGTCACGTTTTGCTATCTCTGCTCCTTCCATAGTTTTTCATTTAAAATAATCAACTTAAGCGTATTCCTTAACGCATAATAAACTCCATAGCATAAAATTCTCTGATGACATATGATACTGTAATTGTTGATTCACACGTAATACTTCCTAATGGAATGATTGACAAAAATATCATCATCGATGAAGGAAAAATTGTAGGATTAACAAATGATACTCCTGCATGTGATCATAAAATTAATGGAAATGGGTTAATTTCAATTCCTGGTGCAATTGATACACATGTTCATTATGGAGTTTATTCCCCAATCAATGAAGCTGCAAAAACTGAATCTCATGCTGCAGCAATAGGTGGAATTACAACCATGATGCGAATGCTTCGATTAGAAAATAAATTCTCAAATTCTTTACAAGAACAACTTACAACTTCGTCAGAATATCACTATGTAGATTATGCAATACATGCTTCTATTTTTAATCCACAACAAATTGACGAAATGAATTTTTGTATAGATAAGGGAATAACATCTTTTAAAATTTATATGAATCTTGGTGGTGAAGTGGGTCACGTTTACATGGACATGCCACCAAATTCTCCTAACCTTGTAGCATTTAAGGTGAATGTTACAGATGAACTTGTTGAAAAAATTGTAAAAAATGCAGCACAACTTGGTTGCCCTGTACTTGTTCATGCTGAAGATTATGAATCATGTGGATGTGGAATCAAAAAAGCAAAAGAAAAAAATCAAGATGGGTTATCTGCATGGTCTTCTAGTCGTTCACCCGAATTTGAAGCTAAAGCAATCAAAACAGTATGTAAGTTTGGACGAGATTATGATTGTGTAATCTATTTTGTTCATATTGGTTCAGAACGTGCATTATTACAAATACAAGAAGAAAAAAAACTTGGAACTAAAATTTTTGTAGAAACTTGCCCTCATTATCTTACATTGTCTTATGAAAAACAAAATGGTTACCTTGCTAAAGTTATGCCTCCAATACGAACAGAAAATGATCAAAAAGCTGTTTGGAATGCATTATCCAATAATCAAATTGATACAATAGGAACAGATCATGTTGCTAATCAGCTTAAACTGAAACTTGATGGTGAAGATGTGTGGGGTGCTTTAGCTGGTTTTCCTGGAATTGGTACTTCATTACCAATATTACTTAATGATGGAGTAAATCAAAATAGAATTACACTTGAACAGTTTGTGAAATTTACTAGTTACAATGCTGCTCAAATTTTTGGTATGTATCCACAAAAAGGAACTCTTGCAAAAAATTCTGATGCTGATGTAACAATGATTGATTTGAAAAAAGAGAAAAAAGTAACTTCTGAATTGTTTGGAGGCTTTTCTGATTATATTGTGTATGAAGGACGAAATTTGAAAGGCTGGCCTGTTAAAACTATGGTAAGAGGAGAGTTAGTTGCTGATAATTTTGAGGTAATTGGTAAACTTGGGCATGGCAAGCATGTTTCAAGAACTGTAAATTTTAAATAATTTCAAATTTGCCGTTTGTTTTGGCTTTGTAAATTATATCCGGTTTTCTTAGAAAAATACCTGATTCTAGAACCCCTGTTATCTGTTTGATTTTTTGTGTTAATATTTTTGGATTCTTTATTGTTCCAAAATTACAATCCAAAATTATATTTCCATTTTCTGTAAAAAATGGATAACCTTTATCTAAAGAACGTATTTTAGATTCACCACCTAATTTTTTAATTGAATTAATTACTGAATTTCTTGCTAATGGATGAATTTCTATTGGTACAGTTCTTGTAAAATTTTTAACAAATTTTGTTTTATCTGCCATCACAACAACTTTTTTTGCAAGACTAAACAAAATATTTTCTCGTAGTAATGCTCCTCCTCCTCCTTTGATAACATATTTCTGTGAATCAATTTGATCTGCACCATCAAATACAATGTCAATATGGCTAACTTGATCTGATTCTACTAATTGTATTCCAGATTTTTCTGCAACTAATTTAATTTGTAATGATGTTGGAATACCTTTGACATTATAATTTTTTAATTTAATTAATTTTGCAAGTGATTTGACTAGTGAAGTTGCAGCTCTACCACTACCTAATCCAATAACTTGATTGTTTTTTATTAGTTTTAGTGCATCATTTGATAATGCCTCCATGGCATCATCGTACGACAATTATTCTACCTCTGCTTGATCAAGTTTTGATAAAACTCTCATAATATCGCCCTTGATTTTATCTAAATCATCAGTATCATCATCAAAATCATCATCAATTGTTGATACTTTTGGTTTTTGATCTGGTTGCGGAAGTGCTTTATGCTCTGTAATTTTTGCTACTTCCTTATCTAAATCTGGTTTATTTTCAAATAAAATTTCTGGTTTTGGTACGATTGATTGAATAATTTCTACTTTATCCTCTACTTTAGATTTAGGTTGAATGATTTCTTTTACAATCTCTTCTTTTGGTTTAATTAATTCAGTTTGAATTATTTTTGGTTGTGGCATTGGTTTTATAGCTTCATTCTTTTCAAATAGCGGGAATTTTGGTTCAGTTTTTGAAATACTTGTTAATGTTGTTAATTCAAATGACTGTCTTGATTTTGTTGGGGGTATTGCAATTGGATCTATTTTTGTTTCCTTTGGTTTTTCAAAATTAAACTTGTCTTTAATTGATTTCGAAATCTGCTGTTTAATTTCTTCTTTTTCTTGTTTTATTTGAGGTGTCTGAATTTTTGAATTTGATATTTTTGAAGATAGATCATATAATCTATCATCAAGTTTTGACAATTTTTGATCCATCAAACTAATCAAACCATCTCCAACTGGACCTAAATCTGGATGTTTACTTGCTTGTTCAAGTTTTTCTAGTTTAGCTAAAATAATTCCTAATTGATGTTGATATTTCAGTAATAGTTTACCTTTTTGGATTTTGGAAAATTCATCTTCAGATTGATATAATCTTGAAATTGTTTTTGTAAGAATGTCTTTTTCAATTTTTAAAGAATTAATTTGATTTTTTATATGTGAATTGGCACCTAAACTTAATAATTGACTTTTATCTCTAGGCATTTTCCTAACAGCTGCTGCTGTTGCAACTCCTGCAATTGAACTAAGAATTAAAACAATTTCTTGCATCTATGTATACCATTTAATCCAGGAATACTTTCTTCGTTTAGCCTCTGGGAATCCACAACTTGCGCATTGGTGATGACGCTTGTGAAGTGAATTCTTACCACATCTTCTACATCTAATATGGACTTTCTTTTTTGTAAATCCACCCATAGAAGTTGTACCCTTTACCATTCCAGATCACCTAATTGTTTGGTGGTGGAGGAGATATCATTACGACATTGTCTCCTCTAACTACAATGGAACCGAGGCTTTTTGTCTCGCCTTCAGCAGGAATTTCTTCTGAAGAATCGAGTAGCAGATTCATGTGTTGGTCAAAACCTAAGAGATTACCTCTAATTGTTTTACTTCCTTTGAGTTTTATTAATACAACTTGATTAATACTCTCATCCAATACTTTTACTGCCATATCAACGGACATCTATATCACTCATTAACTTCCATGTTAAGGGATTATATTAAAATATCATTGTGCATCTATAACCTATTCTCAGTAAGGTAAGTTTGACACTTTTTTGATAAATTCTGTATAATTTCGTTCAAAATCTTAATTCCGTCTTTTTTTGTTGCTTTTGTTGGATCGCCCCAAATTCCATTTTTGGTAGCTTTTGGAAATGATTGATTAGCTAATTTTCCAATTTTAATAATTTCTTGTTTTGTCATTTTATCTGTAATCAATCCTTTCTTTGCTAGTCTCATCTTAACATTTTTTGAAATTGCTAACATTAGAGATGTTTCAACAAATCCTGCATGATCAAACTCTCTATCCATAAAATGCCAATAGGATAATGCTGTAACTTTTATTTTATTTTTCAGAATTTTATTAATTTTTACATCAATATTTTTTATTGATTTTAAATTTCCATGATGACCATTAATTATGAAAATTGTTTTAATGTTATTTTCTAATAATGATGTACACAAATCTATTAGGACTGTACGTAATGTTGATTCTCTAATACTCAAATTAAAAAATGGTGCATGCTCAAATGAAACTCCATATGATATAGTTGGAAGAAGAAAATAACCTTTTTTATCTGCTAATTTTCTTGCTACTTCTGATACAATATCTGAATCAGTTGAAATAGGTAAGTGTGAACCATGTTGTTCAATTGAACCAATTGGAATAATTGCAATTTTCTTCTTATTTTTAATTAATTTTCTAAGAATTGGATCAAATTGTATTTTAATATCTGTCATTTAATTCACTTTGATTTTATGTGAACTTTTCTCCAACGAACTTCTAATTTATTTTCTAGATGCATTTTAGTTGCTTTAAGTAATGTATCTGCTTCAAGCTTTTGTCCTTTTGATTTTATTTTTTCTAATGTATCATTTGGAACAACTTTGAAAGAATCTTGAAAAATAATTGGTCCTTGATCTAAATTCTCTGTAACATAATGTGATGTTACACCAACAATTTTTGTACCTCTTTCATAAGCTTGAGCATATGCTGATGCACCAGGAAAAGCAGGTAATAATGATGGATGAATATTAATTATTCTATTTGGATATCTCCAAACAAAATTAGGACTAAGTATTCTCATATATCTTCCAAGTGAAATTAAATCAATGTTATATTTTTTACAAATTTGGATTATTTTTTCTTCTGCCTTCACTTGATTTTTTTCTTCTATTATGACAAATGGAATTTTTGCTTTTTTTGCTATTGGTTCTAATGAACTTTCAGTACCTATAATAATTGAAATTTTACCTCTTAGTGATTTCCTGTTTGCAATGAATGTTTGAAGACAAAGTGGTTCTTTTGTAACAAATATTGCAATATTTTTCTCCAAATTTGTTTCATGATGTGTATTCACATCCATTTTTTCTTTTTTTGCTAAATTTTGAATTTCAATATCAAAAATTTTTACATCTAATTTTTTAGAAAATGAAACTTCAAGATACATTCCAAAAAGATTTTTAATTACATTTTGGTTCACTTTCTCAATATTACCGCCTTTTGAAAAAGCAAAATTAGTAAACGTGGCTACAATACCTTCTCTATCTTTACCAACTACCGTTATTCCAACTACTGTTTTTTTCATAACTTTGTATGATGAAGTTTTTCTCATTATTAATCATTCACAGAAACATAAATGGTGCGGGAGGTGGGATTCGAACCCACGAACTCCTAAGAGATAGGGTCCTAAGCCCTACGCCTTTGACCAGGCTGGGCGACTCCCGCAACGACCTAGCCATTAAACACAAATTTATCTATTATTGAATACTATCATGGCAAAATTTTTTGGAACTAATGGAATTCGAGGTGTATTTTCTGAAGATTTTAACTTAGAATTTATTCATGATATGACGTTATCTATTGGAACTTATTTTGAGAAAGGACCAATTTTAATCGGTTATGATGGACGAGAATCAAGTCCATTAATTTGTAAAATTATTACTTCAACTCTTAATTCTATTGGAATTGATTGTAACGTAGCAGGACTTGTACCAACTCCATGTCTTGAATATGCGGTAAAATCTCTTGGTTATTCAGGTGGAATTATGATTACTGCTTCACATAATCCACCACAATACAATGGAATAAAACCTGCAGGAAAAGATGGAGTTGAAATTTCACGTGAAGATGAATTAATTATTGAAGATATCTATTTTAAAAAAACTTGGATAACAAATCCTGAAACATGGGGAATTACCAAAGACGAAACTAGATCCACTGAAACATACCTAAATGGAATTAAATCTCATATTGATTCTAAACTTATAGAATCAAAATCTTTTAAAGTTGTTTTAGATTTAGGTAATGGTGCACAAGCTGTTACTGCTCCAGACTTTTGTAAATTAGTAAATTGTAAAACTATTCTTATTAATGAAACAATAGATGGAACATTTCCAGGACGTGGATCTGAACCAACGCCACAAAATCTTTCAGTTCTTTCAAAAACTGTAATGGAAAATCAAGCTAACTTTGGAATTGCATTTGATGGTGATGGTGATCGAAGTATTTTTTGTGATAATCTTGGAAATATTTTAACTGGTGATAGATCTGCACTAGTACTTATTCAACATATTTTAAATAAAAATCCAAATTCTTTAGTTGTAACTTGTTTGAATTCTGGTTCAAACACTGAAGTTTTAACTGAAAAATATAATTCTAAAGTTATACGTACTAATGTGGGAAGTGTTGAGGTTTCAAGAAAAATGCTTTCAACTAATGCCTTAATTGGATTTGAAGAAAATGGTGGATTTATGTTCGGAAAACATAATCAAGTAAGAGATGGTTGTATGAGTTTGGCATTAATGCTTGATCTTTTATCTACTACAAATGATTCACTTTCTGATAGAATTTCTAAATTGCCTTCATCTTTTACTACAAAGGATAAAATTCCATGTTCATCTCAAGATGCTGAAAAAATAATTTTATCATTAAAGAATGAGTTTCCATATTCTAATATTTCTGATGGCATCAAAATAATTATTGATTCTAAAAATTGGGTCATGATAAGACCAAGTGGAACCGAACCGATCATTAGAATTTATGCTGAATCTGAAAGTCAAGAGAAATTAGAGGCTTTAATGATTAAATTTCTTCAAAAAGTAAAGTCTATCATTTCCAGATAACACTTTTAATACCAAACACAGGATTCGATAATACTATGGGAAAAGCCTATTACGTAAAGTTTGAAACACCTGAAGATTTGGTTAGTCCAATTTTGGAAGCTGTTAGAGTTGCATCAACTAGCGGTAAAGTCAAAAAAGGAACAAATGAAGCAACAAAGGCTATTGAACGTGGTACTAGTAAATTAATTGTAATTGCTGAAGATGTTGAACCACCAGAGGTAGTAGCACATCTTCCAATTCTATGTGAGGAACAAGGTGCAGCATATGCATTTGTTCCAAGTAAAGGAGAATTAGGCAAATCATTGGGTATTGATATTACTTCAGCCGCTGCAGCAATTTTGGATGCTGGCGATGCACAACACATCGTCGATCAAGTTACAACTAAAATTGCTGATCTTAAAGGCGGTAAGACTGAACAATGAGTGCAACTGAAGAAGTAGTAGAATCTGAAATTATTCAAATTGTTGGTAGAACTGGTATTGCCGGTGAAGTTATTCAAGTTAGAGTTAAAGTTCTTACTGGTAAGGATAAAGGTAGAATTCTTACAAGAAATGTTAAAGGTTCTGTTAGAATGAATGAAATTTTAATGCTTAGAGAAACAGAAAGGGAAGCAAAGAAAATTAAATAGGTGAATGATGGATGAGTCTTTTAGTTAAACCATGTAGTTTTTGTGATAGACCTGTTGCAAAGGGTTCTGGAACAATGTATGCCAAGAATGATGGAACTGTTTTATGGTTTTGTTCAGCAAAATGTAAAAAAAATGCATTAGTTCTAAAACGTGATCCAAGAAAATTAAAATGGACAAAGAAACACGTCAAAGGCGGAATTAGAAAGAATTAGAATTGACCGAACAATCATTATTTATTGTAAAACCTGATGCTGTATCTAGAAATCTAGTTGGAGAAGTTGTATCCAGATTTGAAAGAAAAGGATTCAAACTTATAAAATTAAAGATGTTCACATTTACTCAAGGACAAGCTGAAAATTTCTATGGTGTTCATAAGGATAAACCATTTTTTGGTGAACTAACATCATTTATCACATCAGGACCTGTTGTAGCAGCTATTATTGAAGGAAATAACGCAATTGCCACTACTAGAATTATGATTGGAGCTACAAAATCATTTGAAGCAGTTCCTGGCTCCATTAGAGGTGACTTTGGTTTAGGCTTTAGCGAAAATATTATTCATGCATCAGATTCCCAAGAAAGTTTTGATCACGAATCAAATGTAGCATTTGAGTGATATGATTTGCAAATTCGTCAGCCTATAGTTGCAGTCCTTGGTCACGTAGACTCTGGAAAAACATCTCTGTTAGATAGAATTCGTGGAACAGGTGTACAAGGTAGAGAAGCAGGTGGAATTACTCAACATATCGGTGCGAGTTTTCTTCCATCTGATACAATTAAAGAAATGTGTGGTCCTTTATACAAAAAATTAGAACAATCAGAACACAAAGTTCCTGGACTTTTAGTTATTGATACTCCTGGACACGAAGTTTTTACAAATCTTCGTTCTCGTGGTGGTTCAGCTGCTGATATTGCAATATTGGTAGTTGATGTTAATCGTGGATTTCAACCCCAAACAAATGAAAGTCTAAAAATTTTACAAAGTAGAAAAGTTCCATTTGTAATTGCATTAAACAAATGTGATCAGATTTCTGGATGGAGAAAATCTGAAACCAAATTTATTTCACAGGCAATTAAAGAACAAGATGCATCAATTCAAACTGATTTAGATCAAAAACTCTACGATGTTGTAGGAACTCTATCTATTTTAGGATACAAATCTGAAGCATTTTATCGTATTGAAGATTTTAAATCTGAAATTGCTATAGTTCCAATTTCTGCACGTTCTGGTGTTGGGATTCCAGAATTATTGAGTGTTCTAGTTGGATTAACTCAACAATATTTACAAAAAAGATTAGATCAGGAAGAAAAAGAACCACGTGGGATTGTTCTTGAAGTAAAAGATGAAGTTGGATTAGGACAAACTGCAAATGTAATTTTGATTGATGGTAGTATTAAAAAAGAAAATAGTATTGTTGTAGCAAAACGTGATGCTGTAATTGTTACAAAACCTAAGGCATTACTTTTACCAAAACCTCTAGATGAAATGAGAGATCCTCGAGATAAATTCAAACCCGTTTCTCAAGTTGATGCGGCTGCTGGTCTAAAAATTGCATCACCTGATCTTGAAGGTGTTCTTCCAGGGAGTACGCTTTATGTTGCAAAAAATACTGATGAAATTGAAAAATTTACTAAACTCATAGAATCTGAAATGCAATCGATGTTTATTGATACAGAAACTAATGGAATTATTTTAAAATGTGATACCATAGGCTCACTTGAAGCTATAATTGAGATGTTAAAACGTTCTCAAGTTCCTGTGGCAAAAGCAGACATTGGACCAGTAAATAGACGTGATGTAATTGAAGCCAAGGCTATCAAAGAAAAAGACAGACATCTTGGAATTGTTTTGGCATTCAATGTAAAAATATTACCTGACGCACAAGAAGAATCTGATATAAGTCATATCAAATTATTTGAAGATAAAGTAATTTACAGTTTAATTGATAATTACAATGCTTGGGTGGAAGAGGATTCTGCAAATGAAGAAGACTCAATGTTTTCTGAGTTGACACCAATTTCTAAATTCACATTCATGAAAGGAATGGTATTTCGTAATAATAATCCTGCAGTTTTTGGTGTTCGTATTGATGTTGGAAATTTAAAACACAAAATCCCATTTATGAATATGTCTGGAAGAAAAGTAGGAAACATTCACCAACTTCAGCTTGATAAAAAAACAGTATCTTCTGCAAAAACAGGAGATGAAGTTGCATGTTCTGTTAAAGATGTTACAATAGGTAGACAAATTTTTGAAGAAGATGTATACTATACATTTCCTCCATCCCCTGAAGCAAAAAAGATACTAAACAAATTTTTGCATAAATTAAGTAGTGAGGAACAAGAAATTTTTACTGAAATTGTTAGAATTCAACGTGAAATAGAACCTATGTACGGTTACTAGTTTGGGTGTTTTTTACAAATCATATGAATTCCAGGTGCACCAACTGCTCCCATCATTTTATCTATTATCTTACCTGATTTGAACATGATAAATGTTGGAATTGATTGAACTGCAAATTTTCTTGAAATATTTTGATTTTGATCAACATTGACTCTTGCAAATTTTACATTTGGATATTCTTTTTCAAGACTTTCAAATATTGGATGCATTGATTTACAAGGACCACACCATTCTGCCCAAAAATCTACTAAGGTTGGATTTTTTGCTGAAATTGTTTGATCAAAATTTGAATCGTTTAACTCAATAATTCCAGGCTCAATTTTTGGTTCTGGTTTTTGATTAATCATGGCATCCAATTTTTTTTGCATAATTTTAGCAATTTCTGGATCTTCAGACAATATTTATCAAAATTCTATTCTATTAAAAAATCTATGTCAAAAAATTACTCATCTATACTTTTAATTGGAATTGCTTCAAATCTTCTTGATTTACAAATTGGACATTGATCAATATATTTTGTAAAGCTTACAGATGTATATGCAATCCCACAATCTCCACAAATTCGAAGATTTCTAGATAGTTTTCCCATATTACTGATGAAAATGTATTATGATTAAAAGTTAACTTCTACTTTATTATCAAAATTATCACTTATTACCAGAATTACTACCAATTTTTATTTTATTTTTCTAATTCCAATGATAACTATAGCTGGAAGTCCTAGATACATTCCCAAGTTTAGTGCAATAACGTATAATCCAAGTCCGAGAACTTCTGATTCAGAGTCAGCGTTCTCCATAATTGCTAGGGATGAAAGCATTGGAGTTAGACCAAGTTTGACTGCTTCTTTGAACATTGGATTTTCACGTTCCATGTCTGCAATGTATGGTGAGAATGAGTAGTATACTTCATTGAATCCACTGATAAATGCTGAGCCAGCTTCTGTGTTCATTAATTGGTTATCTCTAATTTCTCTAAGTAATTGTACTTGCGGTGCCATCTCTGAGCCGTATGCTGCTGTTGCAATTAGACAACCGCCGCCTTCTTCTTCAGATTCTTGAGTTTGTATTACTTGGCAGATACCGTTTACTGATTCAGTTCCAGGACCACAAATTCCAAATTCTGGCTCATCTAATCCAACTGCTTCATAAATTGATGAATATTGAGAATAATTTTTATCAAACCATTCTTTGTATGTTGATTCATTGTTGTATCTATCTACATAACTTTGTGGATCTTTTGTTTCATCTACAAATGATGCAGGAATTTGTAAAGGCTCATCTAATCCAACTGCTTCATAAATTGATGAATATTGAGAATAATTTTTATCAAACCATTCTTTGTATGTTGATTCATTGTTGTATCTATCTACATAACTTTGTGGATCTTTTGTTTCATCTACAAATGATGCAATTATTGATTCAGTTGGTTCTACAACAGATTCTACAACAGGTTCTACAACAGGTTCTACAACTGGTTCTACAACTGGTTCTACAACAGGTTCTACAACTGGTTCTACAACAGGTTCTACAACAGGTTCATCATATGCTTTTTTTATCGTAATTGAAACATTTTCTCTATCTTCCTTATCTCCCACATTAACAATAACATCAAAATTATAAATTACATCTTTATAACTTCCATAGGATTTTGATGGAGTCCAAACAAATTTCCCACTACTTGAATCTATTGTAGCATTTATTGGTGCATCCTCTAAACTGTAAACTGGATTGATTAATGAACTATCTGTTATGCTGGCTGTAAATGTAACTGTTCTTTCTACTTCCACTATTTTATTTTGAATTAAATTTAATTGTAATATGGATTTTGTTTGTTGAATAATTCTATTACCATCAAATTCAAGAGAAATAGTTGTACCATTATATTTCTGAATTGTAAATGCTGTAAATTGATATGTACCACTTATTGAAAAGGAATCCTTTATTTTTTTTGGTATTGTTTCAAATACTCCTTCTGAGTTAGACATTGTTCCTACTAGATAACTTTCTTTTCCATTTGGATTAAACATTAGTACTGTAACCATTTCATTCCCTTCGTCTGTATTTCCTACAAATACAATCTCTTCATCAATTGTATAGAAATTTTTTTCAATTGAAATTTCTGTTACTTCTGCATAAACTGGTCCTAGCATTATCAAAAATAATGACAATATTGCTATTCCAGCTAACTTCACTTGCATACTATTGATTAGAAAATTTATTTTTAAAAAATTAGCATAATTTTTTCCCCTTTATAGCAAATAATTATTAACAAAACTTACAAATCAAGCAGAAATTTCATGTAGACTTTATCTCCATTTTTAATTATCATATCATAGAATGTAGGTGCTTTTATCTCCACTTTGAAATTATGTTTCTTCAAGTCTAGAGTTTCACCAAATGCTTTGGCATTAATTTTATACATCTCATTTTTTTCAATGCTGAATTCTATTCTTTTTATTGCAAATCCTTCAGTAATTAAAATAAATGGAATTTCCTCTAACCAACTAAAAAGAAGATAATACAGATCTTTTCCTTGTGATAGAAACTCTTTACTTTCTTTCTCTTCAACCTTATCTTGATCTAGTGTTAGATTAATCACTGCATCTGCTGCAACTGAAAATGCTTCTTTTAGATCTTTTGCATTAATTTCAATTATCGCATCGGTTGAATGATCTAGGAATTTATAACTCAATTATATTTTTTAATTTTCTCTAACTATTAATCTACATGGTGCATATTTTTCATACCCCAATCTTTTAAAATTGGAATATATTTTGATTACCTAATGAAAGCAACTTTTTTTGATGGAAAAAAAATGATTTTAGATAAAAATTATCCCGATCCTAATTTTGATGAAACATTAGTTCGTGTTAGTTTGGCTGGAATTTGTGGAACTGATTTAGAAATTTTAGATGGATATATGGAATACAATGGAATTTTAGGTCATGAATTTGTTGGAATTGTAGAAAAATCTAACGATTCTAATTTAATTGGTAAGCGAGTTGTTGGTGAAATTAATGCTGGTTGTGGTAAATGTGATTCTTGTATTAAAGGAATGGAAAGACATTGTCCATCAAGAACAGTACTTGGAATTTTAAAACGAAATGGAGCTTTTGCTGAATTCATTTCATTACCGGAAAAAAATTTACATGTGATCCCTGATTCAATTAGTGATGAGCAAGCTGTATTTGTAGAACCATTAGCTGCTGCATTTGAAATTAATGAACAAATATCTATGAAACCTGAGTGGAATGTTGCAGTCTTAGGTGATGGAAGGTTAGCTCAATTAATTATTCAAGTTATAAAATTAACATGTTCTAACATTACCTGTTTCGGTAAGCATGAAAATAAACTTCAAGGATTAGTACAATCTGGAATAAAAATAAAACTTGGTATTGAATCTACCGATGAACAATTATTTGATTTAGTTGTTGAAGCAACTGGTAGTAACTCAGGATTTACAGATACTATGAAACTTGTGAAACCTCGTGGAACTGTAGTTTTAAAATCAACTATTGCATCACGGGAAAATCTTGATTTAACTCCTACAATAATTAATGAAATTACTTTAATTGGCTCCAGATGTGGATTATTCAAACCTGCAATTGATGCACTAGTATCACAAACTATTTGTGTTGATTCTATGATTGATTCCACTTTCTCTTTGGAAAAATTTGAAGATGCAATTAATCATGCAAAAAACCCAAATACTCTGAAAGTCTTTTTAAAACCTTAATTTCAAATTTTTAATGTTTTATTTTGAATTAGTAGGACTATGAATTTTCATTAATTATGACTAATTTAGACTGATGATGCTCAAAAATCTAATATTATTTACATTAAACATTTTAAGTCAATTTGAACAGATTATTCATATTGAATACTGCAGAAATTTCAATAATTTTACCTACTTACAATGAATCTAAAAATATTCGTGGAATTTTAGATCATATTAAGAAGTCATTCCCATCTAATCTAAAACTTGAAACTATAGTTGTAGATGATAATTCTCCTGATAATACTGCAAAAATCGCTGAGGATTATTTTCATTCAATTAAAGAAAAATCAAGTCATACAATTAATGTAATTAAAAGAAAGGCAAAAAATGGATTAAGTTCTGCAATTCTTAACGGTATTCAAGAATCTTCTGCAAATACAATTGTAGTAATGGACAGTGATTTTTCACATCCTCCCAATATTATTCCTAAATTAATTGATGCAATTAAACAAACGAGATGCGATATTGCAATTGCTTCGAGATATGTTAATGGAGGATCAATTCAGGGTTGGCCAATTAAAAGAAAATTAATGAGTAAGGTTGCAACATTAATTGCAAAAAAAGGATTAGGAATAAAACCTCATGATCCAATGTCTGGATTTTTTGCCTTTAAAAAAAATATTCTTGATGGATTAAAGTTTGATGCAATTGGTTACAAAATGTTATTAGAAATTTTAGTTAAAACAAAAGGTGTTAAAATAGAAGAAGTACCATATACTTTTACTGATAGAGAATTAGGTTCTAGTAAACTTGATACTTCAACTATTGTTGATTATTTTAAATCAGTTTGGAAATTATACAAATATGGTCATGCAGTTGAAAAAGATGAATCACGAGCATCTGTTAAATTTCTTTCAAAGGCAGCAAGATTTTTCACTGTTGGAGCTTCTGGTTTAGCAATTAATTATCTTGCATCAATGCTATTTGCTTTAAATTCTGATATGTGGTATCTTCATGCTACCACATTTGGAATAATAATCTCTATTTCGAGTAATTTCTTGCTAAACAAATATTGGACATTTGAAGATAGAAACTTTTCTCTAAAAAGAACTCTAATACAATATGGAAAATTTGTTGGGTTTAGTTCTATTGGAGCCTTAGTTCAACTTGGCATGGTTTACAATCTTGTAGATCAATGGAATATTTCATACCCAATCTCATTAGTATTGGCTGTAGGTGTTGCAGCATTTGGTAATTTCTTACTAAATAAGAGATGGACTTTCAAACAAAAAGTTTGGAGTTAGAGTATACCTTGATTTTTGAAATATTTTTTATTCAGTTTCAATATTTAGGCATAAAATAACGTATTTTGTTTAAACTATCTCTCGTAAGGTAATTTAGTAAGATTTCTTTGTAAAAAAGAAATGGAACCATTTGATTCATTTCTAATATTTATTGCAGATTTTTTAGGTGAACATCTCTATGAAGGAATATTCTTTGCAGCATTAATTGAAACTGTAATACCTCCAATTCCTACTCTTGCAATATTTCCAACAGCGGGATTTTTAGCATCACAACAAGGAATTTCATTATTTGGTGTTATTCCTATGATACTTCTTGGTGCAACTGGTGCAACAATCGGGACTTCTGTAATCTATTTGATTGCATTAAAACTTGGACGTACTGTTTTACTTAGATATTTAAAAAATTTTAGAATCTCTGAAAAAAAATTAGAACGAGTAGAAATATGGTTTGAAAAATATGGTGATAAGGCAGTTTTAATCGGAAGAATGGTTCCAGTAATGAGAGAAATGATTTCAGTACCTGCTGGATTATTAAAAATGAAAATTCCTAAATTTGTTCTATTCACTTTTATCGGTTCATGTATGTGGGCATCTATTACTATACTCGGTGGATATTATTTTGGTGAGGCAATGGGTCTTGCTAAATAATTTTATTTTTTAATTTAAAAATTTCCCAATGTTTTTTGTTTTTTTTCTTCCCAAATTAATTCCCTCATTCCAAAATTCTTTCCTAATGAATTTGCAGTTGCAGGTCCAAATCCTTCAAAATGATTATTTGCCATCAACATCACAAGTGGAATATCTGAAATTTGTAATAACTTTTGTGCGTAATTTTTAATAAATTCTGATTTATTTTTTCTTATTTTACCAAATTGATTATCTGAAATACTTCTATCTCCAATTAATCTAACATAAAGATAATTTGATGTTATTGGCATGGGATTTTTTACCCCCTCCACTACATTCCAAACAAGACAATGTTTTTTTTGTTTAAAATAATTTAATGCTTCATCTGTAAACCATGATTCATGTCTTCCTTCAATTGGATACAAAAAATCATTAGGTAAAATATCAAATAATTCTTCTAATCTAGGTTTTGCTTCATCAAAGGTAAGTGATGGTGGTAATTGTAATACAAGTGCTGAAATTTTTTTATGAATAGGTAAAAGTGATGTTAAAAATGAAAAAATCTCTGAATTTACTCCTTCTAATCTCTTTTCATGTGTAATAATTGATGGAAATTTTGCTGTAAATTTAAAATGTCTTGGTGTATCTGCATTCCATCTTCTGACAATCTCTTGTGATGGAATTTTATAAAATGTTGAATTTATTTCAGTAATACTGAAAATTTGTGAATAATATTTTAACCAGTCTGAACTTTTTAGATTTTTTGGATAAAAAGTTCCAGACCACCCTTGATAACTCCATCCAGTACATCCAATTTTAATTTCCATATTTTTTATCTATACTCATCTCCACAATCACCTATTACATCAAACAAATCATTTGATTTTGAAGTAATTGTAGATATTAATGAAATATCGTTTTGATCTAATTTTAAATCAAAAATTTTACTATTATCTTCTATATGATCTGCAATTCCTAATCTTGCACCAATTATCACGCCTGCTACTTGTGGTTTATCTAGAATAAATTTTGTAGCAATATTTGCAATACTACAATTATATTTTTTTGCTATACTGCTTAAAACTTGAAGTAATTCTTGGAATAATTCCCATCCGCCCCATACATCAATCATATTTTTGTATTTTTGTAAGCTTGCTGTAGTTAAATCTAATCTAGTTGGTTCCTCTGTGTTAAGGTATTTTTCTGAAAAAAATCCTCCTAACAATGTTCCATATGTAAGAATTTTAATTCCATATTTAATAAAAAATGGAATCATTATTTTTTCTGGTCTTTGATCTAAAATTGAATATTGAACTTGATTTGTTATAATTTTAAAACCATTTTCAATAATTATTTGAATTGTTTTAGTATCAAAATTTGTCAATCCTAAATGTTTTATTTTTCCTTCTTTTTGTAAATTTGATAAGTGCTCTAATATATCAAGATAATTTGAATCCTGATAATCCCACCAATGAAATTGAAGTAAATCAATACATTTTACGTTCATTTTTTTTAATGATTCATCAATATATTGAGTTACAATATTACTACTCATTGGACCTGGATTTGGAACAAATTTTGTAAATGCCTGAAAACTTTGTTCTGTTTTTCTACTAAAATCCCCAATTAATGATTCTGCAGGACCATAAATGTCTGCAAGATCCCATGTTGTAAATCCATTTTCTTGATATTTTTGCATATCTTGTATTGCCAATTCTGAATTAATTTGACCATGGCCTCCTGCAACTTGCCACATTCCATTTAGAATTCTACAAATTT